>JAPKBL010000094.1 GCA_028823415.1 Mariniblastus sp.
TCGAGCGGCACGATCAGCCGCACCGGAATCCGGTAATCTTGTCCCGGCCACCACTCAGCAACATTGATTTCGATCAGCTTTTGTCGCGTCGTGCCTGTCACCTCGTCCACATGCCAGTCCTGCAGGATTTTTGTATCCAGCGTGCTTTCGTCAAGAATTTCTTCGGTACTAAAAATGGAGTCGACGTTCGCGGAGATCTTAGCAGCGTCCTCCGCTTCCCTTTGAGTTTCGACTGTTGGGGTGGCCGGTTGCGGTTTCGCTCTTTTGGCAGCCATCCGCAGCAGAGCCTGCCTTTCCGCATCGGAAAGAACACCGTCTCCATCTTTGTCGATTTGGGGGCGTCGCTTCAGCGCTTGCCGCCACACGACAGCCTCTTCAGCATCAGAGATGACGCCATCGCCGTTAGTGTCAGCTTGCGGAAAGAGCTTGAGGATTTTCGCTTTGATCGCATCGTCTGCGTTCACGGATGAAAACGCTGACATCGTTACGATCGCAAAGCAGATCAGAAATGTTTTGGACATGAGTTGAACCTTAAGTTTGGTGGAATAGGCTTCCAAGTTGCGGTTATTCAGTAAAGTAGGGTCGGTTCCTACCTGGGCTTTACCCACAAGTTTCGCGTTGATTTCTTGGTGAAGTAGTGAAGTAGGGCCGGTTCCTACTTCGTTAACTTGTCCACAAAGAACTCAACTTGCGATTCGTATTTGGTTTTCGCGCCGGGGTAATTCAGATGGGCTTCGTGCTTGAGGGCATCGGATTTTTCCTTGAGGGCGATGCCGAGATTGACGTGATGAATGAGCCAGCCGCGGATCCGCTTGGGATCGGTGGGGAGTTTGGCGGTGGGCGACATACTATAGCTCATGAAGATCGGGGGATCGTCCGGAGAAACGATGGATAGGGCGGTGTGGCGACTGGCGATTTCGTTGGCCTCCTCCAAGGTCTTGGCGCCCCACATGGCGATGCGGGCTTTCACCGGATCACTCTCTCCGCCGAAGGGCCGGGCGAGTGATTCGATTTTCTGTTTGTCTCCCAACAGGGGGCCAATGGTCTTCAGCCAGAATTCAGCGCTGGTGGTGGTTTGACCACCAGAGGTTGCCACGCAGGTCAGACGGGTGGATTCCCGCTCGATGGGATCCTTGCTGTCGGGCTTAGCCATGTCGTCGGAGAAGGCCAGCCACATGCAAATCTGCGCGCCGGCGGATCCGCCAAAAGCGGCCACCTTGTCTTTGTCGAGGTTCCACTCCCTGGCCTTGGAGCGCATGAGTTGCAAAGCCCGCCGCGCGTCGCTGTACGGGATGGGCTTTGGCGTGGCGGTGGATAGGTAACGGTAGTTGATTGCGGCCACGGAGATGCCGGCCTCAAGCAGTTGATCGCGTTCGGCCGGATTGAGCTTCTCCTTGCTGCCGGCGCGGAGCCCTCCGCCATGAATGTAGATCGCCAGTGGCGTAGGCCTGGGACTGTCGGCGAGCCAGATGTCGAAAACCTGTCGCTCGTGTTCGCCGTATTTGACGTTGGCGTGCGTCGGCTTCTTCTTCGCTGTGTCGGTTCGCGAGTTGCCCGGGCTCGGATTCTTCTTCTGGGCTCTTTTGGCTGCTTGCCGAAGAAGGGCCTTCGTTTCCGCATCGGAAAGAACACCGTCTCCGTCCTTGTCGGCTCGCGGGTATCGCTTCAGAACCTGCCGACTGAGCGCCGCTTCTTCCTCGTCGGAGATGACGCCGTCTTTGTTGGTGTCGGCCTGCGGGAAGAGTTTCAGGATTTGTTTCTTGATCGCGTCGTCTGCATGCACGGATGAAAACGCTGATATCGCCACGATCACAAAGCAGTTGAGATATATTTTGTACAAGATTGGACCTTAAGTTGTGAGGATGAAGCTTTGAATTCAGGTTTAGTTTTAAAAGTCGGATAGGCTTCCAAACTGTCGGTGAGCTTGGACAACAAGAACACAGGCTGGAAGCCTATGCCACGTTGACGCCAATCCCAAAAGTAAGCTTTGACGATCCACTAGTCGGCAGCATGGATACGCTTGACCTTCCTTCCGGGGGCATGTTCCGAGTAGTGATACCACTGCTGAGACAACTTCGCAGATTCGACAAGTTCAAATCGCCTCTGTCTGCCGTTTGGCAACCTCGATTCGGCTCGAAGTACGACACCGCTCTCCACGTCCGACCAAAGGTCAATCACTTCCGGGTAGTTCGGTCTACTCCAATTCGCCGTCGCGCGCATGTGATGTTCTTTGACAGTATCTGATGCAACGAGCTCTACGTCGTACTTGCGTTCGATCAGCGAAAGTAAATCAGATATCCCCAGCAACAAGGGCTCGTCCGGGGAAGCGGCAAGTCCCAACAATCGCCAGACAGGGATCGTCTTTCGCAGCTCCGGAGCAATCGATCGAAAATCGCTTGTCACCCAAACAGGTCCGTTTTCCTGAGTCACCCAGAAGTCGGTCCCGTCGTTTCCCATCACATAGGCACCGTCAGCAGGCTGTATTACGAATCGGCCTCCACCCCGCACATTGATCGTGAACTCTCGCGTCCGCGACGGCGGTTCCGATCTTGAAATGGTTATTCGATAGGTGCGGTCAATCAACTCCGCAGCCGCGTTTTGCGCTTTCCGCAATACGCTGCTGGCGTCAACGGACGAAGGCCATAGCCCCCAGCAAACAATGGCGATCAACATACAGCAAACAGCAACTGATGAAGATGCCATCCAAACGCGAGAATGTTGTTGGTATTTCGGCCGCCTGATGCCCAAGTTAGATTTCGCTGACTTAACCGGCTCAGCCGTACTACTTCGATTGGCAGGTGCAACGTTCACCGCATTCACTCGACTGCGGGTGGGCTGAGCATCGTCTGCGGAAAGGAACCCGTCGTGTCCCAGTGAATGCAATCTTCCCTCCATTCGCATATAGGACAGAAACAATGCTTTTGATTCAGTGGAGTTAGAAATCGCTGCAGCAAGTTGCTTTTCCTGATCAGCATCCAAATTCCCCTCGAAATGCCCAATGATAAGTTCTTCTACGTTATCCTGGTTGGATGCCTCGTTATTCAGATGGTGGTTCATGATGCTTCCTCCGCGATTCGCAACTTTTTCTGAATACATCCATGTAGAAGTTTTCGTACCCGGCTAAGGGCACGCTGGATTGCCGCTGGAGTCGAATTTAACTGATTCGAAATCGAGTCGAAGGAGGCACCGCTTTCGTATCGCAAGGCGACGAGAGTTCTTTTGTCGGTTGGCAAACCGTTTAAGCAATCTTTCAAGGCTGCAGATTCACTGGTAACAGCCACGGATTCGGTCTGGTCTTCCGCAAAAGCGATTGAAACAACATCAATTAATTCTGGAGACACAGCACGCGTTAATTTAGACGCCTTTTCTCGTTCCCGGATGGCATGAAACGCTTGACGACGAACAACCTCCTTTGCCCACGCGCGGAAATCGCGAATCGTGCCTGGCTTTCCGACTTGTTCCATCACGACTACCGCTGCATTTTGGTATATCTCCTCCGAGAGATCCGCATCACGCGTGATGGCGTAGAGGTAGCCCATGAATTCGCTACGGAATTGAAGGTACTGTTGAATATGTGGTGTTTCGGTCAAAGCGGCTGGTCTCTCACTTCACTGAGCTCTATCTCCATGTACCGTTATTGCAGTATCCAGACAAATAAAATCGAAAATTTAAGAGATTCTCGTAAAATCTCCAATTCAAACAGAGCGCTTCGCGAAATTTTCATCAGTAAATCCCTTTCAGTATCAGTCACGACTGAGTGGGATTTCAATCCACTACGGACCGAATTTTTTGCGGTACTTTGCGCGGGTTGTCAAATATTTGTCCTCAATTTTGCCGCCAGATTTATCAACTGACAACCGAGGGTTTCAAGTTTGATGGAACGGGGCTCAAATTGTTCCCGAGCCTACCGATCTCGCTCGGATTTGAAGATCTGGTGGTTTTCAGGATAGGTGGGGCGCGCACCGATTATGCATCCGGGTTGATGGCGGCAAAAAAGCTCGCCAAACCGGTTACAGGAACTACAAAAAAACGATTCGGTGGAGAGTCGTTTACGGGGGCTTATTTCGGCCGGTAAGAACCGGCCCTGCGTCACGATAGAAAGTGGCTTCGGGAACATTGGATTGTAGAAAAATTTCGGTTCAGATTTGCATCGAAATAAAAAAATTGGCCAAGCAAAACTGCTTGGCCAATTCGTGCATGACGAAATGTTGTCCAGGATGGTGCAAAACAAGTAACGGCAACAACCACTTCACAATGCGGTTTAGGAAAACCTAGTTGTCGTTTTTTTGTGCCGCCCTTCTTCTTGCCGTCTTTCTTCTATTGATCGCCGTCCTTCTTCGTTTTATCGCCGTCCTTCTTCTTTCCCTGACCACGCTTCTTGCCCATCGCCTTGGTTTGTTCTTCGGTCAAGAGCTTGGCGATATCGGCTTTGGCGGCTCCCATAGCTTTTTGAGCAACTTTACGGGCTTCGTTTAACTTTTTCTTAATCTCGTCAGTCTGGCCAGTCACTTCGTCAACCTTTGCCGACAACTCTTTGCCTGAGAGGCCATCTTTTTTACCTTGTTTCATCGCCGCAGCTCTTTTCTTTTGCTGCTCGCGAGAAAATAGTGCGTTTACGGATTTTTGAGCCTCTTCGATTTTTGACGCGTGTTTGGCAATGATCGCTTTGGCCTGCTTGGTTTGCTCTTCGGTCAATTCAGCCTTTTTGAAGCTGGCAAGAAGCCGGTTGGCTACACGATCAACCTGTTTCTTGTCAGTTTGTTTTTTTCGGGCATTCTTCTTTTTGTCTTTTTCCGCGTCCTGAGCCGATGCGCAAATGGAGATACAACAAAGAAGTCCAACGCTTACGATGGTTTTGAGATTCAACATTAAATTACTCCGCAAATTTATGGTTTATACAATCGTCACAATGAGTTGCGATTTCGTTTCGGGATTAATCGCTGTTTGTATGATGACTCGTTCCCAGCTTTTATTGAAGAAGAAAATGGAAAAGTTTGCGTAAAGCTCCGCCGCCGGGAATCCATGTGAGTTCGGTTGACCCGCATGCGTTGATTGTACATCTTTAATCTCCGCACGGATCCCTATGAATTCGCAAGAATCACATCCAATACATACTGGGATTGGGTGTTTGATCACGCGTGGATTATGTATCCAATGGGAGATGTAGTTGGTCCGTTCCTAGAATCTTTCAAAGAATTCCCTCCCGTTCAGAAGCCAGGATCGTTTACGGTTGGCGATGCGTTCGACCGGCTTAAGGCGGTTCCCAACCAGTAAGGTTTGCGTTTCAATTATGCGTGGCGTGTCTCTTACGCCACGCATTTTTGTATCTTGATAGCTGCTTTTATTTTTTTTTCATTTAGATCCTACCGAGACCCAGCCGAGGGTCGGTTGACGTTTTCGGATTCGCCATACCTGGAATTGCTCGCCCCATTTCACCCACCCAGCACTTTTGCCAATCGCCAACCCGCGCGACTGGCTTGATGCTCAGTAACAGCACCGGCTCGCTTAAGATAGAGTTCTGACTAATCCGCGGCAAGGATCTTCGTTTCGGCGTCAACGGTTAGGGATTTTAATCCGCAACGTCTAACATTTTGGCCGCAGTTTGGGTAGTTAGCCATGATGTTCGGAGCGATGGCCAGCACCGAGGGCCCAACGTTAACCCACGAAAAGCAATATGACATCATCCTGGCTGAGCATCAGGGGGTTGCCAAGCAGGTGAGTCAGTTTGTCGATGAAGACCTCTCGGCACTGAATGCCAAACTCGAATGCCGCCGGTGCCCCTTGGAGACCGGGCTGAAAAATAGCCGCGATTAATTAACGATCGGTTGAACCGAGACACTAGCCCGATGCGAAGCTCTGGGCTATTTTTTTGTTTGTATATGTAACGCGGCTCTCTTCCGAAGTGGCCCTTCAAAAAACAAATTGGTTCGCCAATCAGGAGACCAGCCGTTGATTTTGCCCTTTTTATAGGGTCACGTATCAATTTACGCAAATTCCAAAGAAAAAATTGAAGGAATGAAAGATCTGATCGTCTAAAGGGCATGAACAGCAACGGTACTTTATTTACGGACGCAGTTGAGAACCACTGGAAAAGTATTTTCCAGCTGGGACTCCGAATGTTCGGCAATGCGACCGATGCCGAAGAAGCAACTCAGCAGACGTTCTTTCAGGCCTATCTTAATTGGGACCAATTTGAAGGCCGAGCTCATGTCAAGACATGGCTTTTCCGAATCGCTTTGAATGTCTGCCACAAGCAACTTCGGCTCCGCGGTCGTTTTCAGGGCGCTACGATTGATCTTGAACACACGATGGTAGCGCCCGCTCACGATCATCAAGCCGACGAGACACGCGAGGCGATGAAGCACGCCTTTCAACGACTGGAACCAAAACACCGTCTGATCCTGACGCTGTTCTGTATCGATGAACTGCAACACCGCGAGATAGCTGAGATCCTTAAGGTTCCCGAGGGAACCACTTGGTCTCGCCTGCATACCGCGAAAACAAAATTGACAGAGAAGCTTAAAGCGGTCCAGCAGGAGGGTAATCAATGAACGAAGAAACCACTAAGAAACTTTGTCTTAAGGTGTTGTATGGTGGTCAACTGACCGCTGAAGAAAAGCTGGTTTGGGAGGCCTATCAACAGACTGACTCTGGTCAAACATTTACAAAAGAAAGTTCCGAAATGAAAAATTTTCTCGACGACATGGCGACGGTAGAGTTGGTCCCGGACCCTCCAGCAGATCTGAAAATGCGATTCGAATCTCTGATCAAAGCGCAGATTGATAAGTCACGAACCGGTTGGATGGGATGGGCTTTTTGGATTGCTCCAACGATGACGGTCATGGTGGCTCTGATTGCGAGTTGGAGCTATTTGACGATGGGTTGGTTCGATCAACTTCCGTTACTCTTGTTTTTTATCATCTGCATGGGGCTGGCGTCGCTAATCGGAATCCATTGCCGGGAATCGATTTCGGCACAGACTGATCTTGCCGGGTACATGAAAGACAACCATCGCCGCGCAAAGAATCTTTCTAGTCGAGTCGCCACCGTATTTGTCGTGCTTGCCGTTCCGCTGGCGGGCGGGATCATGGAATACTTCCGAGTTGGATGGGAACGTGGGATATTGGCCTTCATCATGATGCTGGTGATTTTTGGCTGCAACATGATGTTCATTTGGTGTCGCCGCCAGGCGCTACGCCGATCGGATCCCGAGGCTTGGCAATGGTGGGATCAAGAGTTAAAAGACTAACGGGCCTCGGATTCAATTGGAGTGCCGCCCCCTCATGCCTTCGCCCGTGTGAGGGGTTTGTCTCGTTTTGAGACAATGATCGCAGAATGAGAGCGAATCGATCAGATATCCGGCTGCATCACTACGTTTTGCCAATGGCAAACCCTTTGCATATTGAAGCAGGCTCACCAGAGAACCACTGCCAACTCAAGAGAATATTAAAATGAATCGAATCGCGTTTTTAGGTTTGGCCTGCTTATTAATCTGTGCACTCACTCCACTTACGACCTCCGCTCAGGATAAGACCGACACAAAGGCAAGCGCAGATACCCAAACCACTCGTAGTAATGGAACCGTCAAGTTTTTTAATAACAGCAAAGGGTTTGGGTTTATCAGCAACGACCAAGGAATGGATGTGTTGCTGGAAAAGGTTGCGGCTATCTTGGGCGGCCCGACTACTGGGTGTACATTCGAAATCATGGATATTTTAAACGATGTCTTTAGCGGCACGTATGGAGTGGGAAACGAAGTAACAAGTAACGCCTTGGTCAGAAAAAGGCCCACCCTTTAAAACTTTTCAGTAAAAAATTAACTGACTCTACTTAGCACTTCCAAATGGGAGTGCTTTTTTATTGCTCTGTAATGGAAGTCAACGACTTTTGCATGTCTTCATAGAGCACGCAGTCCTATTCTGTAAAAGCAACTACCTTTTTTATAATCTAATAAAATCGAGCCCCCTAGATGCAGTAAACAGTTCAATAGAAAGTAACTTTTATAGATTGTAGGTGACAAGTGGAATCAATTCCCCGTTTTACCTTCGAGGTTGTCACTTGGTTAATATTGGAGAGCACCAGAAATTAGTTAATCAGGAAAAAATGATCCCAATATTATTTCTCTTCTTTGTGACTTCGGTCCCAAGTGATCGATCATGGATACCAGTGATTCGCATCTTGAATTTGTCATGAGCGATGGAACAATCTCGCAACAACTTATCCAATCAACGCAACGCTAACCGGGCCGCGAAATCAAGTTCGGTGCAAGCTGTCTTATTTTGGCATCAGCTTTCGTCAGTTCAGGATTAAGTGCTTTCGCATCGTGGCAAGATCAAAATGTCACTTCGACAAGTCCCGACATCCAAGACATCCCAGCGAGACAGGAAAAACAATCGCAGGCAGAATTCGTCGACATGGCGTTATTCGCACAAATTTACCGAGGCGATGCACTAAGTCTCAATTACCTCTTAGAGGAATTGAATATCGTGGGGCACCAGCAAGTCGAGTTTAAACAAACTGTAAGCACAAACTCGAAAAAGCATGTAATTATTGGTTGTTGAAATCCATAAAACGCAGGCGATTGAAAAAGAGCTGGATAGTGGAGTTTCGATGTCCTTGTTTACAAATCCAAAATTGAAAAAACCGCAGGGGATATTGGCATTAGACGGAATTTATGTGGGCTGTGCTGATGAGGGCGTGCCTGGATCGGCCTCATGAAACGAATGATGCGGAGGTGGCTAATCACAGCGATGGGACGGGGACGCATGGTTTCGTATATCATCAAGCCAAACGGGACCGACCTCACCTTTGTCGCGGATTTGGTGGCAACGGGCCGAGTGAATCCGGTGATAAGGGTCTGCGTGCGTTTTTTTGCATCGCCACGAATTTATGATCAAATAGCCTCAATAACTCTTCTGAATTTGTTTGCACGATTGGTGAAACCATGAAGCTGAATCTAATTCTCACCTTGTTCCTTGTTGGGGTATTTCTTGCACTGGAAATGTTGGGCTCTCAAGTCCAAGCGCAGTCAGGCAAATTCGATGTTTTGCTCCGTACACGCCAGCCGATCGCGGAAGGATCTTCATCGTTCAACGTGGTGGAGGCTGCTGAAAGTTGGAACCCAAACGAGATCGCAGTCATCGTCTGTGACATGTGGGACTCGCATCATTGCTTCAACGCGGTAGGCCGCGTTAAAAAACTGGCCGTTGAAATTGACGAATTCGTGGCGGTGACTCGGAGTGGCGGTGCGACCATCATTCACGCGCCCAGTAGCTGTATGGATTACTATAAAAACCATTCGTCTCGGAATCGCGCGATCGCGACCCCGATGTCAACATCTTTGCCAGACAAGATCGGCCAATGGTGCTACGAAATTCCGTCAGAAGCCGCCGGTGAATATCCAATTGATCAAACAGATGGAGGCGAGGACGATGACCCGGCTGATCATGAACGCTGGGCAAAAGAACTTGAGTCACGGGGGCTTAATCCCAAAGCGCCTTGGAAGAGACAAATTGATACGATCAAAATCGATGAAGAAAAAGATTACGTCTCGGTGGATGGAAAAGAAATCTGGTCGATCCTGGAGGACCAGAAAATCAAGCATGTCCTTATGGTTGGCGTGCACACGAACATGTGTGTGCTAGGTCGGCCATTTGGTTTGCGGCAGCTGGCCAAGAACGGACGCCAAGTCGCGCTTGTGAGAGATTTGACTGATTCGATGTACAACCCAGCAGCCAAACCTTTTGTAAATCATCATACGGGAACCGACCTGATTGTTCAGCATATCGAAAAGTATGTTTGTCCAACGGTCACACGCGATCAAATTGACACTTCGAAATCTGCTTTTCGATTTCCATCGGATACTCGAAAGCGTATCGCCGTTTTGATTGGGGAGCGTGAATACAAGACAGATGAAACTTTACCGCGATTTGCGATCGACTCGTTGGGTAAAGACTACAAAGTCGACATCATTCACGCGGATCTGGACAAGAGAAATGACTTTCCTGGTATCGCGCGTCTCACGGAGGCTGACGTATTGTTAATCAGCGTCCGCAGAAGGACACTGCCCAAATCACAGTTAGAGGTTGTGCGGAAGTTTGTCGCTGCAGGCAAACCTGTGATTGGAATTCGAACGGCCAGCCATGCGTTTTGTTTGTTAAAAGATCCAACACCTGAAGGATTGGACGCTTGGCCAGAGTTTGACGCAGAAGTTTTTGGTGGATCGTATCATGGCCATCACGCAAACAAGACGAAGTCCAGAATTCTTCCAGTCGATCAAGTCGGCGAGCACGAGATTCTGAAAAACGTGTCAATCAACGAATCGTTTATCGGCAACGGCTCGCTTTACAAAGTCGATCCACTTGCTGATTCGGCAACGTCACTGTTAATGGGACAGATCGCTAACGCATCCACCCAGCCTGTAGCTTGGTTCAATCGTCGTGCTGACGGTGGCGTCTCGTTTTATACATCGTTAGGACACGTCCAGGATTTTGAGAACCCTGAGTTTAGAAAGATGCTCAAACAAGCCATCGATTGGACGGTTAAGGAAACAGTAAACGATCGAAAGTAAAGCTCCGTTGAAGACGCGCAAGGACATGATTAGATTTGAGTCGCTAAGCTACCGATGAACACGGATAAACACACCGCCAGACACAACTATTTGCAGTTGAAAAAATATTCATGATGACCGTCTTTAAAACAACACATTTAGTAGCGATTGTTTGTAAGTTTTTTTTACTGGTTCTTTTCTCGTTGCCGAGCCACCTCGTCTATGCCCAAGATCCAGTGGCTGCGCCGAATTCGGAAGCATATCGAGACTGGCAAATCATGCGTGTGCCGGGGACTTGGGATGAACACTCTGGCGGTGACCTGAGAGAATACGATGGATTCGGTTGGTATCGATGCGGGCTGACGCTCCCAAAATCTTGGAGCGACAAAGACGTCGACGTCCGTCTGGAAGTTGGCAATATCGACAACGCTCATGAAGTCTATTTCAATGGCACGAAGCTTGGTGGGGCAGGGTTGTTTCCGCCGAACTATACCAATGGCTTAGACAAAACGAATTCGTATCCAGTCGCGCCGGAATTGATTCGAAAAGGGGACGGCGAAAACTTGGTCGCAATTCGAGTATACGACCATGACGGCCGCGGTGGATTCAAGTCAATTGCGCCGGTGGTAATCGCTGGTGAGCAAGCCATCGCGATGAATGGTCGTTGGGAGTTTCGAATCGGCGACTCTCTAGAGTGGGCCAATGGGAAAATTCACCGGACTGATACTGGGATTTTTTACCGAGAGATGACGGTGCGTGAAGCCCGATCGCGAGCGTCGGGCAGCGATTCACCTTTGTCGCCCGCGGAAGCGTTGAAAACGTTTACGGTGGCTGACGATTTCGAATTGTCACTTGTTCTGTCCGAGCCAGAAATGACTCAGCCCGTGTTCTTCAACTTTGATGAACGCGGCAGGATGTGGGTCATGAACTACGTACAGTATCCCAACCCTGCCGGTTTAAAAATGCTTAGCCGCGACGATTTCTGGAGAAGTGTTTACGACAAAGTTCCGCAAGCTCCCCCCAATCATGCCCACGGTGCCGACAAAATTACGATCCATGAAGACACCAACGGCGACGGAAAATACGACTTGCACAAAACGTTTGTAGAAGGGTTGAGTATTGCGTCTTCGTTTGCTCGCGGACGTGGCGGCGTATGGGTTTTGAATCCACCCTTTTTGCTTTTTTATCCAGATGCCGACGGTGACGATGTTCCAGACGGAGATCCGCAAGTTCATTTAAAAGGATTTGGAATCGAAGACACGCATTCGGTGGCCAACAGTTTACGTTGGGGACCCGATGGTTGGCTTTACGCCGCGCAAGGCAGTACCGTGACAGGCAATGTGGTGGTGGTGGCTGGGGCGAGTGGCAGTGCGGATGTAGAGCCAGAAGTTTTTCGTTCGCTGGGTCAGTTGATTTGGCGTTATCATCCTGAGCGGCATGACTTCGAGATTTTTGCTGAGGGTGGCGGCAATGCATTTGGAGTGGAGTTTGATCGAACGGGTGCTTTATTTTCTGGTCACAATGGTGGTGACACGCGGGGCTTTCATTATGTGCAAGGCGGCTACTATCGAAAAGGATTTGGAAAACACGGTCCGTTGTCCAACCCTTACGCATTCGGATATTTCGAACCGATGACGCACCACTCGGCGGCTCGCTTCACTCACAATTTCGTGATTTACGAATCAGATTCGTTTTCGGAAAAGTATCGCGGCAATTTGTTCGGTGTCGAACCGATGCAAGGCAGGATCGTTCGTGCACAAATGACGGCGGAAGGAAGTTCGTTCCAAACGGAAGACTTGGATCGCCCTGTGATCTCAGACGATTCTCGTTTTCGGCCCGTCGATATCAAAGTCGGACCAGACGGAGCCCTCTACTTCGCTGACTTTTATGAGCCGCAAATTTCGCATCGAGAACATTTTGCGGGTCAGGTTGAGAAAGATAACGGGCGGATCTATCGGCTCGGTGCAAAGGGATCAAAGTTGTCGGTTCCAGCTGATTTGACCAAAGCTTCAAACCATGACTTGTGGCAATGCGTGAACAACCCAAACACTTGGGTTCGTCAGACAGCGCTTCGGTTGCTTTACGACCGAAGCAGCGCCCGAAGAAGTGATGTCGCGAATCAATGGACTGGCGCGGCAAGCAAATTGTTATCCGTTGAGGATTCCAAACTTGAGAATCTGTGGGCCGAACAAGCGATGAGTGAGGGGCGGACGATACGAATTGAGCGAGCCGTTGCGTTTTTGCGAAGCCCTGACCCAGTGATTCAGGCCTGGGCGGTGCGGCTCATTGGTGATCAAGCCAATGGGGCGACGCCAACCGGCTGGGAGCAAGGGATGTCGTCGCTCATCGCTTGTGCAGCCAATGCGACAGATTCAAAGCTGCGGAGCCAGTTGGCTTCGACGGCCAAACGGTTGCCGGCCGCGACCGGTATGAAAGTTGTCCGAGAACTTTTACTTAATGGATCAAACGAAAAAAGTGAGTCGTTGGTAGAGCCAGACATTCATGTGCCGATGCTGATTTGGTGGGCAATTGAAGAGCACTGCAGCAAACCAGAAGTTGTGATCGAAACCGTTCGAGCTCATCCCGAGTTGTATTCCAATTGGACGTTTCTGGAATTTGTGGCGCCAAGACTGATGCGACGATTTGCGGCGACTGGCAAGCGAGCCGACTTGGAAATTTGTTCGCAGTTGTTGGAGTTGGTGTTGAACGCTGGCTCGGGGCCAGGTGGATTAGCCGAGACTGCCAAGCAAAAGTATCTCGACGGTTTCGAGTTGGCATTTAAAGGTCGTTCGCTTGCTGATCTGCCTGAACGGTTGGGCGGATTATTGACTCGCGCTGGAGGTGGGTCGGAGCTGTTGAAGATTCGTCGAGGCGACCAGAATGCGATAGACGCCTCGCTGGGGCGACTTGTCGATGACAAGACCGAGATGACCGAACGTGTAGATCTGATTCAAACTCTCGGCGAAGTGCGATCCCGAATTGCGTTACCGACGATCTTGAAGTTGTTCGATAGTGCCAACGATGCAAAACTGGAATCGGCATTGCTAATCGCACTTCAGAATTATTCGGATGCAGAAATCGGCCAGCGGATTGTGAGTCGGTTCGACTCGCTTTTGCCGGAATCGCAGGCCAACGCTGTGGCAGCTTTGACGATGCGAAAGTCATGGACTATGAATTTGCTTGACGAAGTTGCCACTGGAAAGGTAGCTCCCGAGGCGATTTCAAAAGGCAACGTCCGCAGAATGATGGTACATGGTGATACTGCGATTAATTCACTCGTCGCAAAGCACTGGCCGGAGCTCAAGCCAGCGTCGTCGCAGGAGTTGCAACTGAAGATTTCCAACTATTTTGAGCAACTCGCCGGAAAACCAGGTGACCCATACGCGGGTCGAGTCTTGTTTAAGCAGAATTGTGGGAAGTGCCACCAACTGTTTGGTGATGGAGGAAATATTGGGCCTGATTTGACGGCGTTCAATCGGGACGACACGCTAAGCATGTTGAATAGCGTTGTCGATCCGAGTGCTGAGATTCGTGAAGGGTTCGAAAACTTCACCGTTGTCACTGACGATGGTCGAGTCGTGACGGGTTTTATTGCCGATCAGGATAGCCAAGTGCTTGTGCTGCGAAATGCAGAAGGCCAATCCATTTCCATTGAACAAGAAGCCATTGAGGACAAGAAGGCCAACGAGAAATCAGTGATGCCTGAAGGATTGCTGGACGGTCTAAGCGAATCGCAAGTTAGCGATTTGTTTTCGTTTCTTCGCAGCAGCCAGCCTCTGAACCGTTAAGCGGTTTGTAGCGTTAGTCCGTTTTCTAATCAGTCGTTTGAGCGATCGCCTAATGGCACTTGACCTGCCCCTTTTGAGAAGGCTTGGCCAGTAAAATGGTCGCTTTTGTATTGAGTGAGAATATGAGTCGTCACGGCGATTGTCGAGCGTATCATCCCAACTAATTTACTGGCCTCTCGGCGCTGTTTCGTTTGTTCTGACGAACTTGGGATTGAGCTTGTCCGGGGTCGGGCTTTTCGTTGGTCGCATTGTCCCAGCCCTGAGATTTCTTCTGGTATTTGTCCACCACTTCCTTGAGCGCGTGGTGCGGGCCGTGCACGTCCCAGTGAGCGAGGTAGAGGAAGCAAGGTTTGTCCTTGTTTTCATCGATAAATTTCACGGCGCGATCTGCTCGCGAAATTCCGCCCGCCGAGTCTGTTGACTTGCGGGCCGGAGGCTTATCTTGTGCCAGGGCAAAGCTTGAGGCCAGCGCACTGACTAAAAGCAGCACGGGCAATTGGAATTTTATCTGCTCCATGAATCAATCAGCTTTTTCTAACAGTTCGGTCATGGATCCAACCGAGAATGCTACGGATCGGAGAACTAGGCCAGGACTTCCGACATCTCCCCGGTACTGTCAGCGAACGAATCCGCCTTCACGCCCATTCGTTTTTGCATGGTGACAAACAGGTTCGCCAGTGGCACGTCCTTGTTAAACGTCAGGTATTGACCGTGCTTGTATCCCATGTTCTTGCCCCCCGCCAGGATCAGCGGATAATTCGTATTGTTATGAGTCTTGCTGTTGCTGCTTCCATAAAACAGGCACGTGTTATCCAGCACCGATCCATTGCCCTCTTCCATCTCGCCAAGTCGCTTGATCAAGTACCCCAGGCAGGATGCCTGGTAGCGATCCCACTTGCCCTTGTTTTCCGCACCTGCCCCCTTGCCAGCGCCATGGGCTAAGCCATGGGCATCTTTATTGAAGCCCAGCAGAGAAGGAAACTTGTTGGCGATCGAGATGGCCCCATGCATGCTTGCCAGTTGATACGTAACGAACCGGGTGGAATCCGTCTGGAAGGCCAACGCGATCAAGTCGAGCATGGTATGAATCAGTTTGTCCGGGGTTTCGTTGTCAGCATCCAGGCTGAGCCCTTCGGCATTCGCCTTGGGTCGTGGCACCTTGAGCCAGCGCGCCGAACGCTCGACATCTTGCTCAATTTCACGGACGGAAGTCAGGTACTGATCCAGCTTGCCCTGGTCTGCCTTACCCAGTTTGCGTTGCAGGCTCTTGGCCTCGTCGAGAAGCAGGTCGAGATGACTACCCGTACGTGTGAGACCTTTTCTCTGGGCGTCGATGGAGTCTCCGCGGAGACCAAACAATCGTTCAAAAACAATGGCCGGACGGTTGAAGGATGGGATCGGTTGTCCTGTTCGGGAGTAAGAAAGCGTGTTGGCTCGCGTGGGCATGCCGGTCCCGCCATCCGATGAGAGCGTCAAGCTGGCAAAGCGGGTGCTTTCGCCCAGCTTGTGCGTGCGTGCCATGAACTGGTCCAGGGAAATTGAGTTCTTCAAGCCGGTCGTGGCAAGACTGAGTTCCTCACCGGTCAGGAAGGTATCTCCACTATCATGCCCACCAATCCGGCGAACCTTGGGATGCGAAAGTCCTCCCAGGATGGTGACCTGGTCACGAACGGGCTCCAACACCTCGAGCGATTTATTGAAAGTAAAATCTGTGCCGGTACCCTTGGGAAACCAGTTCCATTGACCGTATTCCCCCTCTTGCTTGGGCAGGCTTACACCGTAGGGGAAATAGATGGAACAGAATCGACGCGGGGGCGATTTTTCCTGCGGCCCCGCAAAGGACTCCATCCAGGGCAAGGCGAGCGAGATGCCAGCTGCCTTGAGCATGGTCCTGCGTTTCATCTGTAGCGATTTTTGATTCATGACGGCATCCTTTTCACTGTTCATCAAAGATCTATTCTTGTGGTCATTATCGCGACAAAAACGGCTCGCTCATGACAATATTTTTCATCAAACCAGGAAGTCGATAATCATCCTTAGCGAATTGTACACTTAATTTCTCGACCAGGGGCTCGTCTGCTAGTTCCAGGGAGCGTCCCAGTGCATAGATAAGCATTTTTGAGACTAATGCCTTAGCAAATTGGTCCCGCCTCACATCAAGCAAAAACTTTTGCAAGTCAGCCAAACCCGAGACCTGATGATTTCCCGGCAGCACGGTGTCCGTGGAAACGGGCTTTTTCAACCGAGCGGTTTTTTCTCGCAGCAGCCCGATCGCATCATACCCTTCGAGTGCAATTCCCCATGGATCGATGTTGCGATGGCAATCAGCGCAGGCTTCTTTTTCTCGATGCAGGACGAGCTGCTCCCGGATGGAGAGTTTTTCGAAATTCGGCACGCTGGCTGCCAGGTCAGGGACATCGGGCGGCGGGGGATTGGGGGGATCATGGAGGAGATGTTCCCGGATCCAGACGGCCCGCTTGATCGGGTGGGAATCCGCTCCGTCCGATCCCGCAAGATGGGTGGAGGCATGCCCCAAAAGACCACCGGGACGTTGCGTACCCTTTAGCGACACGCGCTCGAATCGCTGCGACCTTGGCCCACTCAATCCGTAGTGTTTCGCCAGCGCTGCGTTTAGCATCGTGAAATCAGCATCGAGAAACTGGAGTGCCGAGGAGTTGCTTTGCAGGATCTCTTTGAAAAAGGCCAGTGTCTCACCAACCATGGCAGGCTTTAACTGGTTATCAAATTTCTTGTAGTACTGGGGGTTGATAGCAACTCGATCGACACCCTCAAGATCCAGCCACTGCATGCAGAACTGCTCGGCGAATCGATCAGTTTTTTCGTCGCTAAACATCCGATCAAATTGTTTTTGCAGTACGGAAGGTTCCCGCAAACGGCCCGCATCTGCCAGGGCCGAAAGTTCCTTGTCCGGCATGGAACTCCAGAGAAAATACGAAAGTCGCGTCGCCAATTCATGGGCAGAAAGCGGGCGTGTCTTGCCGGCTAAATGAGGCTCGCTGCGAAAAATAAAATTCGCAGAGGCCAGGGCGGCAGCAAGCGTTTCCTTAAGGGCGAAAATCTCAGACTCTCCCTCTTCATGGATCCCCGTGAAATGTGCCGTCCACTGTTTCAGCTCTTCCTCGCTAGCCGGTCTGCGCCAGGCACGCCGCAGGAATTGCTTCAGAACGCGACGTACTGAGGCACGCGATTGTAGGTCCTCTTCTCCAGAAACGATGTCACGGTGTGAAGCAGGAGGCCAGGAGTCATGGTCGTGCCGTACGATCTCTACAGAATCGATAATAATGCGAGGAAAGTCTGGGTCCTCAGGGTATTCCTGAACCTTGGTTTTTCTGATCTTCCCGTTCTTGGTCTCCTCGATGACCTTGTTAACAGGCTTGGTGGGCGGCTGGCCGTCCACCAGCGCATTCTGCAAGGTAATGACACCATTCAGCTTCGCTGACGGTACGTGGGCTTCCGGAAGTGGAAAGAACTCCGGGCGACCGGTAATCTCATAATACTCTGGAGTCGTGGAGGTGATGGCAATTTCACCCGCATCCCCCATGATGTTCAGAGTCAATCCGGAAACGAAGTAACCATAGCGTGCAAAGAGGACAGGAACAGGTTGCCCCGGCTTACGATCCGTGTGTGCCTTGATGCGTATCGTGAAAACGTCCGTTCGTGGTAAATCCTTAAAGGATCCATGCCAAAAGTTAACGCGTCCCAGGCGTTCCGAAGAATTCCCGATGAAACTCCTGCTCCCCGGACCCTTGACTCTCCCCTTGTTCCTCTCGATCCGGGTAACTGTGCGATCCTGTTGTTCACCTTCTACCAAGACAAAGTCTATGGCTTTACGGGCAACCTTGAGGTAATTCTCGATTTGTAGCGCAGAGGTCTCAAGCGAAGCACCATTGTTGCGAAACCCATCGGCCGACCGCGCATCAACAGGAAGCTCCCGGCTGTAATCCATCTTGATCCCCAGCAGGTCACTCAGGGTGTACTGGTACTCGGCCCGGTTGAGTCGCCGCATCACCACCTCCCCGACCGAGCCTTTCCTGGCACGTGCGGCGAGTCGCAATTGCTCGGTCAGCCAGCCAACGAGCTTGCGACGTTCTTCAACCGACAATTGGGGCTCGTCCTCCGGCGGCATTTCACCGAGATTGAGCTTGTTCAGGGTGTCGTGCCAGGTTTCCGTCGACTTCCCTTTCACCACGTCGAAATCCAGTTGATCCAACCGGACGTCCCCTTTCTGTTTCTGCGCACCATGGCAACGAAAGCAATACGTTTTAAGCAGTGGCAGAATACTCTCCCTGGAAACCTTTTCACCATCCGCTGCCCAGGCGAGGGATGGCAACAGACACTCAGCTAGCGCCATCGCGACAACGATCAAGTGGAGGAAATATTTCATGGCCAAAACTTCTGGGTGGGTTAAATCTTCACAAGCTGATGAACGAGATCACGGCAGATCATTCTTCTCGATTCACCTTCATCGAGGCACTCGAGTTCAGTCTTATTCATCGAGTATAATAAACACGCTTTCTGACGTCTATCAAGATCGCCAAGAAGTACCGGAAGAGATCATTTCCGGGGACTTGCCATTCGCTGTGTTTTCAGCCAGCCAACAAGATCGACCAGTTCCTGCATCAAAAGTACTGGGTCAATGCCCATCGGCATCAAGGAAACCTTCGATCGTTTGCGAAAATCAATGCTCTCCTTATGAATCACCTTTTGCAATCCGCCA
>JAPKBL010000095.1 GCA_028823415.1 Mariniblastus sp.
GTTGGTAATTATCGTTGGTATACCGGGATGTACCGATAGGGGGTTCCAAGGGTAATGATTGCCATCGGTGTCTTGTGGGGATGTGGTTCTTTTTCCAGATCGTTCCACGATCCGTCCGGCTGCTGGAGCCCGATTAGCGAGTCGCGAATTTTTGGATACCATTTGGCGTAGTGATCTCCTCCGGCCTGAACCATCGCTTGGATGGCGTAATAGTGAGCGTAGTAAAAGTGCCCTAGTTCTTTTCGATTGAAGGCTTTTGGGTTGTTTTCGAGATGGCGAATCGCGGCGGCAACCCATTCTGTATCACGTTTGCCGCAGAGTTGCGCGGCATAGGCGCCACCGGCGGTGCAGGCGATCGTCGTCCCCGTGTTTCCCTGGTATCCAAAGCCGCCGGTTGCCTCATTCCAAACCTGTTCGCGATAGTAATCGACGACTCGATTGATCGTTTCGGTGGGAACGAGAATGCCAGCCTGTCTGGCCGAAGCAAGCGACACGAAAACCGTTGAGGTTACCGAGGTGTCTTGTCCGGCATCGGGGCGAGCACCGTAACGCCATCCGCCGAGTGGACTTTGTGCTCGCAGGATTACTTGGACTGAGTGCTCCAGAGCGACTTGAATCCTTTTGTTATCTTCGACGTCTTTGGTCATGCCCCAAAGTTCTGACAAAGCGAGTGTGAACAGCCCGTGTTCGTACATGCTTCCCATTGCACCATTGGGTGATTCGTCGGCTCGCTGAAGCAAATAGTTTTTGGCTCGATCAAGTGCGGCACCGTGTCTACCAAATCCAGGGAAATGTCCTTTCACCATGAAGGCCATTAGCGCGAGGGAAGTACCACCGATATCGGTCGCTCCGCCCTCGCCGGTCCACGATCCATTTTTGTTTTGTGATTTGAGGAGGAATTGGAGACCACGTTCGATCGCTTTGTCGGCGGCTTCGGTTAACTCAGGTGCGCCGTCTGTCTCCTGCTCTGTCGCCGATTTAACTTTCGGCTCGGGGGAATCCTGGGCAGAGAGCGAGAGCGGTGCTAATAAAAACAGCAGTAGTCCTGTGATTTTTAGATAGATCATCGCGTTCATTTAGCGACCCTCTCGTAATAATTCTTGAGCGTTCCACGATACTCTAAAGGTAATTCGCGGGCAAAATTCTGATTCAGCGCGGCACGTTCTCGCTCGCCAAGGACCTCCCATTCGGTTTTCTTGTCCTTGGGGGCCTCTCCGCTGACAAAATCTGAAACGAAATTGGCAACCGAGAGGCTTAGGTCAGTAGTTTCGGACTCGGTAAGAACCGGTTCATCACTTGATGCCGAAACGCCCTTGGCGGTTTCGAGAATGAGGGCTTGCTCGATCACAAAGTGCCTCAACGCATCGTTGGCTAATTCTTGATTGCGACGCGTTCCCTCTGGATTGGAGTCCTGCATGGTTTGGGCCGCCTCGGTGATAGCCACGTTTGCAGTAACTAATTTTGGATCGGGCGTATCACCCGTGATGGCCTTTTTGATGTTTGTTATTAATTTGTCTTGTCGACTCGACAAGCTTTTTAGCTCAGTCGGTTCGGCGGATTCGGACTCTCGAGAGAGGTCTCGCTGATCGCTGGCGAGGGCGAGGACATCGAGTAGCAAGACGAGTTCTTCTGCGGAGGCACTGGTTACTTCAATGCTCGGAAGCCCGTGCAGCATTGTGATAATGAGTAGTAATTCCTCCGCATTAATTTTGAGCGTCTCTTCGGCAAGCTCCATTTGCCCCAGGGCCGCGTCGGCATTTCCGGATTTCAGCATCTCCGCGGCGGTGAGCATTTGAGTTGCCGGGCCAGCGAAAGTGATCATCCCAGTCGCCGTCACTAATTTTCGACCATGGATTTCGGCTTGCTGCTGAAGTGCACGCTGTTGCTCGGTCAGTGCGGTCGAGATATCGGATTTTTCCAAGACCAATCTCTTCTTAAGCTGTTCTTGCTGAAATGCCATCGAGGCAGCATCGGCCTGCGTTGCGTGCAGGAACTCCACAATCTCTGCAACGTAGCCAGTTTGTCGCTGGACGGCGTCGACGAGGACTCTGACTTCGGCCAGCGATTCGGCTGCGACTTCCTGAGCGTCGGTAGCGTCGATGAAATCACCATCTTCGACTCCGAGAATGGCGTCTTCCAAGTCAGTGCCGGCGAACAGCAGCGGTGTTCCTGCATCGAGGCGTCCTGCGACTAGATCGAGGATGGGTGCGATGTCATTGTAGCACTGTCGAAGATTTGTCATGACAGGAATCAGTTTGGGGGCATCCTCCGGTTTGGCCAATCTTGTGGACTCAACCAAGTCGCTTTGCTCATCCACAATATCTGTCATCCAACCGCTCGCATCTCCAACCGACCGTTGGAATGAATACAGGTCCTGTAGCATCATTAGGCGATCCGATTGCGCGAGAGCGATCTCTAGTGCTAAGGCTAGGGCGTCGGCGGCTTCTTCCTGCAGTTCGAGCGCTTCTTCGGGTGTGTTGGATTTCAGGGGATCAATCGTGTTTTTGGTGATGTCGATCGCGAGTTCGAGTTGGCCCAGCAGAGGTAATGCGTCCTGGTCGGCACCAGCATTGCCAATTAGTTCTTTTTTAAATTCGCTGATTTCTTCCATCAGGAATTGCTGTTCTTCAGCGAGCGATTTTGAATTGACTTCGTCCAACGCGGCTTCCTCGGTGCGCTCAAGAAGATCAATTTGTCGTTCTTCATAATCTTCAATTCGCGTCACTCGTTCGGTCGCCGTGGATACCAGTGAATTGAGACCTTGAGCACGGAGACTTAGTTCCAACGAAGCGAATTCGAGGAGTTTGGCGAATTTGATCATTTTCTCTTCGGTCTTTAACTGGCGTTCGATGGCAAGTTTTTGTTCACCCGTTTTTAGCTTTTCAAGAGCACCTGCCATGGTCTGTTCGGTTTCCGATCGAAGCTGTTCGACGGGAAGTGGCTGAGGAAACGTTGAATCAAACAGGCGAGCTCGCGGCGTGGGGACGGGAGGTAGCAGCGAAGTGACTAAGGCCGCTTGGATCTCAGACTGAGTCGCAACGATGTCAGCTTTCCCACCTGAGAAATCATCATCGCTCAACGCTTCGCATTGTTTCCGGAGTTTCTGTTGACGTTGAAGCAAGGAATTCAACCGCGAGCGGAATTCAATGATTGCCGCGTACTCCGCTCCAGTTCGCATACTGAATTCGGCACTCAAAAATGCGGCAATGATTTCAGAGGGCAGGGGGGCTATTTCGGTCAACTTGCCATTGCGAATCAGGTCGGCAGCGGTTTGCATTTTTTCTTCGGCGCCGCTGGAGCGAAGTTCCTTGATCCGACGGGTTAAACCGAGCACTGAGATTGGGCGTTTGTCGTAACGCATCCCGCTGCGAAGCGATTGGATAAGGTGATTGGTCCAAATCGCAATTTCTTCCTGTCGTTTTACGAGTGCCTCCGTTTGGTCATCTTGTTTTGATTGAATTGCGAGGAGTCGAAGTGACGCTTGTTCTTGAGCGAGCATTCGTGATTCGCGGGCCAGCACTTCACGAGCAAAATCAATGCCACGCTGGAGAACGAGGTCGGCAAGTTCACGGGCGGCTTGGTTGACAATCTGCGTGGCTGGAGTCGGGTCTAACGTTCCATTTTCTGCGGCACCGGTTTGTTCACGCAGCAAGGAAGCTGCTTTGGCGACTCGGTTTTCTGCGATGGAAATCAGCCCGTCGCGTACGCCAACGAGCGTGTCAGATTCAACCGCATCGGTAACGTTGTTCGCTTTTAGGTCGTCGAGTAGGTCTTGCACGCCGATTGCAATATCATTGAGTTGTTGGCGTAGCATCTCTTGGCGAATTGCTTCTAGCTGACAGGTTTGTAGGTAAGTGTCGCCTTGCGGGTCAAGTTGAGTGACCAGCGCGTAGGCGGCGCGTTCTTGTCGATACGACGTGCGAACGCGGGTTAATAGTCGGTCTGTTTTCCGAGCGATTTGAGCCAGGTATTCCTCGCGAGTAAGAAAGGTAATTCGACGCGTGTCGGAAATCGCTTTGTGGGGACCAGCGGGAGTTGGATAACGGTCGGTCACTTCAATCACGAACGAGACGGTATCACCGACTTTGAGGTCGGGTAAAATGTCTCGGTAATCCCAGTTGATTGTTTGCTCCCCTTCGGTGCTGCCCTTTGAGACGGGGAGAGAGACCGATTTGGTCGGTCGCAAATTGACGCCGTAGGTGATTTTCATTTCGCCAATTCCGTGGTCATCACGGGCACGTACTGCCAGATCTAGCTGTCGGCCGAGCAGCGCGTTGACATTGGACTCTGGAGAGGTGAGTTCTACTCTCGGCGGTTGGTCGGCTGCGACCTGGAGATAATATCGAGGGCTGATAAAATCAAAGCCGTGTTCTTTTTCGACCCAGGAAAAACTGTAGCCGCGGGAAGCTTCTACCTGTTCATCGATCACTAGATGGCGACCATCAACGCTGACTTTCAGCGGCAGCGGCGTTTCACCATCACGGTGGAGAACGGGATCACGAATGGGACGGTCGAGCGTTAGATCCCAATGAACGGTGGTGCTTTCGGGGACGGTTAAGGTTAACGCTTCGATTTTATCGCTGTCGCGTTGAAGGTATTCGGGATACTCGAGTCCGACTTGTACTTTTTCAATTCGTGGTGCGGGAATCACACGAACCTCATGCCAGTCGCTTCTTGCATCGCCCGCTTTGATGCGATATCGAAAGTCGCGGGAGGCGGATGCGATTATGTATTGGCAATTGCCATCGGAGATGTCGAGTTCTAGCTCGCGGGGCCGCCCTTTGCCGGTGCTTAGAAACAGTTTTGCTTTGGCTGGAACGATTCCGGAGACGCCGACTTTGATTGCTGCGCTCTCACCTTCTTTGACGATTAAGTCTCCTTGCTCGAATTGAAGGTGCGTGTAGGTTGGATAGGCAGCGACCAACCACGGTGCAAGAATCCGTTTCATACCTGCGGTTGCAAACGGTCCGTTCACCACCGAAAACGCAGTGATCAAGAAGCCAAATGCGACAACAATCAGTGCAGGATATTTGAGTTTCTCGAAAGGGATTGCTTTTTTGGGATTCACCGCGACAGCCGATTCTTCCGCTAATCGAAAAGTCATTTCTCGCATGGCTGCAGATGTTCCACGACTCATGCTCGAATCTCGAAGCTGGACTGCCGAGACCAACAGGCTCTCCATCCCTCCGTGGTGTTTCTCAAGGAGCAGGGCAGTGTGCGTCGCATTGAATCGCCGGAGGTTCCGCCACCCAAAATTCCACGCTTTGTAAATCCCCACCGTTAACAGTGCGATCAAAACGGCGTACCGCGCTGCCGAAGGTAGAAAGGTCATCCAGTCAATTGCGACCGCAAGAACAAATAATGGCACTGCCCAACGGCAGAAGTTCAACAGCCCAGAAACAAGTTGTAGTATCTGGTTTCGTCGCCAAGTCGATTTGATACGGGAATCGAGCTGTTTGAATTGGGCAGTGTGGGAAGAGGTACTCATGGTAAGTCGTATCTCCTTCTCATGATCCATTCGAATCCCAGGAAGGCAACTAATAGGAAAGCGACGATGCTATTGTCCCACAGTGGGCGTTCCGAACGCACCGTCGTTGTGACCTTTTCTGTATTGATGAGGGAGGCGAGATTCGATAGCTCACGGACGCTTAGGTTTTCGCCGCCGGTTAGGTCTGCGATTCGTTGCAGGTGGTCCAGGCGAACATCGGTGTCCATCAATTCCTGGCGGACTTCGGTAACCTGAAATTCGGTTGTGTTGGATTGCTTGCGATCATTTTCGTTGGCTTCGACTCGGTACCGTCCAGCGGCGGGTGGTGAAAAATACCCTTCGTAGAGTCCGGGTTGAGACTGGTCTGGCTGCAAGACGACTCGTTGTTGCAAGGATGTGCCATCCAATTTGTTAACAATAACTTCAAAACGGGGCTGTACGATCGGTTCAAAGTCTTCATCGAGGACGTGGGCGTAAAGTCGTCCCTGGCTGCCGGCAGGATAGATGGATCGATCTGTCTCTAAGCGAATTCGTTTGTGTTCGCCCATGAGCCTGGAGAGTGTTAAAAACTGAATGCATTGAGACCAGACTCGCCAATGGTATTTGTCACCGGTTTTGAATCGGAGTCGCCAGAGGCGATCGGTGGTGATGGATAAACATTTGCCCGTTCCGTATCGCTGCCAGGCAACCAGTGGGTAGCGATTTTCAGAATTTGAATTTCCATCAGATAGGGATGCCAGAACGGTGGCTCCCGGCTTAGGTCCGATCAGCGGTGGGAGTTGGTCGAGCGGAGCCACTCGACTCCAAATTAAATCGTTATCAGCTTGTTCATTTTCCAATGTCATCACCATGCTGTTCTGACCCTCGGGCGTCAGCACGGGGAAAATTGACTCTGAAACGTCTTCCCATTTTTCATTGGAATCAAAGCGAACCGGTAGCATCGCTTCGACGGGGGTATCGGCGTAGGAAGTTGGCGAATGCATCGGTCCGCAAAGCATTAATAATGAACCGCCACGATCCCGAACCAATTCCTCTAATAACGCCAGTTCGTCTTCACTGAAAAAGGCAGCGTCGACATCACCTAAGATGACAAGATCGTACTTAAACGCTTCGTCTCGTTTATTTGGAAAGCGTTCGATATGCTCGGGAGAGTTGCGAGCTAACTCCGGCCCCATATTGGAGGCAACAAACGTTGCGTTGATGCGGGGGTCACGTTTTAGAATGGCATGTAGATAGCGGTACTCCCAGCGGAAATTTCCTTCGATGTAGAGGACGTTGATTTTTTCGTTGACGACGCGGATGCTTCGTTCCACCCGGTTGTTGGCGATCGAGACTTCATCGCCAAACGGTTCGATGGTGATCGCGATCTGGGCTGCGCCTTTTTCATAAACATCAACACGAAAATCAATGTCCTCAAACTGCAGTCCACCTTTGAAACGCACCGTCCGCTGTGAAACTCTTCGGCCATTGAGGAGGACGGACAGGCGCGCGGTTCGTCGTTCGTAGCCTTTTGACTGGATTTGCACACGGACCGGCACGCTGTCGCCAGGAAAGGCAACTTCCTGCATAACAATGTTGCGGATCGCAACGTCATCCGGATCGGGCAGGCCAATCGGCACTGTGTAAACGGGAATGCCCCGTACTCCGAGGTCTCGGAGGACAGCTTCGGATCGCTGAGAAGTTTCGTTGTCGATCCCATCAGTCAGTAGAATGATACCCGCTGGTGGCACACCACCGGAGTTGGCGACTGCCTCGAGTGAAGTGGCGATCGAGGTGCCCGATTCGACCGCTTTCAAGTTTGTTAGATCTTCCCTGGTTAAGCTTTTGCCGTCACTGATCAGACGGGGAGATTGGCCAAACGCATGAAAACTTAATTTCAATGACTCGCCCAAAGATTCGAATATCGGTTGAGCCGATTCATTGATTACCGCGGCGGCCAGATCCAGGCGAGAGGAAGCATCTATTTTTTGTCGTTGGTCTGAATTCAATTGAGTCACGGTTTGGTCGGCGATCATGTCTTCGTCATACGAAACCATCCCTAACGCGACCGCTGCGTCGAGTAGATCATCAGGTCGTTTGCGTTGATCCTTCATCGACATGCTCTCTGAAATGTCGATTAATACTGGCAGGTTTTTTACCTCCGTATGAGATTCGGTAATCACGGCCATTGGTTCAAGAAAAGTGGCTAACACCAGCGCGAAGATCAAAACGCGCGTCACCGCAAGGCAGATTTGAAGCCAGCGCGGCAAACCCCAAGGGCGGCGGTAAAGATAAATGCTGAGGACGACGATCCCGATTAGAATCGCGCCGAACAAGCCATTGGAGAGAGGTCGTGCCCAAAAAACACTTTCGATTTCGGCGAGCATTTGTATTTCAGTCATCTCGCCCTCCGGAATCGGAGTCGTCTGACGGGACTGGCACTTGGCTGCGCGTCTGTTTTTGTTTACGCAGTCGGTCCGCGAAAAGGCTTTCGGCAATCAAGAGCATCAGCCCAATGAACATGAATTGTCGCCACGATGACTTGCGGGTGCGGTTGGCTTCAATGGCCGAGGCCAATTCAATTTCAGAACCAGCGACGATGATATTGGTGGAATTGAGATTCTTGTTCAGTTGGGGAGTGGTCAGCGAGGCGACATTCGATTCGCGAGGATCGACATTGACTGCGATAGGCATTCCCGGGGCTTGTACGCTTACACGGGCTTCATAAAAACCGGCCTCGCGCGCGTTTTCAAGAAGCGCCACGAATTGTTTCCGGTGCTCGCGAACTGGAACGGTAATCGTTTCATCCGAGGGCGAATCGAACACGGCATCGCTGGCGTCGGGCTGTTCGACATAGGCAAGTGAGAGTGAGTCGCCAACCGTTTGAGATTGCTCAAATTCGCGACCGGCGAGGTAGGTCACAATTTGCTGCATCAACATTGGAAAGACGGGCGTTAATGCCATGTTGTTCCAAGTTGTTCCAGCTGAAGTCGTAAACATGAAGACATGGCCGCGGCCAAGAGTATGTTCGAGTAATATTGGATCGCCACTGCCAGCCAATTTTAAGATTGGAAAGCTGGACGAGGGAGTTTCTGTGTCCAACCGTGTAAGAAATCGAGTTTCGCTAAACAAGTCTTCCGGGAGTGAGCGAAGCGGAAGACAAACGGGGTGGTCTGGCATTACAGGGTCCAATGGTCGGCCAGCCCCATTGCCAGTACTGGCATCGACCGGCAGACCTAGTTTTGCAGGCAGCAATGGACTAACGCCACTGGCCGATCGTTCATTCCAGACATTCGCTTTTATGTTTTTTCCGGCAAACCACACTAGCCCGTTCCCTTGGCGGACGTATTGGGATAATTGCTTGGCTTGCTCTTCGGTAATCTCTGGGACATCAGCAAGAATGACGACATCTATTTCATCGAGTGGTTCGGAAGGGAGTGAGAGCCATGGAATTGATTTGACCTGAAAGTTTTCGTCCATCGATCCGCCACTTCGTGCGAGGAGGGCCGCCATGACAAGCCGGCCGGCAATCCCGTCGGTTCCATCAACACAGAGAACCGAAACACGATCTCTGACAACCGCCACCACGCGCCGTACATTGTCGGTGGGTAGCAGGTCTCCAGTTATTTCAGCAGTGATCCGCGTTGGGCCCGAATTATGAAAAGGAACGAAAAGAGAAACTGTTTCTGATGCGCCAGCGGCAATCAGAGGGATTGTTTTGGTGTCGATCTGAACGCCTTCGACTCGACACTGAACCTCAACATTGGTAACTGGATCGACTCCACAGTTTCGGACCGTTGCCTGGTAACGGCCAACGGCACCTTTTCGAAGTACGCCTGAAACAAGGTCGAGTTGGGTAATGGCGAGGTTCGCTTCTACTCCTGGTACAGGAACTAGAAAAACTTGCGCGCTTTGACGTAAATTAGTCAGCGCAGATTGGAACTTAGTCGAGGATTGATCCCAATCGCGAGCCTGAATGTCGGTGATAAAGTAGACCTCTTTGTTGGACGCCTCCATGTCTTCGGCCAGTTCTTTGAGCTGACTTGGGACGCGGTCGAGATCCAGTCCCGCCGGAACAATTTTGGCAGTTTCAAGAAGTTCACGAAATCGATCCGGATCAAATGCCATGTTTCGAGTGAGAATCTTATTCTCGCCTCCGAGCAGGACCAGCGAGACCGGATCGCCTTGTTGGATGTTCTCGGCAATGACTTCGACTTGATTCAGGGCGCGGCGAAAACGTGTTTGATCTTTGTCGCCGTGTGCCATGCTGAACGAAGCATCGAGGCCAATCACGACTCCGGATCGCGATTCACCGGGAAACCAGTTCGCCATGCCGCCTTGCCATGCGGGCCTTGCGAGTGCCAATACCAAAAGCAGCAGGGCTAGGCACCGTAGGAGAAGGAGTAATAAATCGCGTAAACGAATCTGTCGGGAACGAACGCGAACATTGCGATTCAGAAACTGCATCGCTGCCCACGGTGTATGTTTAACCTGATGGCGATTCAGAAGGTGCGCTAGGATTGGAAGCGATATTCCAAGACCCGCCAGTAAGATTAGAGGATGAAGAAAGGTCACGGGCGAGCTCCCGAAGAAGCACCATTGATCATCGCCTGACATTTAAAGAAAAATTCGCTCAATACCTCGTTGGGTGGCAGGGAAGTATTAACGGTCATGTAATCGACCTGGCTTCCAGCGCATCCATCACGAAGCGTGGCGATGTACTGATTGAAGTTGGCGAGGTATTCCTCCCGAATCCGATCGGCCTGAGTTGTGATTGGCGCTTCGAGCTCAAGACCTTCAAAACACCAGGCGCCTTGAAAAGGGAATTCGAGTTCGTATGGGTCGAGCGTGTGCAGCACCGCTACGCTGTGTCCGTCGAAACGGAGGTGGTCGAGTCCCGCAAGAATGTCGTCAACATCCGATAACAAGTCCGAGATGACGACCACGACAGAGCGGCGTTTGATCATGATTGCGATGTCGTGCAGTTGTTTGGCAATGCTAGTTCTTGGGACAGGCTTGATGCCCCGCAGCAGTTGATCGATCTGCAGAATGATACTCATGGTGGAACGCGGCGGCAGATGGGCGCGAACCTCAGAATCGAAAATAGAGAGTCCGACCGAATCGCGTTGTTTGAGCACGATATGGGCGAGTGATGCGGCGAGGAATTTAGCGTATTCGAGTTTGCTAACTTTACCGGAGGCGTAGTTCATGGAGGAACTGGCGTCGACTAAAAGGTAGCAATCGAAATTCGTTTCTGCTTCGTATAGTTTGGTGTAGTAGCGATCGGACCGCCCATAGACCCGCCAATCGATACTGCGAATTGGATCGCCAGGGGCGTACTGGCGGTGGTGTGCGAATTCGGTACTGCAGCCACGCAGTGGGCTACGATGCGTTCCTACACGCAGGCCTTCTACCACCTCGCGCGCGATTAGCTCAAGGTCCCCAAGCTTTTGTAATAATTCAGGGGCAAGATAGTTATTGTCCGGCAAATGTTCAGTCATTTGCTTAACCTGTCGTTTGAGACAGTAGTTTTTCGTCGCTCGGGATTTTCTCCAGCAGCAATTCAATCAAGGAGTCTGAATTCATTCCTTCTGAGCGAGCGGCAAAACTAGGGATGATTCGGTGTCGCAGAATTGGCAGGCAGACGGCTTTGATATCCTCGACAGAGACGTGGCAGCGACCCCGCAAGGCAGCTCTCGCTTTTCCTGCAAGAATGAGATTCAGAGACGCACGTGGGCCGGCTCCCCACGACATCATCTTTTTCACAAAATCGGGGGCTTCGGGTTCGTCCGGGCGGGTCGCCCGAACCAAGGCTGCGGCGTACTCCAATACATGGTCTGCGACGGGAATTCGCCGGACAACATGCTGCAATTCGAGAATGCTCGCTCCGTCCACGACTTGATTGGTCACCGGTTCCACGTCACTGGTCACGCTCCGCATGATATCCAGTTCCTCGCTACGCGTAGGATATTTCACCATGATGTTGAACAGGAATCGATCGAGCTGAGCTTCCGGTAGTGGATAGGTACCTTCTTGTTCGATCGGATTTTGTGTCGCCAAAACGAAAAACGGAGCGTCTAGCTTAAAGTCTTCGCCACCGGAAGAAACACGTTTTTCCTGCATTGCCTCCAAGAGTGCCGCCTGTGTCTTGGGAGGCGTTCGATTGATCTCATCGGCGAGCAAAAGATTGGTAAATACTGGACCTTTTTGGAATTTGAAGCGCCGTTGGTGCGTTTCCGGATCTTCTTGTAGGAGTTCGGTTCCGGTGATATCCGAGGGCATCAAGTCGGGTGTGAACTGAATGCGCTTAAACGAGAGCGACATGGTACTCGCTAAAGAGCTAACCAGAAGTGTCTTGGCCAAACCGGGAACGCCAACCAGCAGGCAGTGTCCGTTGGCAAAGATGGCGATCATCATCTCGTCGATGACGTCATCCATTCCAACAATGGTCTTTCGTAATTCGGAAACGATCGCGTCGCGTGTTTCTCCCAACTTTTTAATAGCGGCGACATCGTCAACGCCGGTGTCCTCGTTGGCGTTTTCACTCATGTATATTCCGAATCTTTCGTTTTCAAGTTGTCTCTCGAGTACTGCTTGAACGAATTGTAACACGGGTCAAGTTGCAATTCATTAAAGCGGCAGTGATTTAAGCAACAAAATAAATTGTCGAAAAATGAAGCTATTGACAAACAATTTTTCTTGAATAGCGTGGCTGCGATTGTGGAATGCAATTAAATTGCAGCCAAAGAAATAAGCTGCGGTGCAGCATCGGTTTTTCTTATTGCCAACTGATCGCGACAAGATCACTCGAATGTATCAAATTCTTGCGGTGTTGGTCGGAGGACTCCCGAAGGTTGAATGTCGATGCTGTTCCCTTTTAAAATCCCGTGTTCGACTAAGAACTTATCAGCGAGTTCTAGCGACCAATAGAAAAATCGGTTTTTAGAATTTCGCCCATTGCAGAAACCGTGTTTTCCATCGTTGCCAATTTAAAGTTTAGATGTATTGCCATGTTGTTTGAATTGATTGTGAAAATCGAGCATCTCTTTGAGAGGGATGGCTTTGTCTTTACCCCCGGCGAACGTGATTATGGGAGGTGAGTTCTTCACGATATTGGAAACAGGCAAAAGTTCAGGCTGGCACTTGTACCACGGGTTATAGGCAATCACGGCATTGGGAATGCAGGAAATGTCAAGGTTGTCTTTGGCGTCGTTCACCTCGGTCGCTTGGATCATTGCTGTGGTTGCGGCAAGTTGGGCTCCCACCGATCCCCCGGCGCATACGATTTTATTGGGAGCAACTTTAAGCTGGGCCGCGTTCTCTCTTAGGTGCCGAACAACAGATTTCGCGTCTTTGACACACTCCAGTGGAACCCCAACACCATCTTGGTCTCGCAGTCGATAGTCTACGGAGACGGCGATCATTCCCCGGGACGCCCAATATTCGCAATCGGGATAGTGCCAATTTGGGTCGCCGGCGTTCCACGAGCCACCATGAAAAATAGCAATCGTTGGGAATCGCCGCGGCCTGTCGTAGCCATCTGGAAGAAAAACAGACAACTTGAGGTCGCGATTGCTTGCTTTTTTGCAAACTCAAAACGTATCGAGTTGGTTCTTAAATTTGGCATTTTGTTTGGCTGGTGCTTTAAATGCGCGCGCCGAGAATGGGGCAGAGCGGTCCTTCAAAAATTTCATTTCCGGGTAGCTGACGAGAAAGTGATTTTCATCAATCAGATTGAACACATAATGCGTTGCATCGGCAGGGAGGGTCGCCGTTACTTTTCCGCCGCTCGAAATTGACGCAGGAAGTCGATACCACTCCTCATACCTCTTGCCTCCGTTATTAGTGTAAATCAGATTGGCAGAAACAACTTTTGCACCAGACTCTTTGTAGGTAGCCCATACGTCACGTCCGTTGGCTCCATGATCCAGTGGAACGCAAACTTTATTCTTACCAGGTAGGGCGGCGGGTGACTTTGGGTTTAAAAAGGGAGGGCTTGCATGCATTTCATCGAGGTGCGATTGAAGCAAGCTGTTGAGTTCGCGAGCTAACTCCGGTTTCGATTCGGCAAGGTCATTTGCTTCTTCGATGTCAACGCGATTGCCCGAATCGTCATAAAGTTGATAAAGATCTAGAGGATCCCGGTTGGGAATCATGTTGTCGACCAAGTTGCGAATCAGTTTGTAATTTCCACGTCGAATAGTGGATTGCATTGCGACTGAATTGGGGAAATGCCAAACCATCGTGTCTCTTGGTTTGCCATCGGAGTGGCGAATTAAATCGCGGTTCCTTTTGTCCGCCTGAAGAAATGGAGTTAAGTCCAATCCGTCAAGTTGCTGGCTTTTTGGTTTGGGCGTGCCTGTCCAGTTAAGGATCGTAGGGTAAAAATCGAGGCCACTGGCGATCGCATCAGGGCTGATCCCTGGTTGGATCCCCGGACCAGAGATGATTAGAGGAACGCGAACTCCTCCTTCTTTTGCGTTTATTTTTCCTTTGTCGAGGGGAGCGTTGTCGGTGATGATTTCGTTAGGTACCTTTTCCATTCCTCCATTGTCCGAGGTGAAAATAATATATGTGTTGTCAATTAGTTTATGCCCAGGCCAGCGAGGGTCATCGGTCTGTTTCAAATAGTTAATTAATTGGCCGACGTAGTAGTCAAGCGATTCCACCATCGCACCGTAGAAGGGATTGTTTTGTCCTTCAAGATCCCAGCCCTCGGCTTTTTCGGGAAAGGGGATTCCCATTTTCTTGCAGTATTTTTCTAGCAAGGGTTTGCTGCGGCTGTGAATTGGCGTGTGAACTAACCATGTCGCGTAGTAAAGGAAGAACGGCTCTGACTTGTTTTGATTCAAGAATTTGAGTGCGTCCATGGTGTTCTGGTCTCGTGGGATTCCGTTGGTGTCGAGCCGGAATCGATTGTTCTCGTCGGTGGTGGAGAATTCAGAGAGTCGATCGGGACGCATCGGTTCGGAGACGCCACGATTCATATAAGAGACGTCGAAGCCCTGGTCCTTCGGTTGTGGGAAAGCATTGTGGTTGATCGCGCAATGCCATTTGCCAACACACCCCGTTTTATAACCATTCGCTTGAAGCGCCTCGGCGATGGTAATCTCGCTTAGTTTCATCCGGCCGCTATACCACGGTTCGATTGCGATGCTGTTTTTTGCATAGGGTGCTGGTGGATGGCCACCAACGACGTGAGTTTTTTGTGAACGCGCTGGATGTTTACCCGATAAAATTGCAACGCGAGATGGAGAACACGTCGGGGCAGGGGAGTATCCCTGGAAGAATTGCACGCCGCGGGTGGCCAGTCGGTTGATGTTGGGCGTGTCGAAAAGGCAGGGTTCGTCAATGTCGTAACAGCCCACATCCTGCCAGCCGAGATCGTCAGTCAGGATCAAAACGACATTGGGTTTGACGGGACGCTCAATAGCGACCGCATGCTCAATAACGCAGTTTGATAGAATAAGAACAATCAACAACGGCAGAAAAATCTGTTCGGGTTGGGATCGCAATTTCATAGTTCGAGTCTCGGAGTGATCGTATGGATCTGCCAAGTCTATCGTCTTTTGCACTTAATCGCAGGATTTTCTTCTCCGAGCGATTGCGTTTTTTGGGGAACCAGTCGCCATCCGGCCCGGCTCGCTTGTTGTTACGTAATCGAGCCGGCACGTTTTGGAAACCGGTGGTTTGGCCACCACACCATCGAGCCTCACTGGATAATCAGAACCAAGCAATCTAATGTCAAACTCTTAAGCAGAATCCTCATCTTGTAAGCCAAATTGTTCCTCTATTGAGTATTGAACGCGCAATGCCGGACAAATCCTGGTGCGAAAACCCGCGTCCAAATCGTTGAAAACGACTCCAATGGCGGCCAACATCTTTGGCCGTTCGAGGATGAAATTGGTATCAGTACGTCAAACCAAATCTTGAGAACTCATCGGAGTTAGTCGCCTCAGAATCTTTTTGATTTTCTTTGGCACGATTTCAGGGTAGAAATCGCACTCAAGGTGTCGGCATCTTAGAAGGGTTAGGCTGACGAACCAATTCTTAGAAAACACGGAAGCAATCGCCATGAAACGTTTCTTAATGCTTACTTTTTGCGCTGTCGCCTGCGGCTTCTCCGTCTCAGCCAACGCGCAGGATAGGAGTCTCCAGCAAGGACGGTCTCTTGAACTGCAGGGGCAAAGCAAAGAGGCTCGGCAAGTTTGGGAGGCAGGAATTGCAGCTCGTAATTCCAGGGTCGCCGCACTCAACCTCGAGCTCGCCCGCTCATATTCTTTGGAATCTGACTGGATTTCAGCAGCAGCCTACGCAGAGCTCTCTTTCAAGTCACAGCACCCAAAAAAAGCCGCTGATTGGTTCAATATTGCAAACCTGTTTGAACTCGGTGAAAAGCAGGAGCAGTTCGACGCGCTGATCGTCGCTTATGCCGCACAAAAGAATCTGGCCGATTTCGATCATATTAAGACGAGATTGAATATGCTCGGCCCCAATGTGTTTGAAGACCAGCAAGCTTTGGTTCGAATTGCCGACAAGGTCGTCAAGAACCGACGCAAAAATGCTTGGTATCTAGTGGTCCAGGGCGCAACGAACTTCCGAGCCAAAAATTATCAGCGTGCTGAACAGCAGTTGACAACGTTTACCAGACGTACAGCCAGTGGCGAGTGGGTCGATGCGCTACGTCACTATTGGATGGCAATGACGTTAATGAAATTGAACAAAAAGGAAGACGCTCGCGAGTGGCTGCGTAAGGGAGAAGCCCTGAGTCGCAGTAATCCTTCTCGTCCTTCATGGGTGAACGACTATAAATTTATTCCAGAACTTGAACTGTTACGAAGAGAGGCGTTTCAACTGATCACAGGCGAACAGCCACCGGAATTGCCGTCGCTTCAAGTGAAAAGAGGACCGCGGCGGACACCCGTTGCAAAGCCAGGCGTCTTGAGAAGCTCCTTCCCAACAGGTTTGAGCAAATAGCTTTCGAGCCCACTGAGATGAAAAAAACCAGCGCTCCAAACAGTTGGTCGTCGACCCCGAGTTTCTGTAACCGGTTTGGCGAGCTTTTTCGCTGCCGTCAACCCGGAGGACGCTTAATTGGTGCGCGCCACAGGTCGCCTGAAAGCCCTCAGACTGAGAGGGATTTTAATCGTTAACGTCTAACTTTTTAGCCGAATACACTACTATGTAAAACCTGCCACTTCCCACTTGAGAACTACCCCAGTTCACTTGCTATCATAATGATAATTAGTATTAACCATATAACCGACGAGATACCGTTCAGGACGATTCCGACTAGAGGGAGGATTGGTACGCGGAACGCATTGCTGGTGCCAGCGATGCGCTGGTGACCCTCTCTCCAGGCAGCAATGACCGCTATCACAAAACCTATGGTCGTTCCCAAGAAGCTAAATCCCACGCAAGTAACTGCAAATATTTGCACAATGAGGCTATCGTTCTGAGGCGTTCCGAACAGTGAATCAACGATCCACATTACGAGTAGAACTAGTGGTACAGAAATTAGAAATATAACTAGACTCAACAGACTCATTCGTAACTTTATCATTGGAGTACCTCCGAAAGCATGGTTTGGAAACGTACAACACACGACTCATTCTTTCCACCTATTAGCCGGCTCCCTAGCAGTGCACGACCGAATTCTCTAAATCTGCTCCCTGACAATCATTGCTCGTACGCCGCCAATGTCAACGGGTGGAGACCCTTCTGCTACGACGGCGTAGCATTAAGTCTCGCTGCCCCTTCCAGTGCCCACACCTTGCGCGACGCGATACCCGATACGCTCCAAGGGCGGTACAGCGGAGCCAGAGCTGCGCTGTTCGCTCGCCAGCATCACTGGCCCGGTCATGCGCCACCCGGGCCATGACTTCCAACTGCTGACGGATAGGGATTTTAATCGTCAACGTCTAAATTTTCAGCCGCAATTTGGGTAGTTGTCAAACATTAACTCACCGGTTTTCGCCATCGAATTTGTGCCGCGACGCTCGTTCGGTTCAAGGTTGGTCCGGCGATCCGAGGTGCAGGCATGACGGACTGGTGCTGCGGTGATGAAGTCGCCTGATCGGCCTGCGGTTGGTTGCAGTTTGTCAAAGCAGACAACATCAAAACACAATCTGCTTACGCCAAGCGAGATATGGCAGAGAAAGAGGTAAGACCAGCGGGCTTCGAGCCACTCGACGTCGGTACCTCAACGCCTCAAACCGAGCGATGAACAAGCAGTGCCAGCAACGGCACAAAGCCCATTTTGAGCCGATAGCATAGTTTCATGATTGGGATTTCGGTACGATCATATTGATAGTGTAGGCCCATCGTTTTTTGCGGGGTCGCATTGGTTGTTTCCTCAAGGCTTGAGTTTTTGGAAGGCAGTTCAAGTCTGATTGGATCCTCGTCCGGTTTAAAACGGATGAGATAGTCACGCTTGCTGATTGCCAAGTTGGTGTCAATCTGTGTGATAGGCTGCCAACGAGAAGCGGGAACAGCAAAATCAATTTGATAATCAATCTTGAGGAATGCTATGAAGGCAAATCGAAACAACTTGTATCAGCATGTTGAGTTTTTAACGCAATTACGTCCATTTCGAAATTACTTGAATTTGGATTCGTTGGAGAAGGTTTGCGATTATTTAAAAGCTGAATTTGAGAAATATGGCCTCGTGCCGAGTGAGCAAAAATTTATTGTCCGGGGTCAAGAATACAAAAATATTCTCGCGACCTACAATGATGATCAATCGCAATCTCAAAGGCGTTTGATTGTCGGTGCCCACTATGATGTCTGCGGCGATCAGCCTGGTGCCGATGACAATGCCAGCGCCGTTGCGGGGTTGCTTGAGATTGCCCGAATGGTTGCAGAAGCTCAGCCAAAGGTTGATTATCGAATTGACTTTGTTGCCTATTGCCTTGAGGAGCCACCGTTTTTTGCCACCCCAGAGATGGGATCTTACATTCACGCCGAGTCGGTTGCCGAGTTTAAAGATGACATCATCGGTTTAATCAATTTTGAAATGATTGGCTATTTTCACGATGGTCCGCAAGACTATCCGATCCCTGGAATGGAGGCCGTTTATCCCAGCCAAGCCAATTTCGTTGTCGTTGTGGGATTGCAAGAATATCACGACTTTAACCATCGCGTCTACGATTTGATGCAGGAGGGAGCCGGGATCGATGTGCAGCTAATCGACGATCCACGAATCGAGAATCTCGCAGGTTTGTCCGACCAGAGGAGTTATTGGGAATTCGGTATCCCCGCTTTGATGGTCAATGACACGTCCTATATTCGGAATCAAAATTACCATCAAATGAGCGATGATCTTGATACGCTTTGTTTCGATTCCATGCGGGAGGTGGTTACGGCGACTTACAAAGCGGTTGTAGGATTTTAGTATCCATCCCACGCCGAA
>JAPKBL010000210.1 GCA_028823415.1 Mariniblastus sp.
GTAACCATGGATATTGTCTCCGGATTAACCAACGGTCTCACTAAGTCAACAGTTGACGGTACTTTTACCGGAACGAGTTTTATAGACGCTGCAGGCGCGAACTCCGTTGTCTTTAGTGCAACTAGTGATGGATCTTCACCCACGGGGTCCGTTAGGTATGACTTTGATAACGGGCTCAACGATTTCTTGGGTGGATTAACCTACTCCCTTCCTTCATCGGAAGTCCGATTCGAGGTAGCAATGGATTCGACTATTGCCCCTTCTGGCGGTAACTTTGTGGTAACTGGAAGATACTTTGAGAGTGGTTCCGGAACAGGAACTGTTTTCTCGACATTGACTAGCCCATCCTCAGGAGGCTCTAGAGTCGTAATGTATACTGGCGTTACGATGAATGATCTTCAGACGACAGATATTGATGCCGTCGAATGGACCGTCTCGTTCGGAGGTGGAGGAAACATTGGTCTTCAAAATGTCTTTACCTTTGGAAATAGCAACGGACTAATCGCTGCACCTGAACCAACTTCCGCCGCAATGATTGGCTGTGCCTTGGTTGGATTGATTGCCAGACGGCGAAGAAAAGCGTAGCGTAAAGAACGATACATTTCTAAAGAGCCAGCCTAGTTGCTGGCTTTTTTTATGCGCATTCAACGCGATTGCCATTAAGATCGGTAAAACCGATTGTCAAAACTCAAAAGGGGCTTAATTCATTGCTTTTTCGCGTCCATTCCTTTGGCATTGCGTTGTTTATGAAACAATAGACGCTTCGAAACTCCATCAACGCGAAATGCCAATGATTGGTAAATCTGTTCTTGGAGCCGTTCTTCCTAATTAAGCACACTGGCCATTTTTAGTGCCAAGATCCTCACGGTTGTCAAATGGCATTGCTGAGTTTGCCCGTCTCCTAATAACACTCTTATGACAGATCCTCATCAAAACAATCGAAAAATTAACCCAAAAGTGATTGAGCGCTTGGAGGACGATTGGGATTATGATGTTGATTCTTTCGATGCCGATGGAGAACTTAGAACGTGGAATTTTTCATTCAGACAATCAATCGACTTTCTGATTCGCGTGATTCGCACTCCGCTGCGAATGCATGGCAACGCAGTCGCTAACATTCCGGCAGATGAAACGGAGGATGGCGACGAGTATCTGGATCCCGGCAAGCCTCAGGATACGTTTTTTCAGAAACTGATCATCCTGCCAGGAAAACTAATTTTCTCACCGCTGAGCATTCTCAGTTTATTTTATGTTTCGTGGTTGCACACCGATGAGCTCGATCACGACCTGAATACAAAGGAGCGGAGCAGCAAGCTTTTAGGACGCGCGTTCATCTTGCTGATTTTGATCTTGCTGTTTCCATTTCGGTTGCTGTTTGCGGTGCTCTCTGTATTGGCAGGTTTCTTTGATGGTCGAAAAACGGAGGCTCTGTTTATCCTGCCGTCATTTATAATGGTGTGCCTTTTTGGGTATGTGCTGTTCTACCAATTTACTAGAACTGACCGCATTCAAAAGCGATATCAATTTTATGCCGTCGAGGCGATGAAAGACAATGATTTTGCTCGCGCCAAGACGTTCTTCAAGCGACTCAAGTTAATGAAGGACTTTGAGCCCGAGGAACAGTATCAATGGGCGACAATTTTAAACCGAACTGGTGAATCAGATCGAGCAGAACAAATTATCAACTCGCTCGCTCCGGAAAATACAACCGGCTTCCCACCGGCACATACTCTCAAAGCACTCGCTCTAGCACGCGTGATCAACAGCCAAGAAGGAAGACAACAACTCGCTTCACTCCATTGGCACTTGAAAAACGCTGATGGCAATTCTGAAGAATTGAGCCAAGCCTGGGTTAGTTATTATTTGGTCGTTGAAGAGTGGGAACTTGCAGCTGAAAAATTAGAAATAGCCGCGCAAAATAATCCGCTCCTCTACGAAGCTCTCTACCGCCTGTATCTTTCTCAAAATAGAAAAGCTGAAGGCGAATTTGCACTAAAAAAAGCGGACAAAGCGTTTCAAGAGTATTTAAAAGAAAACCCAATCAACCAGAAAGCGAGAATCGGCTGGGCGTGGGTAGCCACAAACTTGAACGATCATGCGAAAGCGGAGGCGATCTTACTGCAAGGTAAAAGAATCAATAATGACGCCGCGATTAATCGCGCTCTCTCGGATTTCTACATCCTGCAGCAGGTCCGTGCACAGCAGAGCGGGGCGGATATTAGCCAACAACTCCAATTATTAAATCTGGCTCAAAAGGCGGATCCGAGTTACGCTCGCGTTTACTCTAGCATGATGGAGATCTTTGTTCGCGGAGGACGAGACGAGGAAAGCCAAGCAGAGATCCGGAAAAAAATTCAAGAGGTTGTCGCCAGCGAACAATCCTCTCCCATGGCGCACTTTGCACTTAGTAATATTCTTTTTCAAGACGGCGACCAGAAAGCAGCTATGTTCCATCTGGAACAAGCCTATCGCATGGATTCCTCGCTTATCTCAGTAATGAACAATCTCGCCTGGATGTTGGCTCATTCCGAACATCCAGATCTCGATCGGGCACTAGAATTGGCTACTGTGGCCGTGAGTCGCGTCCCTAAGGATGCTCGATGCCGGGATACGCTGGGTACAATTTTGATGAAACAGGGAAAGTACAAAGACGCGATTCCCCATTTGGAAATGGCCCTTCCAGGTGTATCCGACAAACAGGCGGTACATCAAAAATTATCCGCCACCTACAAGTCTCTCGGAATGGATGAACTGTCGCAGATTCACCAGAAAGCCTCTGGCGATCCCAAGTAGTAAAATTGCTCGCTTTCGAGACACCCGCCATGGGTAAGTCGTCTTTCAACAGCCAGCGATCTCCGCTCAAATATTGTTGTGTTCATTTAGCGGCCTTTGAGAATCTAGTCGCCCCATGTTTTATGAATTGGCATCGCCAGTCTCAGCCAAAGACGTCTGCCAAAACACTAGGCTGAAATGTAGTGAATGAAAAAATGTTGTTGTAATCCAAACTAATTAACGTCCATAATCAGACATCTCGATTTCGTTTTCATCTTATAAAGGATTCCTCTGTTGAGCGATTCGAAAACCTACCTTGTCACTGGCTGTGCAGGGTTCATTGCCTCTCGGGTAACACAACTTCTTTTGAATTCCGGGCATACTGTAGTCGGCATCGACAACCTGAATGATTACTACGACGTCTCTTTAAAAAACCACCGCGTCCGTCAATTAAAATCGCCAAATTTTCAATTCACAGTCCTCGACCTTGAAGATGCGACGCGGGTAAACGACCTGTTCGAAAAAAACAAGTTCGACGGGGTCATCAATCTGGCTGCCCGAGCCGGCGTTCGCTACAGCATGATCAATCCATCGGTCTATATGACGACCAATGCACTGGGCAGTCTCAATCTTTTGGAAGCTATGCGAAAAAATGGGGTTCGTAAATATGTGCTGGCCTCAACTTCGTCTTTGTACGCCGGGCAGAAAATGCCTTTTGTCGAATCGCTTCCAGTCAACACGCCACTCTCATCCTACGCAGCGTCTAAAAAAGCGGCGGAAGTTTTGGCGTACTCTCACCACCATCTCTACAACCTCGATATTTCAATCTGCCGATACTTTACGGTATACGGGCCCGCAGGCAGACCGGACATGTCTTATTTCCGATTCATTCAATGGATTGACCAAGGGCGCCCGCTTGAGATCTTTGGCGACGGAACTCAGTCACGTGACTTTACCTTCGTTGACGATATCGCGCGAGGGACCATTGCGGCGCTGAAACTGGTTGGCTACGAGATCTTTAATCTCGGAGGCGGTAAACAACCGACAACACTTTTACTTATGATTGAAAAACTGGAAAGACTTTTGGGTAAAAAAGCGAAATTGGAATACAAGCCGTTTCACATCGCCGATGTTAAATCAACTTATGCAGACATCAGCAAAGCGAAATCAATGTTGGACTGGGAGCCAACGATTTCACTTGATGAGGGGTTGGAGCAATGCGTCAAATGGTATCGTGATAACCAGCCTTGGGCGGGATCGATCAAGCTGCCGTGACGCTTGGATGATTCAACGCCACCTTAAGACATAGCGAACATCGCCCAGCAGCTTGCGAAGGTAAAACAACAAGTCCGCTTCAGACCACCGCATTCCGCTTGTTATTCTATTCTGCAATCAATTTCTGTAGACACTCTAACACTTCGAGGCAAACAGAATCGGCTGACTGATCAATGTCGACGCTAACAACACCCTTCTCGCCATTCGGTCGTTGGAGGTCTTCAAACTGGCTCTGTAGCAGTTGAGAAGGCATGAAGTGACCCTCACGATTTTCGAGCCGCGTTTCAATCAGTTGCTGGTTTCCCTCAAGGAAAACAAAATACACGGGTACAGCGATTGATCGCAGTTGGTCACGATAACTCTGCTTCAAAGCAGAACAGGCAACGACCAGCGAATCTCCTTTTGCAACCGCAGTTTCAGCTCGCCGAACGATCGCGGCCAGCCACGGACGCCGCGCGGCGTCATCGAGCTGTTCCCCGCTCTCCATTCGGGCGATATTACTTGGCGGATGGAGATCGTCTCCGTCGACAAACTCATGGCCGGTCGAATTGCCTAACCATTTTCCGACCACGGTCTTCCCGCTTCCCGAAACACCCATCACGATAACGAGGTAAGCCAAAGCATGCTCCGTAAATTAGGAGAAATAGGAAGTCCAG
>JAPKBL010000096.1 GCA_028823415.1 Mariniblastus sp.
TCTAAATTCCTGCTCTAAATTCCTGCTCTAAATCCCTGCTCTAAATCCCTGCTCTAAATCCCTAATGTGGCAAGCCAAACGTACCCTGTTCGGCTTTTCATTGCCCCCAGACGAGCCTGATGTGCCATCCCCGAGAGGCGGGGCGTTAATTCGCGGTAATCCGTAAAATCTCACTGCCAGATTTTAGTCGCCTTTTGGTGGTCAACAAACCGTTTTACAATTTCTCCATGCCAACTATTGAAATAAAAAACTTATCAAAAACCTACCGGGTCTACCAAAAACAAGAAGGGTTGATCGCCTCGGTCCGCGGGCTTTTCCATCGCGAATATCGCGAAGTACAGGCAGTTAAGGATATCAACCTCACGGTCGAAGAAGGGGAATTCGTTGCTTTTCTGGGGCCTAACGGAGCCGGTAAAACAACAACTCTGAAATTGCTATCGGGCGTCATCAATCCCGACGAGGGATCCGTCAACGTACTAGGCCACGTTCCTTGGGAACGAGAAAATGAATATCGCCGCAAATTCGCTTTGGTAATGGGGCAAAAAAATCAACTGTGGTGGGACTTGCCTGCCATGGAATCCTTCCGCCTCCATCAACATATCTATTGCGTCCCCAAAGAAGAATTCGAGCGGACGCGAAATGAATTATGTGACATGCTCAACGTCACCAATTTATTGAGTCGCCCCGTTCGTGAACTCTCGCTCGGGGAACGCATGAAGATGGAATTGATCGCCGCGCTGATTCACAAACCGGATGTGCTTTTTTTGGACGAACCGACCATCGGCCTGGATGTCGTCGCGCAGCTGGATTCAGGAATTTTTAAAAGAGTATCAGCAGGAGCAAAACAATACCATTTTGCTAACCAGTCACTACATGAAGGATATTGAGGCACTCTGCAAGCGTGTTGTCATCATCGCTAACGGGTCGATTTATCATGATGGATCACTAGATGAAATCGTCGATCAGTTTAGTGGAGACAAAATAGTAACGCTTCAGCTTCGCGACGACCATTCATTGGAGTCAATTTCGAAACTTCCCAACCTGATTGAAATTGACCCGCCTAAAATAAAATTTCGAGTTGATCGTGACGGAGTAGGGCGGGTGCTCAGCCAAATTCTATCGGAGCATGCCGTAGACGATATCGTGGTCGAAGACCCCCCGCTCGAAGAAGTGATCTCGAATGTATTTTCGCAAGCGGAAGAAAAAAACCGGCGCGACGCAGAGTTATTATCCAATTCACAGTAACCATCGACCCGTGCGAGAAAGTTTAATTGACTAGTCTCCACGACGGGTAACCGCTTTCCTCCGTCAACCATTTTTCATTCAACTCAATCGCCTTTAAGTGAACACTGCACGACTGCTCGAGTCCGCGTTAACCTGGTGGACGTTTTTCAAAATCTCGATCAACGAGCGTTTGATATATCGCGCAGATTTTATGCTCGGAACCTGATGCGGTTTCTTCCGACGCTGACCCAAATTTTCTTATGGTGGGCGATTTACGATGTAATCTCCAGTTCCGGTAGTACCGAATCTGTTGATGGTCCAGATGGAGAAATCGCCGGATATAAATACGGAGACATGGTCGCGTACTACCTCTTGGTGATCATCAGTCGTGCCTTTGCAAGCATGCCAGGCCTTACCGGTGGGATTGCAAACCAAATTCGCAATGGGGAGGTCAAGAAATTTTTGATTCAACCGGTTGATCTGCAGGGTTGCTTATTGATGCAACGTATCGCTCACAAGCTGGTTTATTATTTGATTGCGATCTTACCCTTTGCACTAGTATTTTTCTTATGTCGTGACTTTTTTATTGAAGGCTGGCCACCACCCAATGCACTGGCCGTATTTTTCGCCTCATTGATTCTCTCTTTTCTGCTCGGTTTTTATCTCGAGTGCTGCATTGGGCTGATTGGATTTTGGTTTCTGGAAGTCTCTTCGCTAACTTTCATTTATATGTTGATGAACTTTTTACTATCGGGGCATATGTTCCCGCTGGAGTTATTGCCAACCGAACCCTTCAACATTCGGCTGCTCGTAGAATTCCTTCCATTTAAATATTTAGCCTATTTCCCGGCCGCGGTGTTTCTTGGGAAAATCGAAGGTCCTGAGTTATACCGAGGACTGTTGGTCGAGATCGGCTGGGTGGTTTTCTTCATCGTTCTCTCACGTGTTTTATGGCACCGAGGAACCCAACGTTATAGCGGCTACGGTGGATAAACTGACGCCACGGCATTTGACTTCCATTCCGTTTAAAACATCCCCCTCGCCCTCTGATTTAACTTAATTCAAACCAAACCGTGCACCCTTCTTACCTAAAAGTATTTTTGACGTTCGCAAGAAACTCGCTTGTGCGGGATATGTCGTTTCGATTGAATTTCATCTTGCAGTGTCTCTCATCCATGGCTTGGGCTGGGATGAACTGGGGGTTGTTTAAGATCATTTATCAGCACACGGGTGAAATTGGACGAGACTCCGGCTGGCATGAACATGAATTTTTCATTTTCCTTGGCACCATCTGGATCATCAACAGTTTGATCCAAACCCTGTTCATGGCTAACGCCGCCGAATTCAGCGAGTTAATTCGCACAGGAAATCTTGATTTTGCGTTACTCAAGCCGATTGATACCCAGTTCTCGATCTCATTCCCAAGAATTAACTGGTCTCAAATCCTTAACGGTATTCTTGGAGTCATGTTAATCTCGCATTCACTAAGCGAACTGATGAATGAACGTGAGATCTATTTCTCGGTCTTCAGCATTCCTGCGTTTCTCTTTTTCATTGGCTGCGGCGCGGTCGTGATGTATAGCGTGATGATTTGCCTGGCATCGACCAGCATTTGGTTCGGCAGGAATCAAAACCTTTACAACTTCTGGTTCTACATTACTAATTTCTACCGTTATCCGATGGAAATTTATCAGCGAAGTGGCGTTGGCATGGCACTGTGGGGAACATTTACTTTCGTCGTACCTATCTTAGTTGTCTCCAACATTCCGGCACGAATTTTGGCTCAACCCTTAGGGACCCCCTGGAAACCATGGGAATGGGGCTTGGCAGCCTACGCAATTATTGGCTCAATCTGGAGCCTGATGGCAAGTCGCTGGGTATTTAAGAAGGCGTTAAAAAGTTACCGAAGCGCCAGTAGCTAAATCCAAATGCTCAATTCGACAGTGGGCTGGAACGGGTCCATCGACTAATGATGGTCGAGTTGGAGCGGTTAGGATTAGTCTACCAGATTCACTAAGCGTCCTGATTGTATCGACTGCCACAATGATTCAGTTCCTAAGAGTAAATCAATCCGCCGTCTGTGCCGAATAGCGCGGCAGTCTATCATTTCTCAATCTTATTTATCCGCAGTGCCGAAGAACAAAGGGGTTCGTGTTCGGATTTGCATGAATCTCCTTTTGAAATGGAGTGCCATTTGCAAATCCCAGCACTCACCGGTGGATTCGCCCAAAATTATTAAAATTTATGGCTTTCGGTTGATCAGATTCGACCGCCGACCGTTTAACCAAGTTATACTTGGAACAATAAATCACCCCGGTTACGAAGACTGGGAAAGATACAACCTAGCGATTGACCCCCAAAATTGATTGGCATTGCCAACTAATGGAGCTGTAACACATGTCAAATCTTATTCCGATGGACGAAGCCGCAAGCATGCTTGGAATGACTGTCGCGCAGCTGACCGAACTTCGTTCAAACAATGAAATTTTCGGATATAAAGACGGCGCGAATTGGAAGTTCAAGAAGGTAGAGCTTGAACGAGTTGCAGGAGAAATGAATATCACTCTGAAGCAAGCAGGGGCTGTTTACGAAGAGGATTCTTCCGTCGAACTTGATTTGCCGGCAAGCGAATTAAGTGGCTCAATCAAGCTTGACGAGAGTGCCGAGGTTTTAGACGACGAATTGTCGTTCGGAAGCAGCAGTCTCAGCCTCGCTTCGGAAAGCAGCAAAAGTGCGGGGGATTCAGCCAACCTTCTTGATGATGATCCCGAGAAAGCTGACAGCCCGTCCGACACTGGGAAAATGCTAGGTGCTGAAAAAGAAGAAGACATGCTGTTGTCAGAAGACGACTTATTCTCCGATGAGCTGTCTCTTGCCGACAGCACCTCATTCGAAGAGAGTGCCGAATTAGATAGCGACTTTGAAGAAAGCGATCTGATCCTCGACGATAGCGATTCGAATTCAGAAATCATGCTTGATTCCAGCGCAAGTGGAATTGGTTTAGGTGACGAGCCTCTGGAACTCGGAGGGTCAGACATTGACTCTCTCGAATTACCTGAAGACGACGACATGATCGTCTTGGACAGCGCTGCCGACTCCGAAGCCGCAACGATGATGCAGGAAGACGACTTCAACTTGACTCCGCTCGAAGCGTCGATGGACGAGGATGACTCCAGTGGATCACAGGTCATCGCATTAGAAGACTCCGAAATTTATGCCGAGGAATCGGCCTCCACTGGACTTGGAGACAGCGATGCCTTCGCTGCCCAACCAGTGATGATGGATGATGGCGGGTTCGATAACGGGATGAATTACCAAGACGACGGCATGATGATGAACGCAGCTGTTGGCCCTGCCGCGCTTCCCGAAGCACCTTACACCATATGGCAAGTCCTGAGCCTTGGGCTGGTTGCCTTTCTGCTCGTGACCGGCGGAATGATTGCTTACGGTCTCATTCAGAACCTTGGGCTACCCAATGACGAAGTCGTCAACGGAAGTGTCATGAACTTCTTCCTAGGTCTGGTTGGTCAAAACAGCTAAGCAGCGTGAGTCCATATCGTGGGCTCTCTTGAAACCGCGAAAATAACCCCCGGCTAAAAAACCGGGGGTTATTTCATGCAGTATTCGAAAAACGAGACGTTGCGTTTTCGTTTTTCGTTTTCAGACCGCCGTTTTGTGAACACAAAGGGATGCTGGTCGTTGTCCAAGAGCACCATCGATAGTACGATTTCGACTGTTCAATTTCATTTCGAAACGAGTAGCCCCCCATGAGCTTGATGTATGAGTTGATGCGTGAATCTGTTGATTATGCCGGGCTATTTCCACCTGCTTCGCTAAAGCTAGACGAAGTGGTTGCCAACTACGATCGGTACGTCAATTCCGCCGAAAGCTCAATGCTGGGAAGATTGATCATCCCCGCGTCGCGACTCAGTGAATACAGTCAACTCAGGCAATCTCGATTGAGCGATACTTCGTCGCCAGCCCAACCCTGGCGAATCAGCGCACTGGTACCCCCAATCGAGGAAGCTGAGGCAGAAGAGAGATTTGAAAAATTTGAATCCGCAATAGATCTCATTCGAAATTTCAACACACCTAACAATCTGGAAAATATCGCAAACGACATCGTTGATGCGATTGAAGTAAAAACATCTGATATCTCTATTATGGAAGCGACGATCGACCGACTTCCAGCAGACATTCATTCATTTTTAGAAATCCCCCACACCGAGGACGCCAGGGATTTAATGGATAGAATCGCAAGTGACCCATCGGTTAAAAGACTATTTGCAAAAATTCGCACCGGTGGTACGACAGCAGAGTTAATTCCCCGCCCGGAGGAAGTGGCTAGATTTATTTGGAATTGCCAAAAACGAGGAGTGGCGTTTAAAGCAACCGCTGGACTTCATCATCCTATTCGCGACAACTATCGATTAACCTATGCCTCAGATTCGAAAACCGCAACGATGTTTGGTTTTCTAAATGTTTTTTACGCCACGATGATGAGCTGGGAACACGCAATCGGCATGAAGGAGCTGACCGAAATATTATCGGTAAAAGAACCGACACAATTCGGAGCCAACGAGAATGAAATATTCTGGGGAGAATTCAAAGTTCCCCTCGACCGCGTTAAAACGCTACGCAACCAATCAATAATTTCGTTCGGTTCATGTTCATTCCTTGAGCCAACAAAAGAACTACAAGACATCCTTGGGCAGAACCACGAGTCAATCTTCCCAGCTTAAAACCGAACCGATTTGCCTTACTTATCAGAAAGAGCATCATCCTATGTACGCCCTGAATGCAACCCACTCCCGTGATCTAGTCTCTTGGGTTGAAAGCGCTAATCAACCCGAAACAGATTTTCCAATTCAAAACCTGCCCTACTGCGTATTTCAGGTTCCCAATGAGCCTGCTTCGATCGGAATTGGGATTGGTGATCAAATACTCAATCTACGTGCCTGCGTTGAGGCGGGTTTACTGGCATCCGACTTTGTCGATGCCAGCCAACAGACCACCCTTAACTCGCTGATGGCTCTGCCACCCGCACAACAAAGTCAACTGCGGGCGAGAATCGTTGAATTACTTACCGCGGGATCCCCCGAAGTAGAAAAAATAACGCGGGATGCACTTGTTTCACAGTCAAGCGTTAATTTTTTATTGCCTTGTAACATTGGTGACTACTCGGACTTTTACGCTTCGGTTTATCACGCCACCAACGTTGGCAGCATGTTCCGACCAGACAATCCTCTGCTACCCAATTACAAACACATTCCAATTGGCTATCACGGTCGAGCGTCAAGTATTGTTGTCAGTGGCACGCCTGTTCGCCGCCCTGTCGGTCAACTCTCTCCAACCGAACCTGGGTCGACTCCGATGCGTGACGCATGCAAGTTGTTCGACTACGAATTAGAGGTTGGTTGCCTCGTCGGACAAGGGAACAAACTCGGCGACTCCGTCTCAATCGAGAATGCTGAATCACACATGTTTGGGCTGACACTGCTCAACGACTGGTCCGCTCGTGACATTCAGAAATGGGAGTACCAGCCATTAGGTCCTTTTCTTGCGAAATCGTTCGCAAGTACGATCTCACCCTGGGTTGTCACCATGGAAGCGCTGGCGCCCTTCCGTTGCCCCGAATTCCAAAGAGACTCAGAAGATCCACGCCCGCTTGATTACCTCTCAAGCGACTCCAATTCACAATCAGGGGGAGTCGACCTTCAACTCGAGGTCTATCTTCTAACTGAACAAATGCAACAACAGGGACTTGAACCCAAGCTTCTCACCCGGGGAAGTTTCACAAACCTCTACTGGACTTTTGCTCAAATGCTAACGCATCACAGTAGCAATGGTTGCAATCTGCGAACTGGAGATATGCTGGGAAGCGGAACGGTCAGCGGACAGACCCGCGACTCAAGAGGATGCATGCTTGAGCTAACCTGGGATGGCGATCAACAGAACGCATTACCGGGGAGCCAACGAACACCAATTCAACTTCCTACTGGGGAGGAGAGGAAGTTTCTAGCCGACGGAGACACGGTCATTTTTCGTGGATTCTGCGAATCAAGTGACCATCGACGTATCGGATTTGGTATCTGCATGGGACAGGTCCTACCAGCCACCGAGAACGGGTAATCCATCTCACAAATTCTGACGGCGAATCACTCGAATCCATAAAAGCCATTACAATTATGCCTCAGTGCATTCTCGCTCGAGAAATACGACAAACTGACACACCTCCAATTCGAGCGACTACCAACCTCTCCAGCTACCAACCTCTCCAGTTACCAACCTCTCCAGTTAAGGCATTCGAATCGAAAAATGCTAAAATGAGTACGCTGGAGAAGCCGATAGCCCCCCAACGGCCTCTCATTTCGTTAGAATGAAGTGCACTTATATTTTACGAAGCCTGTGACGATTAGGCTGTGTAAATCGTGCGGTGCGACAAATTGACTACATCTACATTTTACGAATCTTGTGATATTGAATGACGATTAGTCAGTTAAACTATTGATTGCAATAGAGGATTTTCATCCAATCAATATAGCCCTTCAGACATCTTAATTAAGGATTCAAGAGGTGCATCCAGTTCAACGAAGCCTCTACAGATTTTAAATTTCTAACTGGAAAACACGTCAGGAACAATCGGTTAACCCGTGAATAAATTGAATAGAACCATTACCTTAAGCTCGCTAATAATCCTTTTTCTCTCTTTTCATCTAGGATGCTCCCGGGATGATGAGATCAGAGTTAGGAAAATCCCAAAAGAACGGTCGGATGTCGCCTCCCTCCGGCAAGACCAGCGACCTCCCATTAATTCCTCCTTGGCAAGCCAAAGCCAATCGACTCGGATGGTCGTCGCAGTGTTTCAAAATCCCGAGGCGACTTGGTTTTTCAAGGTATCGGGCCCGGTAGAGCAAGTCGCTGCGGCCGAAAAATCTTGGAGATCTTTCCTGGAAACGATCTCATTCGATGGTAATACGCCCTCCTGGGACATGCCCGACGACTGGGCTGCTGGCGCTGAAAAACCGATGCGTTACGCGACGCTCAAGATTGGCTCATTTTCACCTCTACTGGAAATGGCAATCTCGAGCTTGGGTCCAAATCAGGATCTACTACTCAATGCAAACCGCTGGCTTGGCCAAATTGGACTACCGCCAACCAACGCTGAGAGTCTGAATACGACGATCGAGCCAATCGAAAATGAAAACGCCGATTACCTCCTATTTGATAAAACCGGACAAGGGTCTGGTAAAATGACTCCTCCCTTTGCTGGAGCGGCACAACCACCACGAAAACCCGTCCAGCCTCCCGTACGGGCTCCAGAACAAAACGTTAGTTTTGAAACTCCCAAAGGTTGGAATGCAGGACCGACCAATTCGATGGTAAGAGTCCGGCTAACCAAAGAGGCCGATGGCGAAAAGGCGCTGATCACTGTGATCGAAATGCCGGCATCTGCCAACACTTGGGAACCCAATGTTCAGCGCTGGCAGCAACAAGTGGGCCTCGGCGAGCTTTCCGCCTCCCAAGTCACCGACCGAGTATCAGACATCAGTGTTGGTGGCGTATCGGGAAAAATCGTCGACCTCATCGACATGAAGTCTGAGTCGGACACCGGCACAATTGCCGCAATGGTCAAGCGAGGAGATTCGGCCTGGTTCCTGAAATTATCTGGCGACAAAAGTCTCGTTGATGCAAACCGTGAGTCATTCGAATCTTTTCTTAATACGCTGCAGTTCAAATAATCTTTTAAATTCAGACCTCAGAAACCTGAATCAGAAATAGAGCGTCCCCATGGCTACTAACTCCATCAGTGGTAAAGCAACCGCCCGAACTAAATCGATAAATTTCATCGACATAGTCAGAGCCGTCATCATGCCTCTGGCTTCTTTGAAGTTGACCGTGTTCCTGTTGGTTCTCGCGGTCTTCATCACGTTCGTGGCAACGTTGGACCAGACGCGGAGTGACGTCTATATCGTCAAAATGAAACACTTCGACAATCTTTTTGTTGAGGTTCCTTTCCAGACACTTTTTGTACCTCGCTGGTTTCCCAATCAGCAAAACATTCCTGGCAGTTTTTACCTTCCCAGTGGATTGAGTGTACTTGTCCTTATGCTGATGAATCTGACCGCCGCCCACACCCTTCGGTTCCGTCTTCAGGCGAAGGGGAAAACATTACTGATCGGTCTGTTAGCGACTATTTTCTCGGCGTTTCTTACATGGGCCATCATTTTCAGCGGACAGGGAAGTGAAGGTCTGCAAAACACGCCTCCACTTTCATGGCAACAACTCTGGACATTGATGCAGGCGGGTATTTTGCTGCTGGGAATTGGGGCCATTTATGCCTGCAGCACGATGGGAAAAGAACGCAAAATTGAGCGCATTTTACTTGGCATTTCTTCGGTCGCACTGATCGCCGTTTTCGGGGGTACGATGTTATTAGGCGAAGATGCGTTCATCGGTGATTCGGCGATGCGCATTTTGTGGCAACTCATTCAAGCCACCGTCGCAGCATTAGTGGCCTACGCCGCGTGCATCATTCTATTCCGGCGCAAGGCCGGCATTGTTCTGCTCCACCTCGGTGTCGCCGGCTTGATGCTCAATGAAATCTACGTCACGACCACGAACGAAGAACAGCGAATGTCTATCGCCGAAGGGCAGACAATGAGCCATGCGTTGGATATCCGGGCAACCGAGATGGCCATCATTGATGTCTCCGATCCAGAATTCGACAGTATCGTTTCCATTCCGGGAAAGAAGCTAGAAAAACAGGAATTAATCGTTTCTAAAGAACTTCCTTTTGACGTGAAATGCCTGCAGTACATACCGAACTCCGACATCACCAGAATCAACACCAGCGACCCCGTCAGCAATGCTGGTATCGGTTTGGAATGGGCAGCGACTCCGATACCCACTTCGACGGGCACAGACACCGACCAAGCTGTCGATTTTGCTTCCGCTTACGTTGAGTTATTCCAAAATGAAAAATCGCTTGGAACCTATTTAATCACCCAACTCAGGGACGCTAGTCTAGACAACTCAGTGACTGTGGGCGACAAAACTTATCAAATAGCTTTGCGTTTTAAAACCGAGTACAAGCCTTATGCAATCACGCTCATCGACGCTCAACGTGAAAACTACATCGGAACACAAACTCCTCGGTTTTTTGGCTCAGAGATAGAACTCGAAGACTTCGAGTCGGGGGTGTCGAGCGAGCAACTCATCTGGATGAATAACCCCCTCCGCTACGCGGGTGAGACCTTTTATCAAAGTTCAATGAGCGAACTCAGCAACGGCAAGCAACTTTCAATCTTCCAAGTGGTAAAAAACAAAGGCTGGATGATACCCTACGTTTGTTGCATGTTCTCGGTGGTTGGATTGTTAGCTCAATTCGGTAGCTCGCTCCTCAGTTTTTTAGAAAAAAGCCGAAAATCACCTCAGACAACCGAAGACTCAACGCGCGCCGCTGATGCCGCTGCCAACATGGATAACTCTGGCGGTTTGTCTTCTTTCACCTCGGGGAAACGGAGATGGGTAATCCCTCTTGCCTTCTGTTTGCTGATGGCGGGATGGACACTGAAGGAAGGGTCGTCTGACTCGAAAAATTCCGTCGTCGAAGACATGCGATTGGACCGTTTCGGCGAGATCCCAATCACAATTAATGGTCGCGTCCAACCCCTCGATTCGTTTGCCCGAAACACGGCCAGACAATTAAGCAAGCGGGAAGCGGTTGCCGATGGCCGTAATCAAAATCAACCTGCGATCCGCTGGCTTGCAGATAATTTATTCGAGGCTGACGGGTTCGATCAGTATCGAGTTTTTCGCATTGAAGACTTGACGATCATTAACGCTCTCAGTCTTCCGTCAACGTTGACAGAACCGAGAGCAAGAAAATTCAAATACACTCTAGCTGAGCTATTGGCCGCAGATAGCGAGCTTAGAAAACTACTCCCCAATCCACAGGCAAGGGATGAAGAGTGGACCGTTTTCCAAAAACGCCTTCGCAACGTTACTGATTCACTCCAGCAGGTCTATGGTTTGAAATTAATGCTTGGCCCCCCAAGTGGCCGCGACCCTAGCGACCTCTCAATAGTAGAAAGACTAGTGAGAGCAGGTGACGAACTAAAGTCACCACTCATTCCGTTGGTGATCCCGACAACGGATGAAGAAACACCATGGGCCTCCTTTCTTGCCGCGGAAAACCAAGCGTGGCTCTGCGAGTTGTCCAGAGAATTAGACTGTCAAACGACAACCGATTTGAGTAAGGCAATCGTAAAATTGGAGATCACTCCAATTATTGAACCCCAAATTATTCGAACGACGGCGATTAGTTACCTGATGCAGGATCCAGACTTTCGAAATCTGCTTGAAAAAGAATACGGAACAACAGACAGAGAGGAAATTGCGAGGACGCTTTTGGATAACTGGGAAGCACTTCCGATTTCTCTTCGGGAAGGAATCGAAAATAGAGAGGACCCGCTGGTCGATTCGCTTGTGGCCGAAAACATCGCCCGGTCGGAAAACGAAATTGCCGGCCTGCTTCTGAAATTAAACAAAGGCAATACCGACATAGAACAAAATGAACCACTATTCCATGAGCTTCTGAAAGAACTCCGCCAAGCCTACCTTGCCCAAGACGCTGAAACTTTTAATTCAACGGTGGAAGACTATCTCGCTGAAATTGAGACGGCGCAACCGACCGGTTACAGCAACAGAAAATTTAGAATTGAGAAAATATACAATAGCTATCCACCGTTTTATTTTGCTGCTGCGATTTACCTCTTGGCGTTTATCACGGCTTGCTTCGGCTGGATTGGACTGCACCAACTCTGGAATCGCGTCTCGACGTCGCTAATCATTTTCGGACTGGGTTGGCAAATTTTTGGTCTGATTTGCCGTGTTATGATTTCAGGCCGACCACCGGTCACGAACCTTTATTCTTCCGTCCTGTTTGTCTCAATGGGAATGGTTATCTTGATGTTGATCGTGGAACGAATTACAAAGCTCGGAATCGGGAATGTGGTTGCCTCACTCGCGGCACTGCTGGCCTTAATCTGGGCCTGGACGATGACGATTGTTGACGGCGACACGTTCACCGTCATGGTCGCAGTTCTCGACACCCAGTTCTGGCTCTCCACCCATGTTATCTGCATCTCACTGGGATACAGTGCAACCTTTGCGGCAGGCATGCTTGGTTTCGCCTACTTGATCGGCCTCTTGGTAACACCTGCATTTGCGACCGTTCAAAGACGCCGTTCCTTCGTCAACTTGATTTATGGAATCGTTTGTTTCGGCCTGTTTTGCAGCTTTTTTGGCACCGTCTTGGGTGGCTTGTGGGGGGATGATTCTTGGGGGCGATTCTGGGGCTGGGATCCTAAAGAGAATGGCGCCTTGATGATCGTGCTTTGGAATGCGGTTGTTCTTCACGCTCGCTGGGGCGGATTGGTGAAGGATCGTGGAATTGCTGCTCTCGCAGTCCTCGGCAACGTGATCGTTCTGTGGTCTTGGAAAGGCGTCAACTCCATGGGCGTCGGGCTTCACGCCTATGCCGGAACCGAAGACAACACCATGCAAAAAATCATCATGGTCGGAGTCGCACACGTTGCAGTCGCCGCTTTGGTTTTCATTCCCATGAAGTATTGGATGAGTTACGCTCGTGAAGCAGCAGACAAGAAAATTCTAAACTAGATGATTTCAAACGCGAGTCGTTGAAGATCTTAATTTTACTGTGCAACTTCCGAAGCGTAGTCACTCCACGCTTTATTGATGGCACCGGCAATGTCTAGATTGCGGGTGTACGTGAACAGATACTCACCGTCGATTGGCCGTGGAGCAGATTCGGAATTGGGATAAAGATTCGCCTGCCAGCGAGAGAGTAGGCCTCCCTCGAATTCGCATTCAACGAGCTGCACCGAGGCTGACTCAACGGCAGTCTGTGCGGTTGAGGCCGCCAAACTGACTTGCTCAAACCAACCTTGTAGAGACACATTCGAAATACTTGCCTGTGGTTGAGAGCGAATCTCACCTTTAAATAGAGCATCCGGACCTAAAGTCGCTGGTAGATCGACAAAAGTATTTTTCATTAACCAACAGGGAATGGTCGTCCCGTTCGTGTTCAAATTAAACCCAAGACCGTCCGGTTCCATGCGGTTGATTGCCAACTCTACAATACTCTCAGGACGCTCCACTTGGCCTTCATCGCCAATCTTAAAAGTCGCTACCGCGAAAGCCCCGGGGCGGCCGGGAACCGGCATTCCAATATCGACCCGAAAATCGGTTAAAACAACCTGCTCCCCTAATCTGATACCCGTATTTAACTGAAACGAGTTTGTCCTTGCAAACAACCGATCAGCTTCGACCGCCAATTGCTTTTTGATCACGAGATCTTGCTCGAATTCAATCAACAATCTTTTCTTGATCGAGCGTTTTCGGACGATGTTCTGACGGACGTTTTCAATGAATAATGCGACCCCTCTGTCGGAAACTCCCGTCACCTTGTTGGGTATCACTACCCGATCAAATTCTTGCCCGAATTCGATCCTAGTTTCTACAGTCTCTAGAATTGTCTCGCCGTCAACATCCAGAAATTCTACGCCGCGAAGGATAACTGTGTACGGGCCGGGAGTTTCCACCGAATCTATTCTGGTCGTGAGCCCTAAATTCGCTTGAATTTCACGCTCCCAAGTCACCGCTGTTTGTGGGTGAAAAATCCAATATCCGACCGAGGCAGTAGGAAGCGCGCAAAGAAACAGAAAGAGAATTCGGCACACAGCTCTTCGCTGATTGTCGCTCATTTTTCTGACTTCCTTGCCAGTTAGTTGGATGTTGATTACCGATCGCCCAGGTGAACAGGGGCCCCGGCGTCGGTGGCGTTAAGCCCCAGGGGCGTGCCCTGCAGTAGCGGAAAGCCCTCGTCTTCATAATCTTGATGTTTTTCATTGAAAACACCAATAACGATTTGTTACTTTTCCGCAGCCATTTTATGAAAAAGCTCCCAACGTGCCTTCATTTCTTGGATGCTATCACCCCCAAACTTGTCTACCATGGCCGCCGCAATTTCGAATGCGACGACGCCCTCAATAATGATACTGGCGGCCGAAAGGGCGCAAACGTCGCTTCGCTCATAGCTTGCTCTACTCGGTTCTTTGGTTTCCATATCAATCGACTCAAGCGGAGTCTGCAAAGTACTAATCGGTTTTTTAGCAGCCCGAATGACCAACGGCTGCCCATTGGTCATGCCTGCCTCAAGTCCGCCAGCGTTATTGGTCGGCCTAACATACCCTAAATTCGCGGTCGATTTTTCCTCCGCATCGTATTGAATTCCATCATGGACGTGGCTCCCTGGCAATCCAGCCGCCTCAAATCCCATCCCAATTTCAACACCTTTGATTGCCTGAACCGCCATCACGGCTTGGGCGAGCTTCCCGTCGAGCTTTCGATCCCATTGTGCGTGGGTCCCAAGCCCAAACGGCAATCCTTCCACCACAACTTCAATGATGCCCCCAAGTGTGTCACCCGCCTTTTTTGTTTCATCGACGAGCGACTTTGCCTCACCATCGAGATCAGGATTTAGCGAATAAATCACACTTTCGTTACGCCAAGCCTTTCTCTGCTCAAGGGTTCCGTCTCGAGCTGGAATTTTCAATCCACCAATCTGCACCACATAGCCAAGTGTTTTGATCCCAAAGGATTCCAATAACTGTTGGCATAATGCGCCTGCCGCAACGCGCACGCACGTTTCTCTCGCACTCGCCCGCTCCAATATCCCCCGCATCGAACTCAGATATTTAAGGGAACCACTCAAATCACCATGCCCAGGTCGCGGGCGGGGCAATTCTTTGAGCCGCTCCAATTTGTAATCATTGTTGGGTACCTGGAGCGTGATCGGGGCCCCCAAAGTGACGCTCCTCCATACCCCGGTTAAAATATCAACATGATCCTGTTCGAGACTCTGACGTTTCCCGCGTCCGTACCCGCCTTGCCTCATGACCAGCAATTCGTCGATTTTGTCGGTATCTATTTCAAATCCAGCAGGAAATCCGTCGATTAAAGCCAAGAGGCATTTTCCGTGGGATTCGCCGGCAGTCCAATATCGAAGCATGATCTTGTTTGCGTTTCTTAGGAAGGAGTAGGTTTCACTCGAAGCTTAGATTTCTCGAGTCACTTCTATTCTAAACAAATCAAGTGTGGTTGGCAGCAGGGATTACAATCGTTCGAATAGAACCGCTATCACGTACATCTACACCAATTCGCCCATGAAGTTCATTCAAAAACATTGGTTTTTAGCTTCCCTTCTTCTATTAATGGCGATGGGGTTTCAATTTGCAAACACATTTGAAACGCTCGCAGAAATCGATTGGCTAAAATGGTCGATTGTCTCAGCCACGATGTTTCTGATGGCCTGGCCGTTGGAATTTGGAAAACTACAACGATCATTCGCCCGTCCCGCGGCACCCTTACTAGGAGCTGCATTAAACTTGATTCTAATTCCGTTGCTGGTCTGGCCGCTGGCTGCGTTGGCTGGAACAGAACTCGGGCCTGGCATCATCATCACCGCGGCTACCCCAAGCACCCTCGCGTCCGCCGCGGTTCTAACACGACACGCAGGAGGCGACGATAGCGTTGCCGTGATGGTCACCATTCTGACCAATGCGACCTGTTTCTTCGTGATGCCCTTCTGGATCTATCTACAAACGGGGGACCAAATTGATTCGTCTCTACTCTTAAGCACAATTTATAAACTGTTTCTTTATGTTGTCGTTCCGATCGCACTAGCTCAACTCGCCCGCCAACACCGCTCAACGGCCGACTGGGCTACGCAGGCCAAGCCGTTACTTAGCAAACTTGCTCTCGTTGGTATTCTTGCAATGGTTTTTCTCGGAGCGGTAAAAATGGGCCTTCGATTTGAAACACAAACCGATACGCCGATGTCGGCGGGAAACCTATTGACCACGGCAATCATCCTAATTTCCGTGCATGTGTCCGTTTTTTGGTTGGGTATCTTCATTGCAAAGGTAATCGGTCTTCCCCGACCCAAACAAATAGCGGTGGGCTTCGCGGGCAGCCAAAAAACTCTCATGATCGGGCTCTCCACCGCGGTCAATTTAGGCTTCAATATTATTCCGATCGTGATGTACCACTCCCTGCAGCTAATCGTGGACACCGTATTCGCCGAAAGGCTCAAGGGAAATGAATCCGCGAGGCTTTGAATTTCCTCGATAGCGCCAAACTCGCATCCCCTCGGCTTGCTCTTGTTTTTACCGATTGATATATTTTTACTGTCTTAAACGGTCAGAAATATGCCACGCAACAAATCTAAATCCATCCGCCTTTCATCCGCCAGTGCTGTTGAATCGCTATTCGAATCTTAGCCGGCGAGCAAGTTGCACCGTCGTTGACCCAATCCTCCGGCAATCCCGAACCAGCAACTTCGGTTTTGGACAGCACTATCTAACAAGGCAAACACAATGCGCGAAATGCTCGAAGAAAAACTAAAGCGATTTGAAGAACTCGAACAGCAACTGAGCGACCCGGAAGTCCAAGCCAACTCCTCCAAAATGGCTGCCGTCGCTCGTGAGCATGGATCACTTGCAAAACTGGCAACAAGGTATCGACGTTTTACCGATCTTCTTAGTGAAATCGAAGAGCTGCGGGAAATGGCAAATTCCAGCGATATTGAAGAACGAGAAATGGCCGATGAGGAACTCAAGACCACTCTCATAACTCGCGAATCCTATTGGGACGAACTTCTTGAGATGACGATTGGAGGTGAGGATGCCAATCGCTCCCGCTGCGTTATGGAGATCCGAGCTGGAACCGGTGGCGATGAAGCCGCCTTATTCGCCCGCAACCTTTATGAAATGTACAGTAAGCACTGCGAAGTGAAGGGTTGGAAATTCTCCGCACTGGAATCCAGTACCACTGAACTAGGAGGCTTTAAAGAAGTCACCATTTCGATTGAAGGGGACGGTTGCTATCGGGAACTTCAGTATGAAAGCGGTGGCCACCGTGTCCAACGCGTTCCCGACACAGAAACCAAAGGACGTGTTCACACTTCAGCGGCTACTGTCGCCGTGCTTCCAGAACCGGAAGATGTTGAAATCGACCTTAAGCCGGATGACTACACCGTGGAAAGATATGCTGCCAGTAGTGGACCGGGGGGGCAGCATGTTAACAAAACGGCCTCCGCTGTACGAATCACTCACCACGAAACTGGCGTCGTTGTCAAATGTTTTGAAGAACGTTCTCAACACAAAAACCTCGCGAAGGGGATGCGAATTCTAAAATCGAAACTTTACGACCACGTCCAACGGCAGGAAAACCAGCATCGGGCCGATCAACGAAAAAGCCTTGTCGGTTCCGGAGATCGCAGTCAACGAATTCGAACCTATAACTTTCCTGAAAACCGGGTGAGTGATCATCGAATCAATTTGACTCTCTATAAACTCGACCAGATTATATCCGGTTCCGTGCAGTTTTTGACGGACGCATTGATCGACCACGATCGCAAAACACTGCGATCGTCGATGTCTTTGGAATAATTGCGGAAGCCGAACTATCACAACGGCAATTATATTTATCAAATGAATCACGCATGCCCGAAACACCCGAACAAACCTGGACGATCAAACAACTGTTAGACTGGACGACCGATTTTTTCTCAAAATCGACGATGGGAAACGCGCGCCTTGAAGCCGAAGTTTTGCTGGCCGAAGCGTTAGCGTGTCAGCGAATTGAGCTCTACACCCGTTTCGACGAACAACCCGACCCTCAACGTTTGACCGAGTTCCGCGCCTGGGTCAAACGTCGCGCTGCAGGAGAACCGGTCGCCTATCTGGCCGGCCATCGCGAGTTTTACTCCCTCCGGTTTCACGTCGATCCAAATGTGCTAATCCCACGACCGGAAACCGAGCACCTCGTCGTCGCCGCCGTCGAATTTGCAAAGAGCTTAAAATGTGATCCTATCCGCATCATTGACGTAGGCACCGGTAGTGGGTGCATTGCCGTTACCCTCGCAACACTGATCGTTAATTGTAAAATTGCGGCGACTGATATCTCCCAACCCGCACTCGAAATTGCCAAAGGGAACGCCGCCCACCACGAGGTCGAATCGAAAATACATTTTTTTACGGGAGATCTGTTACAAGCGTTGCCACAGGGCAGTAGCCCTGTCCACTTAATTGTCAGTAACCCTCCTTACATAGGCAAGCTCGAGCTATCAACGGTTGACGATCAGGTCAAGAATCATGAACCTGACATCGCGCTTTTCTCTGGAGATCACGGAACCGAAATCATCGAACGATTAATCAATGAGGCGGCCCAACTTTTACTCCCGGGGGGCGCACTAATGTTTGAGACGAGTCCCATCATCATGGACCGCTGCGTTGCCTTGGTTGAGAATAACCAAGCCTATTGCGACGTCCGAGTCATCAAGGACTATAGCGATCTCGACCGCATCGTCGTGGCAACAAGAAATAACAATTAACCCACTCTCTTACCTCTCCCTTTACCTCT
>JAPKBL010000097.1 GCA_028823415.1 Mariniblastus sp.
AGTACAACTTGCCGTCTACTCCCCACACCAACCCATGCAGGTCGTGGCCATAGAAGGCGGCGTTGACCCCAAAGCCGGTCAGGATCGCTTTTTTATCTTCGGCTTTCCCGTCGCCGTTTTTGTCTTCTAGCAGCCAGAGGCTCGGGATGCACGTGTACCAGACTTTGCCATCGCGAGCGATCAGGCCAGAACCCAGCCCATCGAGTGGACCATCAAAGCCATCAGCAAACACACGGGAAACATCGGCTTTCCCGTCGCCATCTTTATCTTCCAACAACCGCACGATGTCGGATGTTTGTGTAAACCAGTCAAAGCCTTTGTCAAACTTGTGGGCCCATTTCTTTTGCATCGCCAGACGATCCTCAAGTGTTGTGACCTGCAGGTCGTCCTCCAACATGAAGCTATGGGAACGATTCTCCGGCGTACCTGCGAGGAAACGATGGTCTTCGGCGACGTAGACACGTCCCTGTTCATCGAGGCAGATGGCGACCGGATTGACCAGTTGCGGCTTGGCAGCAAATACCTCAACTGAGAAGCCCTTGGGAATGCGAAATGCCGCCGCTGTTTTTCGCGCAGCCGCGAACCCGTCAGTCTTGACCAATTCGTTGGTTCCCGGCTTTCTTAGTGCTGTGATGAGTTGCGTTTCATTGAGCCCCGCCAGCTTGATCGCAGGATCTTTCGAGAAGGCGAGAATACGGTACTCCACCGTCTTCGCCGGCCCCTGATTGATTTCCAGGCCAATTTGGCCCGACAATTCGCCAGCAGGATCTTCGATCGCCGTGCAAAGAGTGCCGTTGACCGCGGTCCAGATCCGATGCCCAACAGCAAGTATTTCGTAGCGATTCCACTGGCCCGGTTTGACCACTTTGGCGCCGTGTGTGTTCCAATCGAGTTTTCCACGCCCACCCTCATCATATAAGCGGCCCCACAGGTTGCCGTGTCCGGCAGCCTGTCCCATGTCTGCCTGATAACCGATCCCTCGACTCCGCTCGCTGTTAGGTTTTGAACGAAACTGAATTCCGCCATTCCGATTGTGCGGTGTCAGCCTGACATTGACAGCCAGGTAAAAGTCTTTGACTTCCGTCGTGGACCACAGCAGCTCGTTTTGCAGCATGTTCTTCGTCGACTTCGCAACAATGACACCGTCTTTCACCGACCAGTACTCACTGTTTCCCTCCCAACCGGCGAGGTCCTTGCCATTAAAAAAAGGGGTGGCGCCGGGCTGCTGTGCATAAAGATCACAGCTAAAGAACAGGCCGACGACGATCAACATCGCTCCTGATTTACCGAGAATTGAAGGAAGAGATCGATTCATTTCTTGAAGCCTTTTTTGACAAAGAATTGAGCATTCGGTATTGGTTTCATTTTTTCACCAGGCACTTGCCACTGCAAAGACAACACTGAGGGATCCGTAGCTGCGAGATAGTTAATCCGAAGTGGATGAAGACCTGCCTGCAGGGCAATCGGTCCCGACCGGGCATTGGATCCCGTCTGGTATTGTGAATCGGCGTCGATCAGCAGAGCGTCGTGCAGGCGCACCACCGCCTTGCCGTTCGCGGTCAATTCAAAATGGTAAACGCCGCTCTTCGGCACGCGCAGATAACCGACCAATTGCTGGGCTCCGGAAGTCGTGTCCAGCCCATCCACTGTGCTCTGTCGAGAAAACTTTTGTGGATTCAACTGAGGCACCCAATCGAAGGCACCTGAGTATGCCCTGCGAATCAAGCCTGGGCGAGTTCTTTGTTTTGCCAAAGCAGGAATCAAGGCCTTGTCATAAGGCCGCTTCACCGCCGGGTCGATGCGACGAGAACGCAACACAGCCGCCTGAAATTGTTGCTGGGTGGGCGCGCCGGGCTTGCCGGCGAGGTTGGTCGTTTCCTTGGGATCGTTGAGCGTGTGATACACTTCGAAATTGTTCTGGTGGTCCTTGATGTCCACCCGCACGCCCTTGTAGTCGCCAATCAGAATGCTCTGCATTTGACCGTGCTTTCGTCCCCGCCGGCTGGCTTCAAATTCCAGGTAGTTGGGCGTCCGATTGGCAACGGCAAACTCACTATAGACGATCCCCTGCGTCTGTTTCCCCTTGCCTCTCAGCGTGGGAACGATTGAAACGCCGTCACTGACGGCAGGAGCCGGAATGCCTGAGAGTTCACAAAACGTGGCCATCCAGTCGTGAAACTGGGAAGCCGCGGCTGACTCGCTTCCCGCCTCAATCACCGAGGGCCAGCGGACGAAGGTCGGCATCCTGATCCCCCCCTCCCACTGATCCAGTTTGGCTCCATCGTAACGACCAAATGTGTCCAGGTAGTCTGCTTCGTACACGCCCACGTTATCCAAGCCGCCTTCGTGCAACGTCCCATTGTCAGAGGTAAACACCACCATCGTTCGGTGATCAATTTCCAGATCCACCAGGAGCTGGAGCAAATCCGCTAGGGCATCGTCAAGACGTCGAACCATGGTGGCGTGGCGTCTGGCATGGTCCGGCCAGGGCTGCCCGTCATCTCCAATTGCGTTGGCGACCTCGGGGTGCATCCCGTTGTCGATCGTTCCACTGGCCGTGTTGATTTGCCCCTTGGCTGCTTCTTCCTTCCACTGCACGCCCCCGTTCAATCCACCGCCTTCGGGATAATTGTCCTGTTCGGTTAGGTGAGAGTCCGTGGGAATACGCAATCCAGAATGAGGCGCGGTGTAGCATAGGTAGGTAAAAAATGGCTGCTCCGGATGCGCGCCAACATGATCGACAATCCATTTCTTGGCGCGTGCCGTGAGCAGATCGGTCGAATAGCACTTTGCCAGCCGATCCGTCACATCGATAAAGCCGTCATAGAGCGGACGGTTTCCCAGCTTCGCATAGTGATAATGGGCATCGCGATGGGCCGTGTAACCGTAGAAATAATCGAAACCTCGCAGCAGAGGATGGGACGGTTCCGTCTCGGGCGAACGGTCACCGCGCACCGGCTTAACACTCAGCTTATACGGCCCTCCCGCCATACCCCACTTGCCGATGGCAGCCGTGGCGTACCCAGCCTTCTTCATCACCGAACCCAGAGTGTGCACGTTCGGCAACTCCGAATCGAACTGGAGATCGCGTCTCGCACAATGCCCCTGATGTCTCCCCGTCATCAGGGAAGCCCGGGACGCCATGCACGATGACGCTGGACAATAATGGCGGCTGAGCGTCATCCCTTCTTTCGCAAACTGGTCCAGATTCGGTGTTGAAAACTTCTGTTTTCCTTCACGTTGATTCTGCCAAAGCACCCCGATATCACCGGCGCCCAAATCGTCGCATAAAATGAAAATGATATTTGGCCCATCCGCGGCGCTCAGAGTACAGGCTGAGATGAGCCAAACGAAAACAAGCATACGTTTCAGGGATCTGTGCATCATGGATAATTCTTTTTTAAAATCACATCAGAGACGGGCACTTCGAACACGGTGAACCAACGAGGTTATCGGGTTGGACGCTTGTTCTCCTTGAACTTGGACTTGCGGGTGTGAGCCAAGGCCTCCGTGGCGGCTCCCTCGTCCCCCTGCGATTTCATCCAGGCATTGAGCTGAGTGGACAAATCTGCCTTGAGCTCAACGAATTCCGGATCATCGATCAGGTTGTTGAGGCAATGGGGATCATTCTCCACATCGTAAAGTTCTTCGGCGGGACGGTGCTGGTATTTCTCGATCATGGCTAGGGCGTGGGCATCGCCTGTCTTTCCCTTTTCGATCCAGGACATCCAGAAATCGGCCTTGTCACCACCCGGACGAGTGACGACGTTTTTGAATGTTTCGGTAGGGTTTAGGTTGCGGATATAGCGGTGAGTTTTGGTCCCGGCAGACCGCACGCCGAAGTTCTCAGAACCTGAGTTAATGCCATGGGTCGTCTGCACACCAAAAGTGTATTGCTTGTGTTCCACGCTTTCACCCGTGAGGACAGACAAGAACGAGCGCCCGTCCATCGTGTTGGGAGTTTCCAAATCGGCGGCGTCGAGGAAGGTGGGCGTGACGTCGACGTATTCGACTAGGGCGTTTGACTTGGAGCCCGCCGCTACGGTGCCTGGCCAACGCACAATCATGCCGGAGGTGAGTCCCAGCTCAAAACAGGTCCACTTTGCAAAGGGAAAACCAGATCCTTGTTCAGAGACGACCATGACGAGTGTGTTTTTGGCCAGGTCGTGCTTGTCGAGCAATTTGAGCAGAGCGGCGCATTGGGCATCGAAGTAGGTGATTTCGGCGAGGTACTTGGCGTATTCCTGTCGTGTATTGGGAGTATCCACAAAAGTCGGTGGCAGCGTGAGCGTGGCTGGATCGTAGGCTGAGGCATCCCCTTTGCTGTAAGGCGTATGTGGTTCGTTGGAACAGGCAAACAGGCAGAACGGCGCACCTCCTTTTTTGGAATCGGTAAGGAGTTTTTCGAGTTTCGGATAGGGATCAGCTCCTGAAGGATCAGCAGAGCGAAACTCTGTGGAATACTCGAACGGGAAGGAGGCTTTGGGCGCGATATGAGTTTTGCCGGACAAGGCCACCCGGTAGCCAGCCTCGCCGAGGTAGTGGCCGATTGATTTAGTACCTGGGTAGACGCGTGTGTGGTTGGGCCAGGCGCCGGATTTTACCGGATAGATACCGGTATAGATATTGTGTCGCGTGGGTGAGCACATCGGCGCAGCCTGGAAACAGCGTGAGAACTGCATGCCCTCGCTGGCGAGCCTGTCGAGAGCGGGTGTCTTGGCCTGCCCACCGTAGACGCCCATGTCCAAGTAGGTGCAGTCGTCTGCAATAATGAGGACCAAATTGGGTCTTTCGGTTGCAGAAGAGGAGGCTGCAGTCGTGAGAGCAATTAATAGGGCGAACAGCGGAAAGTGTTTCATCATCAGATTTTCAGTTGCTAGGTACGGAGCGAAGGCATTTAAAATTGCGATAGAGTGACCCTTTATTTTTGGAACACTTCAGGCTGAGTCAGTTGGTATTCCCTGCGGTGTAGTCGACTATGATTGTCGACGCCCTTCCATATCGGTGCGCGCTCGAAACTGTTACACCAATTACCGTGTGCATCCATCATGCGGGTCACGACAGCGGGGTTTTCGGCAGCTACGTCATTGCGTTCAGCGGGATCGCTGACCAGATCGTAAAGTTGTGGTGGTTGGAAGGTGGTGAAAATCAGCTTCCAGTCCCCATCGCGCATCGCACTGCCGATTGGCATCAAGCGCCAGAACAGTTGTTGGTGGGGGCGCGCATCCTGCATTTCACCTTGAAGATAGGGCAACAGGTCTACGCCATCATAAATGACGGGTACTTTTTTGCCGCGTGAAGTTGTGATCGTCTCGGGCTCGAAGGGTTTTCCGCCGAGTGCCATCATCGTTGGCATAATGTCGAGAGCGCTCACCGGGTGTGGGTAGTCTCCGGCCTTGATATCTAAGCCATGAATAAACATGGGGACGCGAATGCCGCCTTCCCAGAAGGTAGCCTTATGCCCCCAGAATGGCGCGTTGAGTGCGTGTACCGTCTCGGTGCTGCCACCGTTGTCGTTCATAAAGATGATGACGGTATTGTCCGCTTCCTCGGTTTTCTCAAGGTGCTCCATCAAACGGCCAACGTTTTGGTCGAGGCAATCGACCATCGCGCAGTAAGTGCGTCGACCTGCTGGCTCGACGTCTCGATAGCGGGCGATGTCCTCATCCTTGGCCTGCAATGGGCCATGCGGACAATTGTAGGCAAGGTAGACAAACCAAGGTTGTTCGTCGTTTTCCTCGCGGCGGCTGATGTAATTCATCGCCTCTTCAGTCAGCCAGTCGGTTAAGTACGGCACCTCGATCTTGTCGAGCTTTTTGCCCATGCGCTCAAGCGCGAAGTTGCGATACCAAATTTTTTCCATGGGCTCGAGTGTCACATGGTAACGGTGGCCGCCTCCACGCATGCCAAAGAAATAATCGAAGCCGCGTTGAGTAGGATAAAAGTTATCGGTTTGGCCCATGTGCCACTTGCCGATGGCGGCGGTGTGATACCCGGCTTGCTGCATGCGGTTGCCCAATGTCAGTTCGCGGTCGGGGAGGCCGATCGCCTCAGGGCGGAGGTGTGGGCCGCCTCGAGGATTGGTTTCGAAGCCGAACCGCTGTTGGTAACGCCCCGTTAGCACCCCTGCACGTGACGGCCCACAGACAGATGCAGTGACATAAGCTTGCGGGAAGATCACGCCTTCCTTTGCCAGCTTATCCAAGTGGGGCGTCTTGATCTGCGACGAACCCGTGTAGCCTAGATCTCCGTAGCCCATGTCGTCTGAAAAGATGAAAATAATATTGGGTTTTTCAGAGGCATTGCTGGGTAGAAGCGGCAGGGCAATAAATGGAGTAATGAGAAGTATGAGTGCTTTTTTCATATGAATACTTTTTTCATGATGATGACTGCTCGACGACTGAACTGACTGATTGGGATTTGCTGTTTCAAGAATTCTTATCGTGGTGTCGGTCCGGACGGGTTTGAGGGGGACTGATTCGTCAAAGCGATCGTGAATTAATTATTCTAGTTTGCAGGCTTCGATTCGCCAGATTTAAACGCCCGGTGATTGGCGGGGATTACACTTAAAATTTGGATTTCATGAAACCTATAAGCTAAGTCAATAATTCTCTTAGCGGTCCTTTTCCGGTGTCATATTTTTCATAGGGGCCTCCCATGTTGAAATGCTCAACAGGACGACCCGCTGCTTCGAGTAACGTGGCATAGAAGCTGTTGATCGGTCGATCGTTTTCGACTTTAACGTAGTGGCCTTCTTGCATCGTTCCTCCAAAATTACCGAGAGTCATAAAGGGCCATCTTGCGCCATTGGTGTGCTGTTTGTCAGCATTGTTACTGGTATAGACAATCAGGGTGTTGTCCATCATGTTGCCATCGCCTTCCGGCGTTTCCTCAAGAGCCTTGACTAGTTTCGACAACATTCGCATGTTGTATTGTCGAATCCGTGTCCAGATATCGGATGTCATAGATAAGTGGCCCAATGAATGGCCCGATGGATCAATGCCTAAGCCCTCCCACGAACCATAGAATTCGCCGCAGCCTGAATTAATCGTAGCCACATTCGTGAGGCCCGCTTTCAGTGCGGCAATCGTCAAATCAAGCATCGCGTCATGCCAATCTGTTTCATGTTGGGGGGCCGAGTATTTTTCATCAAATTCAGGCATGTACGTTTTGAGACTGTCCGACACGGTACTTACGCTGTCTCGGAATGCGCTTATATCGCGATAGGGTTTTAATTTTTGCTGGGCACTTTCTGGTAAAGTTCTAGCGCTTTGGGCTGAGGTTTTAGCGATGAAATCCAACATCTTTGAATTTTCATCGTAAGCATTTCGTTGCTTGCCAGTGGCGACAGATCCAAACATGATCCGATATAGAAATGTTGGGTCACAGATCATCGACGCTTTATCCCCAGGTCCCCAAGCAGAGGTTGCATGGAAAATGGGAACTTGTTTCATCCGATTCAGCGATTCCATGCCGACGCTCAAAAGAGGCACGGGTGCCTTGGGGAGAACCTTGCTTAATGCGCAATCAATTGTGATGTCAAAGGGGGTGGATTTATTTCTTCTGTAGCCACCCAGGCATCCATAATAAGCGCTGTGTCCTGGGCTGGTGTGCTTGCCGTGCAGGCCTTGAATAATCGTGAGTTTGTCACGATGAGGCGATAAGGGATCAATGAAAACCGGAAGGTCTTCTGACTTAAGTGATTGGCCGGACTTAATTCCTTTGACGGTGCAATTATCGTCACTGAATCCTTGGGATTGCAAGAAAAACACAACTCTTTTCGGCTGCTTGCCATTTGAGGGTTGGCTTAGTGTTTTATCTCCTGCCAATGCATTCTGAAATGGAGAGGCCGCGCTCACACCGGCCGCTACGCTCATCGTTTTGATCATTTCTCGTCTGGTTAGCATGTTGGTTTCCTTCAGTTTTGCACGGGTTTACGATATAGAAACGAATCTGAAGTAAGCAGTGAGATAATGAGGGCCTTCATGCTTCCCCCATTCTCTTGATAAGCCTTATGCGCGGCCTTGAGGGTTGGAGCATCACTCACAGTTTCATTACGGCCCATCCAATAGCGGAAGGCGTGCCTCACAAAAACTTGTTCCACGTACTCACTATTGGCCAAACGATGGATCAGTTCAAAAGCATCTTCGACCTTACCATCCAGCTCTGGAACACCACTAGCGATAATCTCCCCGCTGGCATCAACAGGATTGCCATTTTCATCGACTTGTTTTCCGTTTTTAATTCTTCGAAATTTGCCGACATGGTTGAACACTTCAAAGGGAAGACCGAGAGGATCCATTTTCTGATGACAACGCCAGCATTCGTTCTCTTGAGTCACGCGCATTCGATGACGTAAAGATTCCTTCGGTTCATCAGGTAAAACCGCATCGACCGTGATCGGCACTTCAGGCACGCCCCCACCCAATAGCCGTTCTCTGATCCACCGCCCTCGAAAGACAGCGTGGTTTTCCATGGCGTCCGAATGGGCAATCAACCAACTGGGCTGGGTGAGAATCCCGCAACGTTCGGTGGCAGGAAAGGTCAACATTTCCCAAGGCGAAGGCCCCGTAACACTGGTCGACGCCCAGTATTCACGTATAAATATCGGGCGCTCGATATCTTCAATGCCAATTTTTGATTTTTGGTTAAGTCGCTTGCCATACTGAGTAACCGTGTTGGCGTAAAAGGAAAGCGAATTCGTATCGTTATAAGTATTAAATGGTCTTTCTTCTATTATCGTAGGCCTAACTCTTACAACACATTCGTTCGTGGTTAAAAGCTCATACAAAACTTTGCGGTCAGCTTCTAAAATATATTCAATCAATCGATCGGTTTCAGAAACCAAATAGTTCATCTTGAGATTGTATTGATTGCCCGTATCGCGAACCCCAACCGCCTTCAAGGAATCGGTGTCCTTGCAAACCAAAGGAGCACGATGGTAATCAAAGTACTCCTGGAAAAACCTCAAAATTCGCGGTTTGCGAATAGAACCGTCATCCATAATCCGCGTGACCTCGCGAAGAACATCCGCACGAGACTTTAAATTCCCTCCCTTGAGAGCTGCCTGCAATTGAGGGTCCGGCGACATATAAGTCAACGCACCAGCAATCGAATTAGCCAACTCGTCTCCAGCCAGCATTACTCGTCCGTATGGGTCCGGCTCACCACTACCAAATTCATAACGGTACAACGCTTCTGGGTGCAGAAAGATGGGAGTGCAACCAACAATAAGCCCCTCTACTTTTCCTAATGCTTTGACTTCCTTTTGAATAAATGAAATCTGCTTAGTCAATTCCTCCACACGGGGATTTCGCCCCGTGAGGGCGTTAAAAAGGAAGGGCACCAATTTTTCTAATTGAGCCTGTGTGGGCAACTCCTCCGATTCCATGATGTCCATAAACGGGCTGTACTTGCGTTGATAGCCTTTGATGTACAAATGGCAGCCTTCCCGATCAGCAAAATTCCTTTTTTTGCCATCTACCATTATCGAACCAATTCGGTAGAGAGTGAATTTTTCAGGATCCCTCCACATGTAATCCGGGACATCCACCGAGCCGACAATCATGTGCTTCAAAACCGATTTCGCACCAGTCACTAGCAATTGCATCTCATCACTGGTCACTTCGTACATCACGGAATAATCTTTCAGCCCCCTCTCACCGCTCAGACTTTGAACAGGTCTGACGGAAGGAAAACCATTCGTCCAACCTGAACCATTACGTATACCCATGACTTGATCAGACCCCAAAGACAATCTCAAATCCCCCGTGTCGGTCATGATTTTCGAAACCATCACCGGGTCGCCACTTGCTACTTGCCCAGGATATTTAGGATTGTATTCGGGCGTGTTGTGAACCAATTCTTTGAGTTTGACAAGATAGGCGTCGGGGTGAATGCGCCACATCCTCGACGGGGTAGAGGGCGGCTCAGCTTCTTTGACTAGGTCAGAAAAGAGCAGCTCGTGTTCCACATAATTACCCTTGGTGGGTAATAGATGTTCATGAAAACCCCCTTGGTTTTTCGAAGCTTCTTTCAAACCCTCAATCACGCCGCTCGCAAAGTGCATGCGGTCCAAGTGATCGGGTTGTTTTTCCGTCCTGGGTGGCATTTCTTTGAGCGACACCTGCTCCCAAACTTTCTGCCACTGAACCGAATTCGCTGCCGTCACTGATTTGAGAGACTCGATATCGAAGCCTCCCGTTTTGGTTTCACGGTCATGGCACTCGATACAATAGTTCTCAATAAATTCTTGTTGGAAAATCTCACCAGCCAGCCCGGAGTCACCATAGCTCGTCGTCGTCAGTATCATTAGAAGCGCGCAAATCCCATGGATGAGTAATGGTCTTAACATAATCCCCTATCCCCTTTGTGTTCATCAATTAGCCAGCACACGCGTAATGCACAAATACTAACTGAAGTATTATATTTGTTTTTCACTAGGATTGCTGCCTTTTATGAAACTTTCATGATCACTTGTTTTTCTTCGGTATATTTTCATCAACTTTTGCTCGCCTTTTCGTCCCCTTCTCCTCGACCAACAAGGCCTGCTCCCAGTCTTTGAGAATATTCTGCCACTCCTCGAGGGTCTTGTACGGATACGCCGCCGACCAGCCACCCTCGCGGAACTCATCGGTAACACCGACATCATTCATCTCTTTCCGCCAGCGGTTGATCTCGGCGAGTAACGTCGATTTGACCCAAGCGTGTCGCGAACATGCTCGACGGCCAGTCGGCGTTTGCCCGGGCTCAGTAGTTTCCCGAAATGGCTTCCTTCAGGATCGAGTTGTCCAATGCCTGATCAGCAACCAGTTTCTTCAGTTGCGCGTTCTCAGGTTCTAAATCTTTCAAGCGATTGGATTGATCGGTTCGCATCCCACCCTATTCGCGACGCCACTTGTAATACGTCTGAATTGATATCTCTAACTTCCGACAGACTAGGCCAATTGTTTGACCCTTCAATGTTTCCACTTCGGCAATTTAAAGTTTCGAAATGATCTGCTCGGCTGTGTGACGTTTTCGTCCCATTGCGTTTCCCCCTTTTTGAATCCAATTTTTAACAAAATCCTAAGTTTTGTCGTGGACTCGTTCTCGGGGGCAGGTCAAGGTTTACTCAGCCTTCTTCTTATTGTCATCGTAGGATGTCGCGGATGACATTGCCATGGACATCGGTCAAGCGGAATTCGCGCCCTTGATAGCGGTACGTTAGTTTTTCATGATCTAAACCGAGCAAATGCAAGATGGTTGCATTTAAGTCGTGAACGTGAACGCCATTTTCGACAATGTCCATTCCGAAGTCGTCCGTCTGTCCATAGCTCACGCCTCCTTTCACACCACCGCCGGCGAGCCACATGGTAAACGCATCTTTATGGTGATCCCGACCGGCAATACCTTTGCTCTTACCGTCGCCACCTTGTTGAATCGGTGTTCGGCCAAATTCCGAGCCCCAGACAATGAGCGTGTCTTTTAAAAGATCTCTGCGTTTCAAATCCTTGATCAAAGCTGCAATCGGCTGATCCGTCTCCTTGCACTTTTTCGGAAGTTTAGTTTCGATTGATCCGTGATGATCCCAATCGGAATCGTACAGTTCGATTAAGCGGACACCTCGCTCAACAAGGCGACGTGCGAGCAGACAATTGTTTGCAAACGAAGCCTTCCCGGGTTGGGCGCCATACAGTTGTAACGTCTCCGTAGTCTCGCCCTCTATATTCATTAGGTCAGGCACTGATGTTTGCATGCGATATGCCATCTCATACTGTTGAATCCTAGTTGCAATTTCTCGATCGCCTGTAACCTTTAACTGTCGCTGGTTAATGGTGGCCAAGGTATCCAGCACGCGTCGACGATCATCCGTGGAATGACCATCTGGGTTGGACAAAAACAGTACTGGATCACCATCGGCGCGAAACTGAATTCCTTGATATTTGCTGGGCAAAAACCCGGTAGACCACATACTCGTGCCCGCTCCCCCGGGAGGACCACTCAGCAACACAACATAACCAGGCAGTTCCTTGTTTTCCGATCCAAGCCCATAAGTTACCCAGGCGCCCAAGCTAGGACGCCCACCGCGTCCATACCCAGAATGCAAAAACATCTGAGCTGGAGCATGGTTAATTTCCTCGGAATGAAGCGAACGGATCACAGCCAACTCGTCGGCGACTTCACCGAGATGTGGCAGTAACGACGACATGGATTGCCCGCTTTCACCATGCTTGGAAAACTTCCACGGTGACCCTGCGAGCGTTGATGTTTTACCGATGAACGCAAAATCTCGATCCTTGGTCACTTCGGGCGGACAAGGCTCATTGTGTCGTTTCACGAGTTCAGGTTTTTCGTCGAAAAGGTCCAACTGCGAGGGAGCGCCAATCATGTGCAGATAGATCACATGCTTGGCGCGGGGCGCAAGATTCTGGTTCGAAGCCGCAGCGAACGACTCGTCGTTCAAAATCGAAGCGAGCGCAACGCCGCCAAATCCGATTCCAACGTCATTCAAAAACCCTCGTCGATCCATTGGTTGCGTCATCGATTTGTTCCTGCTTGATTCCTGTGGAATGAAATGGAAGTGGGTTAAGTCACAGCATCACCGTCTGGAAACCTATCCCCCCCTTGGATCAGTCTTTGGTGAATGTTTCGTGCATGTTCAGAAGCACGGTGGCGACGCAATACCATGCGTCATCTTTTTTGCTCTGGCTGCTCGGCTGCGGCTCGTCCTGACTGTCCGCCTTTAATTGTTGACGGTACAAGCCCATCAATGCATCGCGTTCGGTTTTCGTCGGACGTCGTGCGGTACAAATCTGGAACGCATGATCAATCTGTTCCTCAAGCGTTCCGTTCTTCTTTTCTGCACGAACCCGCCGGGCAAGTGACTTAGCTGCCTCGACGTAGACGGGATCGTTCAACAGTGTCAACGCCTGCAGCGGCGTGTTGGTACGTGAGCGTTTCACCGTGCACGCAAACCGGGCTGTCCCATCGAAATTGACGAAACTTGGATAGGGTGATCCCCGCTTGTGGACAACATAAACTCCGCGTCGATACTGCTCACTACCGGGGCTAATTTTATACTGATAGGAGATTCCACCGATTTTTTTCCATATGCCATCGGGCTGGAACGGATAGATCGGTGGCCCGAATTGTTTCAGATCAAGCAGACCACCGATTGCCAAAGCATTGTCGCGGATCATTTCTGCATCCATACGCAAACGCGGACCTCTGGCAAGCAATTGATTGCGGTCGTCGAGCTCGTGCAGCTCGTCACTGGTGGACGACGATTGTTGATAAGTCGCCGAGAGCACAATCGTCTTGAGAAGTTGTTTCATCGACCAACCGTTTTCAACGAATTCGACCGCCAACCAATCGAGAAGCTTGGGATGGGTGGGAGGTTCTCCTTTGAGTCCAAAGTCCTCGGCGGTCGTCACCAAGCCTTGCCCAAACAACTCGGCCCACCAACGGTTCACGGTCACGCGAGCGACGAGTGGATTTTCGGGCGAGACCAACCATTTCGCCAATGCCAGACGATTGGAATCGCCTGGAGGCATGGGATGCAAAATTGCTGGGGTCCCAGGCTGAACCGTTTCCCCCGGTTGTTGATAGTCGCCCCGCGCGAAGACGGCCGACATCCGCGGCTCTGTTAGCTCGACCATCACCAGCGTGGTATCGGGAACAAGACGTTTCAATTGGTTCTGCAAGTCAGTTATCCGCTTATCGAACTGCTTTGTCGTGGCATCCAGACCGACACGATAGTTCGTCAAGGCACGCCGATCCTTGGGGGACCATCGGTCAACTGGCTTTTTCAAGGCAACCGCAATGTTTTTAGGCACTGAATCGGCAACAAGGTTTCCAGTCACGGCCGACAACCGGAAACGCCCAATGGTTCTGGATTGGCCCCACTGTTGACGCAGCTTAAAAACAAGTTCCGTTTCTTCCTGTAGATCCAACGTTTCCGACAACACAAACGTCGCCCAGTGTGAATCGTCAAATTTTGGTGAAATGGCCCAACCCGTTTTGACACCTGATTCAAATGCACCGGCAACGTCCCAGTTCCTTTGTGAGAAGCTGGCGGTCGCCGAAGCGAACTGAAGTTTCTCGCCACCAGAGTTACCGGCCTTAATGATCTCGGGATCCGTCTTACACAGCTCCGCCGAGAATTCCGTCAAAACAAAATTCCGTCGTTTGGGATCTCCGCGCCCAGGACCTCCGCCTGGTAGTGAGTCATCCCGAAAGACATCCAATCGGAAACCTTGAATTCCTTTGAGTGCGGTGAGCGTCCGTAGCGTGTAAACATCTTTGTCGGGAGGATCACCGCCGACGAGTAAAATCGATCCATCATCAAGATTTTCGAAGCTGTCGGTCGATCCTTGTGAATCAAAGCTCACAACGTCTAGCGTGTGCGTTTTCGGTGCATCGGCCACGACCAAAGCTGTTGAAGCGGCCCACGCCTCGAGCCCCTTCGCCAACAAACCAAGCCGACTTGTTTTTTTAATTTCCAATTCGGCTAGCTGAGCTTTCAGATCGGATCGTTTTGCCTTGAGTTCCGGATTCGGATCCGACAGTTCCATCGACGGACCTTGGAATTTAATGGAGCTTGGTTTATTGGAAGCGCGGTCCGCTTCCAGTTCTGTGTTATTGTAGAACGCAAGAAACTGGTAGTATTCTTTGGTCGAGAACGGGTCGTATTTGTGATCGTGGCACTGGCAACACTCCAAAGTCGTTCCCAACCAGACCGCACCGGTCGTATTGACCCGATCGATGACCTGCTCAGTGCGCGTTTCCTCCGGTAACGCGCCCGCCTCGACGTTGGTAGGGGCGCAGCGATGAAATCCCGTCGCGATCTTTTGCGATTCGGTGGCCTCGGGCAAGAGATCGCCCGCAATCTGTTCGATCGTGAACTGATCGAACGGCATGTCATCATTTAGCGCTTGAATCACCCAGTCGCGGTAGGCCCAGTTATCGCGCAGATCGTCACGTTGGAATCCATGGGAATCCGCGTATCTTGCGAGGTCCAACCAAGGCCTCGCCCAACGTTCGCCAAACTGAGGTCTTTGCACCAATTCATCCACGATCGATTCGATCCTTTCATCTGAAGGGTCGGCGACGAATCGCATTACTTCCTTTGGTGTTGGTGGCAGGCCAATCAAATCAAGATAGACTCGGCGAATCAACTTTTCCGGCGATGCAGCCGGCGAGGGAGTTAGCCCTTCTTCCTTCAGTCGATCCAAAACGAATTGATCGATCGGCGACTTCACCCATGGTTCGCTCATTCCAGGAGGCAGGGATGGCCGCTGCGGGGCAACATAGGACCAATGGCTTGCGACTTGCATCTCATCGGGCCAAGCCGCGCCCGCTGCAATCCAGCGCCGAAGGATTGCCACTTGTTTCTTGGAAAGCGGATCTCCAATCGCAGGCATGACTTCATCGTGCCCGCGTGGCAACAGCAGTCGGCGAAGCAATTCGCTATCATTGGGACTGCCCGGTTCGATCATACCGGAATCCAAAGCGTCGGCTTTTTGATCGAGCCGCAAACCTCCTTCCTGCTCCTTTTCCCCATGACACTCGAAACACGATCGACGAAGAATCGGAAAGACGTCTTTTGCGAAGTCGACCTTTGCCATGCGCGCTGGGGACTGGGGTGGCTCGGCGTTCACCGCGACCACCAAAACCAAGGTCACGAGGCAAGCGATCAGCGACTGGCTTGCATTGAATAAGCGGCGATGAAAAGAGCGATTTATAATGTTCAGTAACGCTTTCGCTATGCTCCGAGTTTTACCGGTTAAGTCCCGTTGTTTCTGAGGCTTTTCTTGTTGGTGATGCATACGCATTGTCTTTCTTCAGTAACGTTCAATGCCGGAGAACAAGCGTGGTAGGGAGGATCAATGAGGGGCAGGCGATTAGCTGAGTTTCCAACCCTTGCGGTACTCGCGTTTGATGTACCGCTCGGCATCGGGAGCGTTGGTAGCTCGCATCTCTTTTATATCCCACTGGATCTTCTAGCCAGAGCGATACGCGACATTGCCGAGGTGGTTGGCTTCGGTCAGCAAACCGGCGTATTCGAAGTTGCTCAATGTCGGATCGCCCCCTTTGCAGGCGATGACCCAGTCCTCGAATTGGCTGGCAGAGCGCGGGATGAACGGGTCCGACCCTTTGAAGTCGGCGAATTTCTCTTCAGTGATTGGGCCTTCTTGATCTTCAGACAATATTGTCTTGTTCATGTAAAACCACTGATGATTCACATTGCTCATTTCTCATTTTCCCTCTACCAATTTCTATTTCATCGGAATTATACAACAACTGCGGTGACCGCATGGCATTTGGATCAAGAATAAAAAAAATCCAAATTTCAGTCGAATTCGCTGCCAACGATTACATCTCCTTTTTTGGTGATATATGCACGCTAAGGAACACGAAGCAATTTAAGTTCGGCGGATGGACCGAGTACTTACGACTAGCCCACCGCAAGCACATTCTCGCGGCGTTTCGAGCGGCGAAGGAAAAGTACGAGTCTTGATGGGGAAAGGGCTAAATTTTTGGTTTTTTATCTAATTCATGAGATTAATAGGAACTCGAATCAGAATCAAATTATAATTTAATTGCCTCGGTAGTTTTTATATTGGTGACAACTGGTTCCAATCGGAGATTTTCCACGATGCAAACAATCATCAGAGCACTATTTTTTACAGTCTTGCTTCTATTTCTTGCACCCGCTACCCAAGCCCAAATCGTAGGTCTTGGTGATCTTGCTGGCGGACAGTTTTTCAGCATCGCCACTGGCGTTTCTAACGATGGCTCGGTTGTTGTGGGTTACTCAAAAATCTCAAGCTGGGGCGGCTTAAGCAAGTACGAAGGATATCGCTGGGAAGACGGAGTAATGACGGGACTCGGCGATCTATCGGGGGGTGGATTTGAAAGCGTTGCCTACTCCATTTCTGGGGATGGCTCGACTATCGTGGGCCGTGGAGAAAGCTCAATTGGGCACGAAGGATATCGCCTCAAAGACGGAGTAATGATGGGACTCGGCGATCTGCCAGGAGGAAGGTTTTATAGCGAAGCCCAAGGAGTTTCTGAAGATGGCTCGGTGATTGTAGGATGGTCTTTCGGAAGTAGTGACAGACAAATTGTTTACCGCTGGACTGACGGGGTAATGACTGAGCTAGGATCGCTAACAGGATCAGATGGGACTAGTCTTGCCACGGGGATCTCCAACGATGGCTTGATTAACGTGGGATGGTCATCTAGCTCAAACGGTTCTTATGAAGCATATCGCTGGGAAGACGGAGTAATGACGGGGCTTGGCGATCTACCCGGTGGAGAATTTATAAGCCTAGCCAGTGGAATATCCGACGATGGTTCCGTAATTGTTGGTCATTCCCACGTATCTGTGGATAACTCAAGCGGGTACGAAGCATTTCGCTGGGAAGACGGAGTAATGTCGGGACTCGGCGAACTGTCAGGTGGAAGTTTTTATAGCCGAGCTTATGACGCCTCCGGAGATGGATCTGTCGTTGTTGGGTATAGCTACTCCGATGTTGGAGAAGAAGCTTTCGTCTGGACAGAGACCGATGGAATGTTATCGCTTAGGAATATCCTAAGCGCTCAAGGGAGTGATTTATCACATTGGCAAAAAATTGATCGCGCTTTAAGAATCTCCGCTGACGGAAACACAATCGTGGGTTATGGAAAAAACCAGTTCGGCGATGACGAGGGTTTCATCGCATACATAAATTCAGTTCCAGAACCGAACTCTACATTCTTCATATTTATTGGCTTAGTCGTCGCCAACCTAAGACGGCAACGCAAGAAATTGGCTATCTGACTTGCGAATCAAAAAAGCGTGCCGCGTCGACAAAAAACGGCGACACACAAAGCCAGTCCACGGGTTGGCTGCGAACTCATCTGCCGACAAAGGAAATCAATCAATCCAATAATTCAGCACCGAGTCGATTTCGGCGAGTCGCGATTGGAATTCATCTTCTATCTTCTTTAGTTCTCCGACCGCTGCAGGCAGTTCGGCAAGACGTTTCGCGACAAAAGCTTCCCATTTAACAATATGAACTCTGCCGCGATCGTCTTGAATAATCCCAAAAAGGTAGAATCGTGACTCCTGAATCAAAAAAAGCGTGCCGCCGTGATGGAAACGGCGACACGCCTGGCATTGCCTGACAATCGTCGTTTACCGTCCACGACTCTCGGCACGCCAACCTTTCGCAATGACCAACGTCAAATTCAAATCCTTACCCATCGAGGTAAGCGTTACCGATCGCATTCCGTAACAAGTTTCAAAGGCAAGGTAAGCACCGTCGGCGTCGCTCTCCATTGCAAGTAAACGTTCATCGGTGTGACCAAAGATTAAATCCAATCCCGTTGGCTTGCACCGACAGCGTTCGGTGCAGGATGCGCCACAGTGTTCGCATTGGACAACGTCCGAATTGCCGGCAGAATCGCCGCCCCCGGTATTTGTACTTGGTCGATTGGAACGCGAACTGCTGTAGCTAACGGCGCCTGGTCTTTCATCGCCAGAACCTGTCCCGCCGCCTGTGTCTCTTGCCCCGCCTCTGTTGGAACG
>JAPKBL010000098.1 GCA_028823415.1 Mariniblastus sp.
TATTCGAAACTGATATTCGAAACTGATATTCGAAACTGAAACGCCCTCTGGAGACTCTTAGTTAATCTACTGACGGCGGTTCCCCACCGCATCTCCCCAAATCACTTCATAGCGTCCTTCAGAATCAGCTGCCGCTCGTGCCATGCCTGCCGTATTAAACCCCATCGCAATATTCCCATCCTTATCAATCGCGATGAGCCCACCGTCGTTCTTATTGAGTCGACGGCGCAGATTATCATCGACAGCTGCCTGCAATGTTACACCCTTGTATTTCATTTGAGCCGAGACATCATAAGCCACAGCATTGCGAATGTATTGCTCTCCGATTCCCGTCGCGGACACCCCGCAGGTTGCGTTATCAGCATATGTCCCTGCACCCACGATCGGACTGTCCCCGATCCTACCAAACTTTTTATAAGTCATACCGCCGGTTGTGGTTCCCGCAGCAAGATCTCCCTGCCGATCGAGGGCAACACATCCAACCGTTCCCATCTTCCAACTAGATTCCACTTTTCCATCTTTGATTTTGTTGAGTCCGGACATTTTCAACTTATAACGCTCCCACGACTTCTTAGCCCCAATAGTATCGAAATAATCGGTCGGCACCAACTCGACCCCCTGCTCTTTGGCAAACTCTTCTGCACCGGGACCCGCAAGAAGCACATGCCGTGTTTCCGACATTACCAACCTAGCTAATGAGATCGGATTCTTTACTATTTTCACGCCGGCTACCGCACCACACGCCTGCGTCCTCCCATCCATGATGGAAGCATCTAATTCGTGATCGCCTGCGGCATTGAAAACAGCTCCTTTCCCTGCATTGAATTGTGGATCATCCTCTAGGATGCGTAAAACGGATTCCACAGCATCTAGCGCCGCGCCACCCGAAGACAATATTTCAACACCGCGGTCGAGCGCTTTTTTTAATGACGCCTTTCGTTTTTTTACTTGCTCGGGGGATGCATTAGCCGCAGAAGAGCCGGCGCCGCCATGAATCACGATCGAAAATTTCTCCCCTTTCCCAGCTGCCCCGCCGGCTTCGGTCGATTGCCCCCACAGGCATACCGAAGGACTGGTAAAAACAAAGATCAACAAGAAGCCAAAATATCTATTTCCCATCAGCTACACTCCAATTCACTCGTTTAACTTAACGATATACCGAGCCCTGCTATTCAAACTTAAATCTGGAAGTTTAAATATTGATTCAAATAACACCCCCGACTACTTCGCCCCAAAAGCATACAGGGCGTCGAAAGTCCGAATAAATATTTTGCCGTTTGAAATTGCTGGTGACGAGGTAATCTCTTCCCCCAATTTGTTTCGGGCCAAAACTTTTAATTCCCTCCCCGCTTTAATTACGAAAACCGTTCCTCTCCGCCCGGCAAGATAGATCTTTCCATTTACCGCAACTGGAGTCGCACGCTGCTTATCAGCCGACAGCCGTTCTCGATAATAGCGTTCACCGGTTTGTGCATCGACGCAAGTGAGATCACCTTTCTCGCCCGCCAGATAAACGAGGCCTTCATAAATTAACGGCGTCGACACATCTGGCGTTCCCTTCGGCAATTTCCAATGCAACGCCTTGCGATCCTCAGTTACATCTCCTTTGAGCGGCACCCGCAAGCCAAGCACGGCCTTACCCTTGGCCGTTGGCGCAACGATAATTCCGTCGGCACAACTTGGGGAAGCAACCAAGCGTAAATAATTATTGTATCCTTCGCCTTTCGGATTAAACCCTCCACACCGCCAAATCTCCGAACCATCCTTGAGTGAATGTCCGATCACAAAATCCGCACCATGGGTCACCAGGAACTCATATTTCCCATCCCGATAAATGGTTGGCGATGCGTAAGAGTGAGTGTTTTCAGAAACAGCATCTGTTTTTCTCAAGTGCACCCAAATCTCATTTCCAGTCTTCGCATCGAGCGCGATGACTTGCCCCACCGATGTCGTTTGGGTATCCCGCATATCCCCATGCATCAGCGCCAGATATAAATTGCCATTGTCAAGAACCGGTGTCATCGACATACCAAACTGAATATTAAATTTCCCGTATTCTTTTTGCAGATCTTTCGTCCAAACAGGATCGCCTTCAACAGTAAAACACTGCAGCATGCCATTCCCCATCATGGTCCACACATGCTCGCCATCGGTACTCGGTGAAGGACTGGCCGCATTGGCCCCATCGCGGCTCTTGATATCATTCCCTTCCAGCATACGCTTCCATCTCAGTTTGCCGTCCATCCCAACACAAACTAAGACCAATTCATCCCCATCGACACTGGTCGCAAAAACTCGATCCCCGGAAACAATGGGACTCGAACCCGCTGTCCCTGGCATCGGAAATCGCCAGAGCAATTGATTGTCTTGATCAAATTCAACGGGTACCGCCGCACCATGGCTCACGCTTCGTAGATCATTACCGCGCCACTGACTCCAATCGTCCGCCCGAACAATTACCGTTGCAAAAACCACAAACACTAGTATTGCCAACCAACCGGGGCTCCTCGCGAACTTCATTGAATCCATTAAGTCCTCACCAAATAAATCTCATAAATTGACATGACCAAAACTCTAACTTTTCGTGTGATTGAAAATACCCGCTTCGAGAGTCTCTCGGCGGCACAGTCGATTCGAAAAACACAAGCTGCCAATAGTCTATCAGAAATTAGATTGAAATCCGTATTGGAGTTTGCTTCGCAACAGAATCTAACATACTTTGAAAGCGCATCCATTTGAGTAACTTGGCACAACTTCAACTCCGAACTACCTGTTTTTTTCGCACCGGCATCTCATGAAACGCAAGATCACTTCGGTCCCGCAACTTTACCGTAATGTTCGTCGTTGGACTGAAATCGTTTCCGTCATGAGCAAATATGGCCTGGCCGACTGGATGAGCCGATTTCACATCGATTTCCTGACGGATCGTTTAAAAACTCAAGATGGTGCTGCCCAATCGCAGTTGACGCATAACGCTCGAATTCGCATGACACTGACCGAACTTGGGCCAACCTTTATCAAGTTCGGACAACTTCTCAGCACTCGGCCCGATCTCATCGGATTAGAACTGGCGTTGGAGCTTGAGAAACTGCAATCCGATGCTCCGAAAGATCCGTTCGAAATTACCAAACGGATCATTGAAAACGAACAAGGCCTGCCACTCGAAGATATATTTGTTGAATTCGAAAAAGAACCTATCGCTTCGGCATCCATTGGACAGGTTCACCGGGCGAAACTAGACCCGCAACGTTTTGCATTTGCCTCCTCGGAGCAAAAAAATGAACCGATCTCTAATGAACTGCTCGACGTCGTTGTCAAGGTTCGCCACGAGGGAATTGATCGCATCGTCGAGACCGATCTCGACATTCTATCGGGGCTTGCTCAACTCGCTGAGAAGCTTGACGACTTTAAAAACTATCAACCCATTGCCGTTGTTGAGGAAATGTCTCGGACGATGATGCGCGAACTTGACTTTGGTAGAGAAGAACGGAATCTGATTCAATTCCGATCGCTTTTTGAAAAAGACAAAACGGTCGTTATTCCCGAACCTATCTCAGCACTTTGCTCCGCACGCATGATCACGATGCAGCACATTTCCGGAACGAGCATTCGAAAAATCAAAGATAACTGCCCGGCAGGGATCGACCCGAATTCCGTCGCACAGACCGGAGCGAACCTATATCTCAAAATGATCTTTCACCATGGATTCTTTCACGCTGACCCCCACCCCGGCAACATCATCATTCAGGGCGACGGCACGATTGGACTGCTGGACTTTGGGATGGTCGGTAGAATCAGCGAGCAACTCAGAGAAGATATCGAAGCGATGCTTGTAGCCATCGTCAATCAAGACGTTTCCATGCTCTCCACATTGATCAAACGCATTGGGCGGTGCCCCAGCAACTTAAACGAGTCGGCATTTTCCAACGAGGTCGCCGACTTCGTTGGACAATATTCAACCCAAGTTCTGGCGCAATTCGATATGAGTGGGGCATTGAATGATTTTATGTCGCTGGTGCGTCGGTTCGAAATCACGCTCCCTGGTGAAGTCTCACTACTAATTAAAGTACTGGTCTCATTAGAAGGAACTGGCCGGCAGCTCAATCCTGATTTCAGCCTAATGGAAATCATGAAACCGTTCCAACGACTGTTGCTTTTAAAACGCCTGTCACCGACGCGTCAAGCCAAAAAAATGAGACGCTTTTATATGGAAGTTGAGCAACTCGTTGATCAATTACCTAAACGAATTTCCAACATCTTGGAACAAGTGCAATCAGGCCAGTTTGATGTCAAGCTCGATCATCGCAGGCTTGGCCCGACGGCAAATCGGCTAGTGATGGGATTGATGACAAGTGCCTTATTCCTCGGCTCCTCGATGATGCTGAGCTACAAAGTCCCACCGCTCCTCTTTCCCGATGTAGGGCCGATGGGGACTCACGACCTGTCGATCTTAGGTCTCTTGGGATGCTTCGCCAGCATCATGATGGGATTTCGTCTTACCTGGGCGATTAGAAATTCTGGAAACCTTGATCAAGCCGATTAGTCTTCCGAGATTAGTCTTCCGAGAATGCCCCGTTTCGATGGCAATCAGGCGTTCCGTGAAAAATTAACATCGTTTTCAATCTGTACGCCGACGGCTGGCTTCTAAGCCGCTTTTTCAATTTGAAAATCTTCTTCGAGTGGTTGAAGGCTGCCCAGTGCAGCCTCGTCCTCCAGTTTACGAGCGTCGATTATTTCATTGATCGCTGCTTCAATTCGCTCGTTCAAACCGTCCAATTCGTTGATCACTTCGTCTTGGCGCCGCATCATATCAGCCACTAAATCATATCCCGTCAGCGCTGGCTGGTCGTTGTCAGCCATCGAAGCTGCTTCATTTAGGTTTGAATCAACCAAGTTGTCAGCGTTGCCGGATGACTGGAAATCGAATTCAACAGTTTCGTTTGACATCGCTAATATCCATCCGGTAGTAACTGGAACTGGGATTCGCACAAAAGGATGCCAAGACATTCGAAGCAACCCCTTAGATCCCGATGAAAACGAGCGTGATCGGCTCGCCTGTGTTATTGGGTTCATCGGAAGAAGTGAATCTGGCCCCGCGCTTTTTGACGCGACTGTCTGGTGGTAACGACTGGGCAAAAAATAACTACGATTCAACGGGGCGCAGAATCAAGGAAGCGAATGGACCGATTCTCAACTAATTTGAGCAATTTATTGGAAAAAACAGTGGTTTATTGAATTGGCTATAGACAGAACTTCGAAAATGCCGGTAAACTCGTAAGTTTGCGTGACATTCCCGCAATAGATGGTCGATTAGCGCTTTGTAGGCACCCCACGGGCTGCAGACGATTTGTAAAATCTTACAAAAGGATGACGGTGAATTTGATGGTTGGTTTGGAGAAAAAATGGTAAAGCTGCTGGTACGCGACAAAGAATCCATTCAGGAAGCTGTCCGAAGATTCAGAAAACTAGTCGAACGTAGTGGAATCAAAAAGGAAATGCGTCGACGGGAGTATTACGAAAAACCCAGTGAGACCAATCGTCGTGCGCGTTTGCGTGCTGAAAGACGATCCAAGCGAAACCGCATGTTGGCGAAACGCTAATTGAGCTCATCGTTAATCGAATCATGAAAGCCAAGGCTCAGTCCTTGGTTTTTTCATGCGCCTAATTCTATTTTTCAGGCATTTTGCGTTGGAAATACTCGCAAAAACGGATTTAGATCACGTACTCTGCGACCGGTCGACCCGCCTTGGAAAAGTTTTGCTCCCGCAAAGCTCCCATCGGTGCCGGCACGATGCTCTGTTCATGAGATTCGGTCCGAATATTGATCGGCTTGGCCTCGGGAGGAGCCGGGCTGGCCTTTGATCCAGGACGTTCGAAATATAAGAACAAGATCGAACACTGTCGCTGAGAAAGCAAGCCACACTTTACAATCAATTTCCGCAGCGATTGGCACTTTTCCTGCTGAAATTGCAAAATCTGATCGGCGGTTGCCCGACCCATAAAATCAAGCTCCATCGCCGACTTAATGAAGGTCTTTTCAGCGTCATCTTCAATCTCACCGAGCACCTGGGCGACCTGTTTGATCGTTAAGATATTCATGCGCAGACTAATGGTAGGCAGGGACATGGTTGATTCTTGCTGAATCTTCACCAATCCACAGAATTGCTCTGGCGAGATAACTCGCTGCTCGACCAGATAGATACCAAATTTAAGACTCATGCCAATGCCCGATGGCTACGTTCTAATTACTGAAAAGCCGCTGTATTGTTGTTAATCGGTACAGAACCCTGAAGTTCTTAAACTCGCCTTTTCCGCTTGATTAACTCGCTAGATTAAGAATAACCCAACTTCCTCAACGCCAAGTTGGACAGTGAGAGACATTCTTTTGCGAGAGCTTAGCCCAAGACTGAGGAACTTTAACGATTAATTAAGAAAAAACCATTGCTCAGCAAAAACCCCCAAGCGCCGCCGCCCTCTAGAAAGACCATTCAAGGAAGGGCACGCTCCAAAAATTTCAATAATCGTTGTGCAACCTAAACTCATTTCTTACCTCAATTCATATATCCGAAATTTATCCAAAGAACTCGGCGACGAATCAGCGATTCATGAACTACGTTTTATAGGCACACCCAATATTTTAATTCGATGACGAGCAGACCACAAAAGCAAACTAGGTATGGCACAACCCGCCCCCACTCAAAGAAAACAAAACTTTATTGACGCTCAAGTTCAGGGGGCGCTTCTGAAGCGAATCTGCCTGCACTGGGCAGTCTTTTTCGTAGTCTCAGCATTCTCGGTGATCGTGCTGCAAACGCTACTTGGAGACCCAGGACGGAGCATATTCGAACGCCTGCAACTGGAAACCGGTGAGTTTGTCATTATTGGAATCGTAATGATTTCGATGTTTCCCGCCTTTATGCTAGATACCATTCGTTTCAGTAACCGTTTTGTGGGCCCCATCGTTCGCCTTAAATTGCACCTGCGCCAACTGAGCGAAGGCAAAGTACAACACTGCCAATTCAGGAACGACGATTTCTGGACAGACATGGCCGACGAATTTAACGGGGCTGCGACTTTCGTTGAAGCTCAGCAAAAAGAAATCACTCGGCTTCGTGAAAAAATAGCTGCCCAAGAAGCCCAGAATCTTGTCAGCGAAAAAAACTAAGCAACTCTGATAAATAGAGTCTAGCGATGGAATTTCGTTAGTTTCCGACGCGCCCGTCTTAAGCAGTCGGCCGGCTCCATTGGATGCGAAAAACATCGCCCTAATTTAGCTTCGCTCAATTCGCCTCAACAGGAAAATCCCGGCGCCAACTCGACCACTTTCAATGACGTCGAACATAGGTGCTCTCCAATGGTGCTGATCTACTACTTTTCCCAAACATGCCATTGGTAAAATCTGCAAACTACGTGGCCACTTTTATTGCTGATACGATTGATTCAATTCAAAAGGCGATCAAAGCGAACAATATTCAAGTGGAAAATTTCGTCGCAACCGCGTCCTTGGCTTAATCTCAACGCGAAAATTCAATCGGTCCACCGCGCCGCAAGTCGTTATATTGCTGGCCATCCCCATGATGAATTCAAGGGAAACCTTGGAAACTAGCATGGGTTTGGAATCCCAACGCCAAAGTGTTCTTTAGAATTCCCCCCTATAAGCTGGCAAAAAGCGGCAAGCAGTTTAGCGGAGGATTAGCCGCAAAAAAAACGCGGCTTGCTCCACCCCAAAGATTCGACCTTCAAACCTCGCATTTTCCCGCGTCGATAACAAGCAATCCTCGGTCTCTTCAATCAAACTTCATCTATCTCGATTAGACTTTTTGAAATACTCGTCTATGATGCAGTCGGGCTTCCCCACCACCCCCGATGCCTTCCGGCAACGCAATTTTGACAAACCCTCCCAAGAAACGATTGCTATCTGTGCGAATTCTCTCACTAAGCGTCCTGCTCTGCATCCTCTTCTCAATGGATCTGGGTTCGCTTAATGCAGATGAATATGTGATTGACGGCAATATAAGTACCCCGCATGTTGTTGGGGATTTTTCATGCTCAAATTGCCCGTCACCCTCCGAATCATCTTTGGACCTGATTCGCAACAGTGGTGAAGTAACCGCTGGGGAGATTTGGCAATTTTATCATGGCCAAGGAATCGATTCTCTCGACCGATTGACGCTTTGTTTAGATGTAAAAATAGGTAGTTCAACTGGAACGGCGGGAATTCGCGAGCTAAATCTAACCATCCAAGATCCTGAGTCGATAGAACATTTCTTGACTGACGTTAGCCTCGGAAACCATTCACTCACAATTCCAGATTACCAGATCGTCGCGTTCAAACCGGAAGCGTATCTTGAGCTAGAACTTGGTTATGATTTCATGAAAAGGTTCAACGCCGATAGTCAGGAAAAAGTCCTCGTGGATGTCTCTACTGACGACGGCAGCCAGTTAAGTGTAATGGTGATCAGCCAAGGCAATCTGTTTACATCGAACTTAAACCCAGTCTCACTTGGTCTTTTCACCCTCTTCTGGATTTTAGTCTTCACCGCTTTGTATATTTTTACCCAACCGGTAACCCAGCAGACCCCGTCCTTGAGTATCGTTAGCCCCCTGCCATTGAGCCGTCAGAAAGTCTCGACTCAGTAATCAGCGGTCCCGACAAACTTCTTAAACGCCATCGTGGTCGGACATGGCGAATTAGGTCCTTTGCCTCATCGCCTCATACATCATGACCGATCCGGTCACCGAAACGTTTAAACTATCCGCCTGGCCTCGCATCGGCAATTTGACTGGCAAGTATTCTTCGGCGGTCCAATTCTCCCCCAGCCCTTTCGCTTCATTGCCGAGAACTAAGGCGACCTTCCCCGTCAGGTCCGCCTGATAAAAATTAGAAGCGTTTTCAAGCATTGCCGTAAAAACTTTAAACTCTTGTTGTTCTAGCCAATCCTGAATTTCCGGAGTGGTTCCAGAAACTAGCGGCATCTGAAAGACGACACCGGTACTCGAGCGAATGACATTGGGATGAAAGAAGTCAGTCAATAGATCAGCGCAAATAACGGCATCGATTCCACAGGCATCTGCTGTCCTCACAATAGCCCCCAAATTCCCCGGCTTCTCGATCGATTGCAACACTAGGACAATGGAAAGCTCACCCCGGGAAGAGAGATGAGCAGCAAGGGAATCAAAGGAAGTGTCAGGACGAGCGGCGATGCCGATCAAATTGCCCGTCCTCGAACCATAGGCGAGTTTTTCGATTACCTCGGGCACGACAAAAAACAACTGAGCCCCCGAATCCGATACGCGGGACCTTTCCATCGGTAACAGTTCATCCCAAAGCTCTTCGGTGCAGAATATTTCTTCAAAATGAACACCAGACTCGATTGCCCGCGAAACTTCGCGATTACCAAACACGATGATGCGTTTTTGCAGTTGACGCCCTCGCGACGCATGTAAGCGAATTGCTTTTTTAATTCGCTGATTTTGCAAACTTGTAATTTTCTCAATCAATTGCTTAGCCGATACCTATCAAGATTTATCTGCAACCCATCGAAAACAATTGCCACTCGGGAGCGTTTTAGCATTTCTCGTTCGCAACTCAAGCGAGAAACTACCCCCCAGTCCGGATTCGAAATGAAACTGGTTTTCGACCTCACTCCTCAATCGCTCATGATTTATTCCCGGGGTATGGCAACTCATCAGAACCATTTTACAGCGTTCTCGCGACAATTCTGAGAGCGATTCAATGAGCTGGAATAAATCTCTTTGTAATTTCCATCGCTCTCCCTTTGGGCCACGCCCAAAAGAAGGGGGGTCTGCGATAATAATGTCATACTTATTACCGCGTTTTACCTCTCGTCTGACGAAGGTTAACGCGTCTTCTACCATCCATCGAATCGGCGAATCAGCCAATCCTGATGATTGAGCGTTGGCCCGCGCCCAACTCACCACACTTTTTGCAGCATCAACATGCACAACCTGCGCGCCTCGTTTTGCCAGCGCTAACGTCGTTGCACCAGTATAGCCAAACAAATTGATGGCTTTTAACCCTGCCAAGTCAATCGGGCAATGCTTAATCCACTCCCAGTTTTTTTCCTGTTCAGGAAAAACTCCCACCTGTCCACTGGGCGTTGCCTTGAGTTGCAATTGAAAATCGCCCGCGTTAAAACGCCAATCGTCAGGAGGTACCCCGTCCCAGACATACCGCTGGGCAATCATTCTTCCTCGAAGCTGCGATTGACCCCAACGCTCACCTGCCGATTTTCCTCCTGGAGCTGAGGGCGTTTCTCGGCGAACCACCACGCCGCCGATGCACTCCAGTTTTTCGTTCTGCCCAAAATCAAGCAGCTCGTATTGATTGTTCAACATGAAATTTACAACACCGTGTTTTGCCAACACCGGTTGACCTTAATACCAAATCCAAAGCCGTGGAAATGTTTGTTGAAACCGGAAAACTGCCTCCGAAGATACCTTCGTGCCTACCAAAACAACGCATTGCAGGTGTTTTAATTCGTAGAGATTTAAAAGCCCGTGATCAGTAAGGTTGGTTCCCTGAATGTCGAGCACTTGGGCATTTTTGATTCCCTTATGCTCCATGATGTCGTGGTCGCCAAACATCCGATCCCTCACGCATATCACTCGGCGACCCTTCAGGGCATTGTCGTAACCCTCCCATTTCATTAATCGCGAGGTGAACAACAACAAACGCCAAAATGGCTTTTGAAACCATGCCAACTGAGCGGCGGGTTTGCGAAGAAATTGATAACTTTTGAAGACCAATGCGGCATAAAAGCAAGTCGATGCAATCGTTAGAGATAACAGTACAATCCCAGCAGCGACACCAAGCCCCAGCCCGGATAAAAACAAAATGGAGATTACGGATAAAATCATGGCCATTGCGCCAAAGAGAAGATGTCCCGCCAGTGCGATAAATTCTATCGACACCCCCTCGCTCATGGTCTGCTTAAGCCATCGCTGGCAACCAGCAACTTGAATCTCAATATCTGGCAAGGGGCAATGAAGTTTTTCGTATTTTGAATCGACAAAAAAGCAAACGACGCAACGCGCATTCTCAACCAGATTGCCGCATTTCTTGCACCGTTCTTGTTGATCTTCAACGAGGTTTTGAGCAACGTCCTGCGATTTAAAATCCAAAGCCATAATATCGCCTTGGCCCGAAACCGAATCCGTTGCCTTTCTGCGCCGGCGCCGGACACGTCGATCTGGATCCGACGAAGGCTTGGGCGTACCCTTACCTGTGCTCTCGACTTTGTTTAGACGTTTTCCCTTTGACTTAACACTAGCACTGCCGTCAGCGACTCGGCGGCCGTTGCTGGACTTCACGCGCGCACGAGTTTGCGCAACTCGGGGTTGGCCCTTCGCGTTCAACGAACCTGTCCGCTGTGACTCTTCTGGACTTACTTCCGTTCCAGCAGCCCGTCGCCGCGGTTGACCCGCTCGACGCGGTTGCTGTGCCCGACGCTGCTCATCAGACCGTTGATCAATCGTCTTTACTTTAGAACTCGATGGACCAACTGCTTTAGCGACGTGCGCGTCTTCTGGTCGGTTCGCCCTACTTTTCGCTTGAGTTTCACCCGGCAAGGGAATCTCAATCACCTGATTGCACTTCGTGCACTCGATTGTTTCACCGGCTTTTTCACCGGAAACGATTATCTTTTCCCCGCACTCGATATATTTCCCAACAGACGCGTCAAAGCTGGAATAATTTACGCATTGAATTTCGATGAGCATTGATGGATGGGGTCTCAATCTAGATTTACATCAAGGCAAAATGGACGAGCATTTCCTGTAGTATTTTATACCATCAAAACAATTCATTGTTGACTGCCAAATGCCATTCAGAAAACTAATTTTCGGAAAATCGAACACGGAAATTGATGATTACTTAATGTCCGAGGAAAAACGATGGTAAAAAAAGACACGCTCAAGAAGCGTGCCTTACGAATCGAATTTTGTCAACTTAGTTTTTCGTTAGATACGATTCGGAAATGAATTTCGCACCTAAAATACGGTTGCACGGATTACTTTGACCGGCCAACCGTTGTCGCTTCAATAATCTGGGCTGAAAATCCAACCTTCGCCACCGGTTGGTCGGGGTCACTTGTCAAGATCGTTAGATCCTCATCGATCTGTCCTAGTTTGGAAGTGTCCAGGGTGTAGGTCAGCACATGGAGATTCTTTTCTCCTTCGGCTACCTCAAACTGAATCCGTGAATCTCCAGATTTAATCTCTTTGATTGAAAATGGCCTGGACGACTTAAGAATCAATTTTTTCTTAACTGTTTGCCCTTGGTTAATCGTCCCTAGTTGTATTGGAGAAACCTCAATTCGTGATTTGACGATCCCCTTAACCGCGACCGGCATACCATTGGTTTTGGCGTCGTTGGTTACGATCGTTAAGAACTCGTTAAAGGATCCTGCATCCTGTTTACCGGATAGTTTAACGACCAACTCATAAGTGACTCGTCCACGTGACTGGTCTCGCGACACCTCGCGTGCTTCCGCACTCAAATTTGGATTCGTCGACTTTACTTCTAAAATCTTCCATTGCGCGTTGCCGGCATACAACACTTTTGCGACTCGGTCCGCCTCTTGCGAGATAATTACGTCATCGAAACTAAATTCACCGGGACTCAGGACGACATCTCGTCGGATTGAACCTTTCACAGAAAATTGAATTTCGCCGTTCTGTGCCGCTGTTCCCGTTTTCTTCACACTCACGGTGAGTGTCGCGCCTCGATTTCCGTAAAAATTGACTGTATCAAAAACCGCAGACAGTTTACCCGCCTGACCGGGCTTTACCTGCGGGGTCAAAATCTTTGGCTTTGTACATCCGCAACTTGTCTTGACCCCCGTTAACATCAGATCGCTATCGGTCGTGTTTACAAACTCAAAGATTTTCTCTTGCCGCGACCCGCGGGCAACGGTTCCAAAGTCATGCATCCGCTCAGAGACGAGTCCCTGGAAACTGGCTCGTGGGGTCGCGGGTTGGCTCGACCTTCGATAGCGGCGTCCCTGTTGCAAGGTATTGGAGGCTAGGCGTACAGAAACAAATTTTTCGGAAATCTGCTCGGGCGAAGAAATTTCTGGAAAGTCGAAACTAATAATCGGAAGCAATTGAGAATCGCTTACGACCGACTCCTGAGCCGGCAATACGGTGCCGCTAAAAACGCAAAAACACCCAATTAGACTCGCTGACAGGGATTTGTATGTAATCATAATTCTCTCCGACGCACTTGGCTCGCGATCTATTTTCGCACAGGGACGAATAAGTTCGCCCAACCTGCTAACAACCGAGATCACGTAAGTTGATGTGACAGTCCGTTAGCTTACGCGGCGGACTTGACCGAGTCTTAAATTCTACGCTAATTTTTGCGTCATTTGCCCGTTTTAATCCCGACAAATGACTGTTAGTAAAACTTTACTAGTTAAGAAAACTTTGACTTGCCGCTTATTTGGCTCGCCAAAGGTCATAATCGTTTAACTCAGCGTCGATCCAGAAAGGGACCGGATTCAGAAATAACGAATTACCCGACTAGGATTCGAACCTAGGATGTCTGGACCAAAACCAGATGTGTTACCATTACACCATCGGGCATCATTCGTTCCCTCTGTTTTAACAAATTTAGCCCGTGATAAAAATAGGGTTTAACAGATTTCTTGGAGCTATTTTGAGGAGTTTGTTCTCTGGACCACGGCAAAGGCCAATTGCTCTAACTCCATCGCGAGGTCCACACCAACCACACTTACTGATTTAGGAAGGTTCAGTGTGACGGGAGCAAAATTCAAGATTCCCGTTATTCCTGCTTGGACCAGACTCTCTACCGCTTCGTTTGCCGCTTTTGCTGGTACCGCTAAAATCGCCAATCGAATCTCTTTTTCACGAACCAACTCGGGCATCCTGTCTAAATGATCCACCGTCAGCCCTTCGAATGATCGCCCGACAATTTCCGGCGAGACATCAAACGCTAACTTCACTTGAAAGCCCTGCCTGCCAAATCCACGATAGCCCAATAACGCCTGCCCAAGGTTGCCGCAGCCAATCAACGCCGCTGGCCAAGTATGGTCCGTTCCAAGTATTTGCCTAATTTCGCTAACCAGTTCTTCGCATCGATACCCAATACCCGGATAGCCAAATTGACCAAAATACGCGAAATCCTTTCTTACCTGGGCATCGGTGACTCCCAAACGACTGCCAAGCTTGGAAGAACTAATCGTCTTTCTTCCAACCCTTAACAATTGCTGAAGTTCGCGCAGATAAAGACTCAGGCGACTAACAACCGCTTTGGGAACATTGGGATCCGGATCTTGCTTTTGACTGGTCACATAAACTGGCTGTTGAATTCGAATTAGTATCGTAAAGCGAGATTGATCAACGGGATGCCTAAGGTGCTTCCCGTCTCAGCATCACGTTTATCTAAGTAGTCCACCCCGAGTTTATACCCAAAATTTAGGTGCCTGCCATGCCATCAGGCAAAGAACATCCGCAAACAAACACGTTGAGGGCCTTGAACTTCACCGCCAGACAACTCTCAAAGTGCATTTTCTTGCCTCCCATGCCCCATTTAAAACCGAAATGGCGTGAATGCGGGGAAATTAACAACAACTTCCCGTCCTTCGAAACGCACCCAAGGTAACTCTGTCCGATTAAATATCGCGACTCCCCATTATTCTCAGCATTAACCTAAACCTATTGGCTGTTACCGCCAAAACGAGAGCGTTCTACCAAAACGAGAGCGTTCTATACACGGGCGAACCAATAGGCCCTACGAATTTAAGTCGACCAGATTATTTCAGTCATTACATCCCGTCTATTTAACCTAACTACAAGGGTTAATTCAATTAGTAAGGCTTGAACCTAGATTCAGCAGAACACGCAAGCCTTCAACCCGTTTGCTTACTTGACCATTGGTGCAATGATTTTCGGCGCAGCCAATACAACCCGTAAATGATAGCTAGTTTTTCTTGTTTCGGCGACCAATAAACATAACCCAGCTAACCTCCTCGCCCTAGACCGCCGAATTAAGGCAGTGTCAGGAGGAGCCTTTCGCACTTCACAGATCGGGAACTGTGACGTTGTCCACCTCTGAATCAACACGTCCAAGACAAACTGTTTTGGGCTCAAGGTGGCGAAAAGAAAGACCGGCATGGTGAGTGTATCACCAGACCAGATACCACCTCTAGGTTTTGAAACGTCAGTTTTTTGGAGAAGTTACGATGAAATTGGTAAGAAGTCTGCTGACCTCTGCAGCATTTGCCGCAGCCATGGTATCAGCCAGCTTCAGCTGGGGCCAATGTTGTGGTGGCGCGAGCTACAACACCGTTGCCGCAGCTGCACCAGCCAACGGTTGCGGATGCAACTACACAGTGATGAAAACTGTGAAGCGGATGGTTAGTGAAAAGCAAGAAGTCACTCGTTATCGAACAGTCAATGAAACTGTTTACGACGAAGTGCAAGTTCCGGTAACACGATGTGTTAAAGAGCAGAAAATGCGCACCGAAACTTACACTGTCAAGCGACCTGTTCGCGAGACAACCTACAAGACGGTTAACTACACAGTTAGACGTCCTGTAACTGAGCAGCGTCAGCGCACGGTCAATTACACCGTCAAGCGACCTGTAACAGAAAAGCACTCGAAGGAAGTCACGACCTACGTACGTCGTGCTGTTAAGGAAAACAAGCAACGAACTGTCCATTACACAGTTCGCAAGCCTGTTACCGAGACAACAATGAAGACCGTGACATCATACGTTCGCAAAAAAGTTTCTGAAACTAAAATGCGTACGGTTACAAGCATCAAGCGTGTACCTTACACCGAGATGAAGACCGTAAAAGTTCGTGGTGGACACTTCGAAACTCGTACGGAAGTTATCCCCGGCCGATCTTACACCAAGATCAACCGGACTCGTGGTTCTTTCACTACAGATCCTTGCACTGGATGCCGCACCTACACTCCTGGTTGCTGCACCAAGGTTTGCTGCAAGCGACCTGACCGTACGGTTTGCCGTAAAGTCTGGGTTCCTGAATGCACAACTAAGCAAGTTGCTGTATGTAAGTACCGTTGCGAAAGAGTCTGCAAGGAAGTTCCTTACACTGTTTGCAAAACTGTTTGCGAGCCAGTGACTAAGCAAGTTCCATGCACCACTACTCGTTACGTTTGCGAGAAGAAATCTCGAGTTGTTAATTACTGCTGCACAAAAATCGTTTGTGAGCCAGTAACCAAAACTGTCAACTACTGCACCACTAAGATGGTTTGCGAGCCAAAATCACGCGTAGAAACTTACTGCGTACGAAAAATAGTTTGCGAAACTAAGACTAAGAAAGTTCCTGTTTGCACAACCAAAATGGTTTGCGAAACAAAAACTCGCGAAGTCCCTTATTGCGTGACTAAAAAAGTTACAGAAATGAAGACTGTCAAGAAAGCACGTTGCGTTTCAAAGAAAGTTCCTTACACGGCAACTATCTGCGTATCAAAGTGCGTCACCGAAGAAGTTCCTGTTACTGTACGCTGTGCACCTCGCCGCTGCTGCAATAGCTGCGACACCGATGGTGGATGCGAAGCAGCAGCTTCTTGTGGTTGCGGATGCAAACTTTTCAACGGCCGAATTCGTAGCCGCCTTCACGGCATGTGTGCTCGAATTCGCGGCTTGTTCGCTGGTTGCGGATGCAAGTCGGCTTGCGGTTGCGAAGCAGCAGCTGAGCCTTGCTGTAGCTAAAGAATAAAACTGAACCGGTCCGTTGAATTCATTCATTCGGGTCTCAGTCCAGATTTAATTGAAACGACTCGTTCCTTAGGGACCGAGTCGTTTTTTTTGTTTAAGCCTCGTTTGCAAGAAATACCAGCCCTTCCCGTCGCCTCTTGCTCCCCTCTCCCCTCTCCCCTTCCGGAACTTAAAAAAAAGACGGAAAAATCTTAAGGCCTATTGGGGCGCAACTATACTGAGTCTTTGTCGACCGAATCCTCGGGAATCAAAGCGAGCCACTCTTGGCCACTCTTGGCCACTTTTTTCAATTCGTTTGACGTTTTCGCTGGTTTTGTTAAAACGGGAAAGTTCCCAGCTCCATCAATTTCAGGTAGGCGCATATGCACCCTGTTCCTCGAATCTTCAAACGCTACCTCATTCTGATTGCGGCGATTGTTTTCGCTATGGTTTGTGGTTTGGAAGGGCTCAAGGCATGGAACGTCCGAGTAACCCCAGAGAGGGTCGCCGCCGGAAAAACACTTTTTGAGCACGACTGGAAAATTGGGGATAGTTTGTGTGGTGGGGGTGATGGACTCGGGCCAGTTTTCAACGCCAGATCTTGCGTTGCCTGTCATTTCCAAGGGGGACTCGGCGGAAGCAGCGGCAACGAATTCAACGTAACGTCATTTGAAGTGATCTCAGAAGGCCAAAGGATCAAAGCCGGTGTTGTTCATGTCAATTCCGTTTCGCCGCGTCTGCAGGAAAGAAAAGAACAAGTCAACGAACTCTTCCCCGAGAATATCCAGCAATTGACGGTTCAAGAAACGCCCAGAATGCCTGATTGTGTGCCGGTTCGCAGCCGAACGATTGCCCGCCGAATCATCCAAACCGACGACCCGGTGATCTTTCAAGAACTCAACTCTCCTGCCCTTTTCGGCGTTGGACTAATTGACCAAATCTCCAACTTGTCGATCAGCCTTCACGGACAAAAACGTTTCGCCAATGTCATCGCGAAAGAGTTTACAGGTGACCTTAGCGGCAACCGGCTTGGTGTTGTGAACACAGTCAATCGAAACATCGGAAAGTTTGGCTGGAAGGGTCAGTTCGCCTCGCTGGAAGAATTCGTCGCATCGGCCTGCGCAATGGAAATTGGCCTGACGAATAAATTACACGCTCAGCAAGACCCCAAGAAATATCAGTCCGATTCCAACGCGGCGATGGACATGACGCCGGAGCAACTGCACGAACTGGTTTGCTTCGTTCGAAGCATCCCTAGACCTATCCAGATTTTACCCAAAGAAACAGTAGGAAGATTCAGAGCCGAGCGAGGAAAAATCATTTTTGAGCAAACTGGGTGTGCCGACTGCCATATCGAAGATCTAGGCGGAGTCGAACAGATCTATAGTGATTTTCATTTGTACAACCTCGAACCAATCCATCCAGGCGGCTCCGGCGGCGGATATAACGACGGTGAAGCAGAAAAACAATTCGAGTTCGATCGATCTCAGCCACACCCGGATCAATGGCAAACCCCACCGCTTTGGGGAGTGGCCGATTCCGCTCCTTATTTTCACGATGGACAATCGCCGACGCTACGCACAGCCATTTTACGTCACCAGGGACAGGCAAAGTCGTCATCCGAGCTATTCTCGAAAATATCGACCTACGATCAGGCATGCCTGATTGCTTTTCTTAAGACACTCCGCGGACCACAATTTGCCGCCAGCTCGGGCCCGCTACCCTAATCCCGCTACCCTAA
>JAPKBL010000018.1 GCA_028823415.1 Mariniblastus sp.
CAACGGAATTTTGAAACAACGGAATTTTGAAAAAAATGCATTCTTCCATAATCGTGAATTCAGTCATTTTATTGGCCGGCCGTTTATCAGCAGTGTTTTTTTTGGCATGGATAATTTGTGGATTGCCAGTTGCGGCTTTGGCTGGCGGTGGACCTGAGAACTTAGTTCTCGTTGTGAATGCCAATTCGGAATCTTCGAAATTGCTGGCGAATTATTACATCCGGGGAAGGGGAATACCTTCGAGAAACGTCATTTATTTGGCCGACATTCCCGACCGCGAGATCATTCAATGGCCGCAGTTTCGAGCGCAGATTCTGGAACCCTTGTTGAATGAGATGCAGCGGCGAAAACTGGTTGGACAAGTCGATTACGTTGTTTACTCTTCCGATTTCCCAACGACGATTGTCATCGGAGAACATCGAACGAAGCTGTTAGAAAAATTAAAGGAGCAAGGCCAGGAAAATGTTCCATCTCAGCTTTTTAATCCGAACGCATCGATCACCTCTTTGACGTTTTTTGCCGGGGCCGCGCTGAGCGATCAGCCAGCCTACATGCTGCTGGAATCTAATCGATACTACCGCCAGTCAGCGGATAAATTACTCCGTAGGCCGTTTGCCGGAAAAAGCCAAGAGGAATTTTCTGAAACGATCAAGTTGCTCAAGTCAGACCAAGAGCAAGATTATCGCGATGCTATTGCCAAACTCAAAAAATTCCAAAAAGAAAATCCGGCTCAGTTGGCCATTAGTTATTGGTTGGCGAAGTTTTACGGAAAGCTCGGCGATGCCAACAACGCGACCCGATGGCTAATCCGATCGGTGCGACAGGGGTGGCATTACCAAGCACAAACGCAATCCGATTTGGCGTTTGAAAAAGTGAAAGACGATCCCTTGTTTCGCGGGATCGTGGCGCGCATTCCCGATCTGCCCTTTGAGTTTGCGCCGACTCATGGATTTAAAAATAATTACAAATGGGCGGCCAATGGAATGCTCAACAACGAACGGGGGCAGGGGGACCAATATTTTTTGTCGACGATTTTGTCGGTCACTCGAAACTATGGCATCAGCGAAAAGCTGGCGGTCGAACAGCTGCAGCGGTCGATCAAGGCCGATGGTTCTCAACCCCAAGGCACCTTTTATTTCACCGATACGAAGGACGTCCGTTCGACCACTCGTAAACCGAATTTTGCCGTTGCCCAAACCCAACTCGAGGCGATGGGTTTCAAAACGAAAGTCGTTACCCAGGGGATTCCTGTCAAAGCTCCTGATATTGTCGGGCTGACTTGCGGAACTGCGGGATTTAATTGGGCAGCGTCGGGCAGTCAAATTTTACCGGGCGCCTTTTGCGATAACCTCACTAGTTTTGGCGGGATGTTTCATCGTGCCGGGCAGACCAAATGCACTCAGTTTTTGATTTTTGGCGCCGCCGGTAGCAGTGGAACCGTGGTGGAGCCGTATGCGGTGCAAGCGAAATTTCCGCACCCGATGATTCATGTTCATTACGCCCGAGGTTGCTCCTTGGCCGAAGCTTTTTATCAGTCTGTGAGCGGGCCCTTTCAAACCATTGTGGTAGGTGATGCCCTTTGTCGACCCTGGGCGATTGAGCCGGTAATCGAGATTCAACCCATGGTCTTCCAACCTTCCATCAACGGCGATCTCAAATTTGCGATTAACGTCGAAAAGTCCCCGGTCAAAGTCGGTGCGATTCAACTTTATATTGACGGTCGTCTCGTTCAACAAACGCCCATGCGTTCCGAAATTGTATTGGATACCCGGAAACTGCCCGATGGTTATCATGAAATCAGGATTGTCGCGGTCGCCAATGATCTCGTGCAGACCACCGGTCGGGTGATTCTTCCTGTCGTCGTTGACAATCAGGGCGATTCAACGCAATTAGAAGCCAAGCAAACGGAATATCTTGAAACCGATGAGATTGCGTTGGTTGCCCGTTCAACCTCGGGAGAATCGATCGAGTTGCGACACAATGGCCGCACGCTAATGAAACAGAAAGGGCGGGATGTTGCGTTTGTGGTACCTGCCAAATTGCTCGGTCGGGGCCCAGTTCAAATTCAGGCAGTGGCCGTTTCTGAAAAAGCAGTTGCCATCGCCAGTGCACCGGTTGAGTTTGTCATCCTCGGTGACCTTTCTGAAGGGATTCGCAATACAGAAACGCCCCAGAAGAAGTAGTGGGAGAACAGGAACGAATTCCTCCAGAAAGCCCGTGAAAATCTCACGGTGCTGATCTTTTTCAATCTGGTCAGAAGGGAGTGGGATGGGCCCCCGTGCCTCGGAGGGTGGCGCGAATGACTGGTTAGCGACGTGGCCTCCGAAGTGCTTAAATTGCGGACTCATCAAATATTAATTGATTTTTTCGGCGGATCTCAATAAAAGTGAAAAACGACGGTGGTAATAGACGCCGACCCACTTGAATTGAAGATACCTTGGCACTATGGTTTCCAGTGAAAATTCAACGCGAAATCACCTTGGTAGAACATATGAGCACAATTGGCAAACTTTTTGGGCGTTCGCCGTTTAGTCAAATTCAACTGCACATGGAGCAGGTCAATAAATGTATCGCGAAAATGTCGGAAGCGCTTGAAGCGGCGAAGGTCGGGAATATTGAGCGAGTTGACCAGCTGTCAAATGAAGTTTCTGAATTGGAGCATCAAGCTGACCAGATCAAGTCAGATATTCGCGAGCGATTACTCAAGCGATTTTTCATGCCGATTGACCGATCCGAAGTGCTTGAGATCCTCTCACTCCAAGATGGTCTTGCCGACACCGCAGAGGATGTTTGCAAGGTGCTGACACTCCGACCGCTGCCGTTCCCGGCAGACCTCGTCGAAGATTTTGATGAATTCGTAAACTTGAATATCAAAGCTTGTGAGATTTGTGCGTCGATCATTAACCAGATGGATGAGTTGATCGAGTCAGGCTTCGGTGGTACAGAGGCCGAGCGAATACGCGGACTCGCAAGGGAAGCCGCGTTGGCGGAGCATGAGGCAGATGTTGTTCAATTGAAGCTGTTGAAAAAGATTTACGCTCACGACGTCGATTTCTCAATCGGAGAGTTTCATCTTTGGATGCGTGTGACACGCGTGCTGAGTCGGCTTTCAAATGATTCAGAGAATCTCGCGAATCGAATATTAAAAACATTAAGTTTAAAATAGCTTTGGTTTCATTTGTGCAGTCAGGATGATGATTTGTAGTAACTGTGTTGAAATAATTTTTGTCATTTGATTTTAACAGGGCCTTTTTGCCATTATGGAAGCTGAAACTATTTTAATCGGCTTGATTTTCGTCAGCGGATTCTACGTGGCTTGGAACATTGGCGCAAATGATGTCGCCAATGCGATGGGAACATCGGTAGGGTCGGGAGCGTTGACCCTTCGACGGGCTGTGATTCTCGCTGCGATATTTGAGTTTGCCGGCGCCTACATTGTCGGCTCGAATGTTTCAGAGACCGTACGAAAAGGGATCTTTGACCCCATGGAAATAACGGAGATGTATCCACCGGATCAGGCTCCTTTCATTTTAGCCTGCGGGATGATCGCGGCCTTGTTAGCGGCGGGTACGTGGTTGTTGGTAGCGACCTATATGTCGTGGCCCGTATCAACCACCCACTCGATCGTAGGTGCGGTCGTTGGATTTGGAGTCGTGGCTCTCGGATTCGACGGAGTGCTGTGGAATAAAGTGGGCCTGATTAGTGCTGGCTGGGTCATTTCTCCGTTGATTTCGGCGGTTGTTGCTTATGTGGTGTTCGGGATTTTACTGAAGACGGTGTTTTATAAACGGGATCCCGTGGCGGCGGCGCGGCAGGCTGCGCCGAAACTCGTTTTTATTCTGATGTTCGTCATGACGGGATTGACTTCTTACAAAGGACTCAAGCCACTTTGGAAAAAGTGGGAAATGAATCCCGAGGACCCCATGTTTATGCTGGCCGTTGTCGCGGTGGCGGTGGTTCTCGGTGTCCTTGGATTTTTTGTGACGAAATTTTCTTTGTCACGATCGCAAATTGCCCCATCGAATACTGAGGCTGGGAAAAATCCAGTTCTCGACGCGGATGTTTCACGATCTCTGGCGAAGACAATTAAACATCTTCAGCGGGTTAGAAATAATTCAACCGATGAAATTCAAGAGCGGGCCAAACAATTGTTAGTCGATGCAGAGTCGCTTCAGGATCAAGCGCTCGAAAACATTACGACCAATACCGACTCGGCTGAGTTGCGGCAAGTGGAGAAAATATTTGCCGTCTTGCAAATCTTTACGGCGTGTCTGGTTGCTTTTGCTCATGGCTCAAATGATGTTGCCAATGCCATTGGCCCGCTCGCGGCAGCTTATCAGGCAGTTCACGAGAACGTCATCAGCACGAAATCAGAAACACCTAGCTGGGCGTTGCTGTTAGGTGGGGTTGGAATCGTGATTGGATTGGCGACTTGGGGCTGGAGGGTCATTAAGACGGTCGGAGAAAAAATTACTGAGCTGACACCAAGTCGCGGTTTTTCCGCTGAGTTTGCTGCGGCAATCACGATTTTGGGAGCATCGGTATTACCCATTGGCCTGCCAATCTCCACAACGCATACGCTGGTCGGTGCTGTCCTGGGCGTTGGATTGGCGCGTGGCATTAATGCCTTGAATTTAAAAACGATGAGGAATATTGTCGCGGGTTGGGCAATCACCATCCCGGCAGGAGCGATCCTCTGCATGATTTTCTACTTTATCCTCAAGTTAATCTTCGTTGATTCTGGTTGGGCAGTGGGTGGCTAAGCCTTTGGCTCTGCATGAATTGGATGATTTTTCTTGGTGGAAATTTCCGTTGCGAGTCTCACAGGTGGAGCGGACGGAACGAAATCGTTCTTTCGGTACAACACGTTGTTCCTAATAGTCGTGTTTTGCAGCAATGTGAGCCTGAGTCCAGTTGAGATCACTCTTATTTCGCTGTACTTAAAGACCATTTCAGACCTATACTTACTCAGCGGCCGCAACTCGCCGGCCAGTAAACATTAGCTCCTGAAGTGAAGATGATACATTTGATTCAAATTAGAATCGCAGCCTTTACTGCATTCCTCATTCTGTTGATTGTCTTATTGCCGCGCGTCGATGCCTCCATTGCGACAGTCTCGGCGGCTCAACAAGTCGATCCCGAGGACGGGGCTGGAGCGGAAACCGATCGCGAGGGCTACCGCGTCAAAGTGCCTTTGCCAATCGACGGGCAAGTTAGTGCCGCGCTGCGTCAAACGCTCAAACGCATATCGGAAAAGACGAGCCCGGCTGCCCAGCGACGAAATCGACCGGTTGTCGTACTAGAGTTTGATACTCGGGGGGGACAGACTGGGCGCGGGAGCGAACTGGAGGCCTGTATGGCGTTGGCGCGTTATCTCAGAGATCCTGATTTGAATCGTTTGCAAACGGTCGCCTACATTCCCCAGCGCCGCGAGGGCCTTGGCTGGGGCACCGAAGAGTCGGCGGCCAGTGGCGAGCTCAACGGTCATGCAGTACTCGTCGCAATCGCTGCAAATCAAATTGCGATCGACCCAGACGCGGCGATTGGTAAAGCAGGTATCGATGATAAAACGGCTGACGATCTCTACCGTGAAATCTATCGTAGTGTGGCTTCGCGGGGGTTAACAACATTGCCAGTCTCGGTCGCACTTAGCATGCTCGATCGGGAACAGGAGCTCTACCGGGTCACCGATAACGATGGTGCTGTATCCTACGTGAACGGCGAAACGTTAAAACAGATGGAAGCTTCGGGAAAACCTCTTACGGTCGTGACGGTAACCCCCCAAGGTAGCTTTAGCTTGCTGACTGGCAAGCAACTTCAAGATTTCGGGCTGGTGCGACTGTTGCCAGAATCACGTTTGGAATTGGCCCGGGAACTGGATCTGAATCCGAATGTCCTTCAGGGCGACCCCGCCGATGGAGGGAAGTGGAAGCCATTGTTGGTTAACTTGCCACCGTTTATCGACAGCCGTACGGCAACCTGGGTGACGCGATCTTTGAAACAAAAGTTGGGCGGTGAAGAGGTTAACCTAGTCATCTTCAAACTCGGCGATAATTTAGGGGATGAGGAAGCCTGTCTTCGAATAGGGCGATTGATAGCGAGTTACGACTCTGACGAAATTCGAACGGTCGCGTTTTTAGAGAGTTCGGTGCGGGGGCCTGCCGGTGTGATCGCCTTGGCCTGTAATCAGTTAATCATGAACGAGGATTCTCGGCTCGGTGGAGACTACGGGCAAGAGGAGGTCATGAATGAAAATGAGCTCAGTGAATTGCGCGGGGAAGTCAAACGGTTAGCCGAGGACAAGGGTTCCGATTGGTCGATGTTGATGCAGATGCTAGAACCGAGTTTGGTGGTCACGCGCTATCGCCATCAAAAGACGGGTCAAATTCGATTGATGTGTAACGCGGAATTTGAGAATACCGAACAGGCCGAACAGGCCGAACAGTGGGCGGCATTGGGGCCGATGGGGAGTGCAGAAGGAATCAGCGCGGTCACGGCGGAACAAAACGGACTGGCGAGAACGATCGTTTCGGATATCGAACAAGTCAAAATATTCTATCAACTCGATGAGTCGATTCCAACGTTAACGCCCTCGAAGATTGATCGTCGGATCGCCAAGTTCGCGGAGTTTTTATCCTCCCCATTTGTTTCTCCTTGGCTGTTGTTTGGCGCGATGTTCTTTTTGTCCACTGAGTTTTCAGCGCCTGGACTAGGCGTGCCTGGATTTTTGGCGGTACTCTGTTTTGGATTGTTTTTTTGGAGTCAGAGTCTCGACGGAAATGCTGATTGGCTCGAAGTGATCATGTTTATTATTGGGGTGATTTTCATTGTAATGGAGATCTTTGTGATTCCAGGATTTGGAGTTTTTGGTATCGGTGGTATCGTGTTGGTTTTCAGTTCTCTGGTGCTGGCATCCCAGTCGTTTCTTGTGCCTCGATCGTTGAATGATATGGTTCAAATGACGTATTCATTTGTCCCCGTCATTGGAGCGGGATTCGGAGTATTGACGGCCGGAATCGTGCTGCGAAACTTGATCCCCAAAACTCCGATGCTGCGGCGTTTAATTCTTCAGCCGCGTAAGTTTGTCGATACAGGACTCGGTGGACGAATGGATCCCGAGGCGATGGTGGACTGGAGCTATCTACAGGGTCTCTCGGGCGAAACGGCCACCCGGTTAAATCCGTCCGGAAAAGCGAGAATTCAAGGGAAAGTTTACGATGTGATTTCTAACGGCCAAATGCTGGAGCGAGGCCAGGGAGTCGTAGTAATCGAGGCAATCGGTAATCGAATTGTGGTCACGGGCGAGCCCAGAGTTAAATCGACTTAAAAAATCGTTCGGACGTATGAGGTGGCTACTTTGATTCGCTAGAATTCATGGCTTAGCGATCGTATGATCGTGGTTGAAATCACATTTATTTTTTAAGTTGATCGAATGATCTATTGGGCCTTCTTGTTGTTAGCGATTGGTTTATTGGCCGTGGTTCTCGAACTGTTCGTTCCCTCGGCCGGTGTTCTCGGGATTACCGCGGGAATTTTAATCGTGATCTCGGTCGTGCTTGGGTTTATGGAAAGCGTGAGCAGCGGGGTTATTCTTTTGACGGTGGCGATCGTAACCATTCCCGGATTGTTAGCGTTGATGGTTAAAGTATGGCCTTACACGCCCCTTGGGAAACGCATCCTTTTAAAAGACTTAAAGCCGGAGGATGTCCTTCCCAACTATACTGAGAACAAAGCGCAAAAGGAGCGTCTCGAGGGACAGTTGGGGATCGCCCAGACAAAAATGCTGCCCAGCGGGATTGTGATGGTCGATGGTGAAAAATTCGATGCGGTCAGTGAGGGTTTTGCAGTGGAAGCGGGGGACTCTGTCCGTGTGATTTCGGTTCGCGGGAATCACGTTTATGTAGAGCCGTATCGGGGAGAGGTCGATACACCGGATGAGTTGCCTCCCCGAGACCTCGATATTCTCTCCCGACCGATTGAGGAACTTGGAATCGACCCACTCGATAATCCGCTCGATTGATCCATGGAAATCAATATTCGGACGGGGAGTTCGCTTGCTGACTGGGAAATTTGTTATGCTCAATAGTTTGCCACGGCGTTTAATTGGCATCGTTAGTTGTATTGGAGATTTAGTTTGAATCGTTTTTTTTGCTCGCTCGTTTGGCTTTTGTCTTTATGCGTCGTTCCAAGTTCTTCGGCTCAAACGGAAAAACAGTCGTCTCTTTCTAAACGTCTTCAGGCGGAGTCGGTTGAACAGTTAGTTAATGACGCCGCTAAATTCGGTGATGCGCAACGTGGCGCGATCGCTTTTTTTCAACCGGCGATGAATTGCGCTCGATGTCACGAGGCGTCTGTCAGTGGACGGCGGTTAGGGCCTCAGCTATCTGAAAAACGTAACGTCGACACTTCCCACCTGATCGAGTCGGTCCTTCATCCATCGGCCAAAATCAATGAGGGGTTTGAGACGGTTAAGGTCTTGTTGGCTGATGGCCGTCTGGTTTCCGGAATTTTGGCCAGCGAGACGGACGACCGATTGTATCTAGACCAAATTGAACAGCCCGAAAAACCATTAGAAATTTTGAAGGCCAATGCCGATGATTGGTCGAAAACGAAAACCTCGACGATGCCAGTTGATTTGGTGAATCAGTTGGTCGACCGGCAGCAATTTTTGGATTTGATTGCCTACCTGACTGAGATCGCAGCCGCCGGGGCAGGGCGGGCGTCTGAATTGAGGCCGGCCGGTTCCATTGCCTTAACGCCGCTGCCAGAATACGAGAGTCGGATCGATCATGCTGGGCTCCTTGCGAGCCTCGATGCGTCTAGCTTGGAACGCGGGCAGGAAACGTATCGTCTGCGATGCGCCAGTTGTCATGGTTCGGTTGCCGAAGAGGGTTCGATGCCGACTTCTCTTCGATTTGCCTCGGGAAAGTTTAAGCACGGAAATCAGCCCCTTGCGATGTACAACACGTTAACGCATGGATTTGGCATGATGAATCCACAGCGGTGGATGGTTCCGCAGCAGAAATATGAGGTGATTCATTACATTCGTGAACACTTTTTAAAAGAGCACAACCCATCTCAGTACTTTGAATTAACGGATGAGTATCTGGCTTCGTTGCCCACGGGCAATACGCGGGGCCCCAAGCCCGTGGTATCGACTCCTTGGACGATGATGGATTATGGGCCAAGTTTGAATAATACCATCGAGGTCTCCAGTGATGGATCGAATATCGCACAGAAGGGAATTGCGGTCAGGCTCGATTCCGGCCCCGGTGGTGTAGAGTCGGGTAGCCACTGGATGATGTACGAACATGACACGATGCGGATGGCCGGAGCTTGGAGCGGGAAGTTTATTGACTGGGAAGGGATTCACTTTAATGGCGCTCACGGAAGGCATCCGAAAATTGCGGGCGAGTTGCACGTGGCCAACCCGACGGGACCGGGCTGGGCGAACCCTCAAGCATTAAAAGACGAGTCCCCGGCGAAGCGTTTCGAAGATGATCGCGTGGTGGGGCGAGACGGAAAACACTACGGCCCCTTGCCTTCCTCTTGGGCAAAGTACCTTGGGATGTACCGGTTTGGCAAACAGACGATTCTTAAATATCGCGTTGCGGAAACGGAAATACTGGAGTCACCCGGTCTTGAATTTGTGGCAGGGCAGCCGATTTACACGCGGCGTTTTGAAATTGGGCATCGAGATCGAGATCTGACTATTCAAATAGCGAAGCACAAGGGTTTACTGAAAAAGGGAGCATCGTCGGAAAATATAGCTATTGTTTTTCCAGAGGGTGCGGCGCCCGAATTAGATTCCTCCGACAACTCTGCAAAGAGTGGATTGGTATTTGATGGGAATAAATTTGCGGAGATCAAGACAGCTAAACAGTTTGACTTAGCCCGTCAGGATTATTCAATCCTGGTGCGATTGAAAACGCGACAGGATGGAACCATCCTTGCAAAAACAAAAAAACAAGACCAATGGCTTGCTCAGGGTAAAACATTTTTCCTTCGTGGCGGGCGGCCTAGCCTCGATGTTGGCTGGGTTGGAGAGGTTACGGCGAATCGAGCCGTCAACGACGGAAAATGGCATGACGTTGGATTGACTTGGAATGCCAAAACAAAACGCGCTGATTTTTATATCGACGGTAAACCCGCTGGTGGTGGAACGCTGGGTCGGGTTGAACCTCTTGGGAATGCAGTTATTCGTTTTGGATTTACCAACGATAATTTCCCTTCGAAGTCGGCGTTTCAAGGTGAAATGCAAAGCTTGCGGTTTTATCAGCGGCGATTGTCAGCGGAAGAACTGGCTAATCAGGACGCGATTAAACCAGAGAAATTGATTGGTGTTTGGGATCAGCAAGAGGGGAGTGAATTCCCCGAGGCTACGGGGCAGAAAAAATTGTCAGCGATCGTGATGGGGGCGGCGGAAAAGATCGCACCCGCGCGAGGCCTCTTGGTCGGTACGTCGCTCAGCGAAGCGGTCTGGTATTCGGATGATGATGGCAATATAAGGCTTACTATTCCTGCTGGTGAACCGATGAAATTTGTTGTTACTCAAGCGCCGTTAAGTACCGCAAAGCAGGCGGCAGAAATTGAAGGCAAACTCGCTGAGATCCAAAAGCCAGTTAATCTGTCCGCTTTGACGCAGGGTGGGCCTGCCAATTACCCGGAGAAATTGACGGCACCGGTTTTGCGTGGAGATGACGCCTCTCCATTTGCCGTCGACGTCTTTCAGCGCCCGACCAACAATCCGTGGAATTGCCAGCTTCGATTGACGGGCCTCGACTTTTTACCCGATGGCGATACTGTGATTGTCGCCGCATGGGATGGTTCTGTGTGGAGGGTGACTGGCCTTGGTGAGCTGGCTAAGCCGGGGAGCGAGCAACAGCTTCAGTGGCAACGTATTGCATCAGGCTTGTTCCAACCGCTTGGTGTAAAGTACGTGAATCAGAAGATTTATGTGACTTGTCGGGATCAGATTGTGATCTTGCACGATCTTAACGGGGACCACGAAGCGGACTGGTATGAGAATTTCAATAGCGACCATCAGGTGACTGAGCATTTCCATGAATTTGCGATGGGGCTCCAAGCCGATGAAGCCGGTAATTTTTACTACGCCAAATCAGCTCGCCACGCCAAGAAAGCAGTGGTGCCGCATCATGGAACTTTATTGAAAATCAGCCCTGACGGCGCGACGACCGAAATTATTGCCAACGGTTTCAGGGCGGCTAATGGTGTTTGTCTCAATCCTGATGGATCGTTTGTTGTGACTGATCAGGAGGGACACTGGAATCCAAAAAATAGAATTAACTGGGTCAAGCCAGGGCAGTTTTACGGGAATATGTTCGGCTATCACGATGTGACTGATTCATCCGATGAGGCCATGTCCGACCCGTTGTGCTGGATTACCAACTCATTTGATCGCTCACCTTCGGAACTGTTGTGGGTAGATAGCGACCAATGGGGGCCTCTCAATGGGGCACTGTTAAATTTTTCTTATGGCTATGGAAAAATTTATGTCGTGCCGCACGAAGAAGTTGATGGCCAGATGCAAGGTGGTATGTGTGAGTTTCCAATCGCGCAATTTCCAACCGGCGTCATGCGAGGTCGATTTCATCCTGATGACGGTCAGCTTTATTGTTGTGGCATGTTCGCTTGGGCCGGGAGTCAGCATCAGCCGGGAGGTTTTTATCGAGTTCGCTACACCGGAAAGCCTCTGCATCTACCGCTCGGACTCAATGCGACTCAGGCCGGTGTCAAAATACGTTTATCAGGCGCCGTGGATGCGAAATCAGCGACCGACGTTTCCAACTATTCGGTGAACACCTGGGATCTAAAACGAACGGCGGGATACGGTTCCAAGCATTACAACGAAAAGCGATTGACCGTGAAACGTGCGACGTTATCGGAGGACGGGACAACAGTATTCCTTGAAATTCCAGACCAGCAATTGACCTGGGGGATGGAAATCAATTACGCCCTGCAGACAACCGATGGAAAACCGGTCCGAGGCAAAATCCACAACTCTATTTACAAATTCGGAGATGGGGGCGAGTAACCCAGCCAACTCCATATGGCCAGAGCAGGCTCAAGGGAGCCGGATTGCTCGTTGGTTATGGTTTAGTGTTGACGTCGAAGACTGGCTTGTTGATGGCCAATCAGTCCCTCGATTTCAGCCAGTCGCGCCGTGTCCTGCACAAGCGAATTCGGCACGTCGGATAATTGCAGAAAAGTTCGAATGCGCGTGTAGGTGAACACATTCAATCCAGCACTCCAGCGGGAGGTTCCTGCGGTTGGGAGTGTGTGATTGGGGCCGATCCCGTAGTCGCCGAAGACTTCGGCCGATTGAGAGCCAATAAAAATACAGCCGGCGTGTTTAATTTGAGACGCCATGGATTGGGCATCCACGCAATGGAGTTCCAAGTGTTCGGGCGCGAGGGCGTTGCAAATTTCAATCGCTTGTTGGGTCGATTCGACAATGATCGCTCCGCCATTTTGGATCGCCTGTTGAGCGATTTGACCGGTCGGCAGTGCCGTTAGTTGAATTTGAATTTGTACGTTGACTTTGTCAGCCATTTCGCGCGAGGTGGTGATCATAAACGGACGTGCGTCGACGTCGTGCTCGGCCTGAGCCAAGAGGTCGGCGGCAATCGTCTCTGGCTCACCCGTCTCGTCGGCCACTAAGACCAATTCTGACGGCCCGGCGAGCATGTCAATTCCACAGTCTCCATTGACGATTTTTTTGGCGGCAGTGACCCATCGATTTCCGGGTCCCGTAATGAGGTCGCATTTTTGAAAACCGTCGAATCCGTAGGCGAGTGCGGCGATGGCATGTGCCCCTCCGATTGCCAGAACCTGATTTGCCCCGGCAATGAAAGCCGTCGCGAGCATCATGTCGGATGGATTGGGAGTTGCGAGAATGATGGCAGGACAGCCCGCTGCCACCGCGGGAACGACCGTCATCAGCGCGGTCGAGGGTAACGCAAACCGGCCCGCCGGAGCATAGCATCCTACGCGATCGACCGGTTGGATTGTGTGTCCAGCGAATCCACCGGGAACTGGAGTTTTCAACTCGCTTAAGCAATTCAGTTGAGCGTCTGCAAAACTTCGGATTCGCTCGGCAACGCGTTTTAACAGATCAAGGTCGCGCTGATCGATTCGCCCGGTGGCGGCCTTCATTTGTTCTCTCTCGATCAATAGCGGTTGGTCGTCGGATCGCTCGCCAAACTGATTGGCAAACTGTCGGATCGCGTTCACACCCTGAGAACGGACAGAATCAACAATTCCCCCGGCTGTCTCCAGGGTGGCAGCGTCGAGTGGCGTGAACAGACTGGTTGGTTCAAATGAACTTGCTTCGATGATTTTTAACACGAGTTGGCGATCCTGAGAGGGAACAAGTAGCGGGTACGGGAACTAGGAAATCAAGCATCGTCATCTCGGCCAAGGGCCAACCGCAGGGTCTGAAACTATCATAACGTCTCTGATGCGGTTTGATCTTAGGATTGGATGCCAGGGTCACGTCGCACCACCCGATTCATGCGTCTGGCTAATTCAGCGTAGACGCGGTCAAGACTGACTCCATTTTTCAACATGGCAATCAATGAAAAGTAGAGAACATCGGCTGCTTCCCAGGCAATTTCATCCTGATCGGACTGCTGGCTTGCGAGTGAGAGTTCTTTGGCCTCTTCGAGTAGTTTGGCTTCGAGCATCTCGGGTTGATTAGCAAGTCTATACGTAAATGAATTTTCATCGGCCTCGGCCAAACGCTGTTGTAACCGCTCGACAACGGATTGAATGGTTCTTTCCTGGCCAAAGCAGGTATGCGTATTGCGGTGGCAAAATCCAGGTGAATCCTGAGTGACAGTAAACCGAAGGCAATCGCGGTCGCAATCCATTCGAATGCCAAGAAGTTGCTGGGTTGCCCCGCTGGTCTCACCTTTGATCCAAAGATCGTCCCTTGACCGTGACCAGTAGGTTCCGCATCGCGTCTCGATCGCATGCAGCAGGCTTTCGTAATTGGAATAGGCTAACCCAAGTGCGATTCCGATCGGGTCGACGATGACCGTCGACCACAGTCCATCGGGTCGGTCGGTCACGAGAACTGTGTTGAAAAAATCGGTAATTAATTCAGGCGATAGATCAACGATATCGACGAGGCAGTCAATCCTCGCCATCTCCAGTTCTGAAATACGTGCGGCACTCGGAGAGTCCAGAACGACCAAGGTGCTGCTGGGAATGGCTTGATCGAGCGGTGGATTATCCATCAGCTCCATTCGTCGATCGGCCGGCACAATCCCCGTGTCCAATGAGGAGTCGCGGTTGAGTAAACCGCAGGCCCCTTCGTTCAATATGGCCAACTGTCCATCGGCGTCCAATGATTCGGATTCAATGAAAATGTCGACAGTTCCGCCTAGCTTCCGGAGAATAGCTTTCACGTCGTCGATCGATTTTCCGTCGATTTCGGTGAGGGCTATCTGCCCAAAAAGGCTCCACTGCTTGATCGTTTTGATTAACTGTTGGGGCGAGGTAACCGATGGATATTTGATTTGAGGGATGATCATAATAGATGCGAAGCAAAAGGGGTTTTTGAAAATGAAGAAGATCAGTTAAGACTTTAGAATAGACCATAACGCCAGGTCACAACACGGAATTGACTTCAAAGAAAACCCAGTTTTGCGGGGATTTTAAGGGATGGTTTTGGGGGATCGATTATCCGTTTCGAACTTGAATGCCGGCGGCTGTGAGTTTTCGTTTGACCTCTCCGACGGTCATCTTAGCATCGTGGAAAATCGAGGCAGCCAAAACTGCGTGAGCGCCATGTTGGAACGCTTCGACCATGTGGGCAACCGAATCGGCTCCGCCCGATGCAATCACAGGCAGAGCGCAGGCACTTGTGACTGCCGAAAGCATAGGCAAGTCATAACCGCTGCGGGTTCCATCGCGATCGAAACTGGTCAAAAGGATTTCTCCTGCACCAAGCGCTTCTGCGCGTACGGCCCACGCCACTGCATCGATCGCTTCGGCAGTCGTTCCACTGCGGGTCAGAACTTGAAAAATGTCCCCGTTCTTTTTGGCGTCGATCGCAACGACAGTACACTGTGCGCCATACCGAGTGGACATGGCCTCGATCAAGTCGGGATTTCGAACCGCTGCCGAGTTGATGCTGACTTTATCCGCACCGGCGTTGAGCAACCGTCCGGCATCCTCGATGGAGCCGATTCCGCCTCCGACGGTCAAGGGAATGGAGAGTTTTTGCCTGACTTTTTCAATGGTCTCAAGCATCGCAATCCGCTCCTGTCGTGTTGCCGTGACATCTAGCAGGACAAGTTCGTCAGCTCCTTGATCTTGATAGTGAAACGAGAGTTCAACCGGGTCTCCGGCATCACGTAAGTTTTGAAATTTCACGCCTTTAACGACTCGACCTTCATTTACGTCAAGGCAGGGAATGATTCTCGATTTCAACATGTGATTCCCTCGATCCACTGAGTCAGCACCGACTCTCCCCAGATTCCCGAAAGTTCTGGGTGAAACTGGCACGCCAATGTGCGGCCTCGCCAGATACTGCTAATAAATTTTCCGCCATAATTGGTCTCGGCGGCACCCCATCCATCAGGCGCTGTTTTGAGTCGATACGAGTTTGCAAAATAGGCCTCGCCAGTGGTGAAGGGGCCATTGTTGAGCGGACGAACCTCGTTCCATCCCAACTGTGGAATCTTGACTTTGTCTCCAAATCTTGTGGTGGCGTGAGGGATGATTCCGAGCCCTTTGGCCAACTTCGATTCTTCACTCGATTCGCATAATAATTGCATGCCCAGACAGATGCAGAGTGTTGGAGATTCCAATCGGTTTATGCGATCGATAATTGCATTTCTCAAGCCAAGCTGATCGATTGACTGAGTTGCCGCAGCAAAGGCGCCTACTCCGGGAAGGACGACATGAGATGCGGACTCGATTTCTTCAGCACTCACTGTGAGATTCCACGCACAACCAAGGCGGTCGAACGCAGCTTGTAGGGACCGGATATTGGCCACGCCGGTATTGATTATCTGAATCATGAAAAACTAACGATGCGAGAGAGCGGATAAATAGGTTGACTGGTGCTTGCTTGCTGGTGAGCGAAAATTTGGGGCGCCGAATTTAAAGAACGCCCTTGGTGCTCGGGACTTCTCCCGAGGTGCGTGTGAGTGCTTCCCTGAGTGCTTTGGCGCAAGATTTAAATGCGGCTTCGGCGCGGTGATGATCGTTGGTCCCGCGCAGTACATCCACATGAAGAGAGCACTTGAGGGTCATCGCTAGCGACTGAAAAAAGTGTGTGATATTTTCACAGGCCCATGTTCCAATCATTTCACGTTCTAAATTTAAATGAATTTCAGGCCATGGCCGGCCGCTTAAGTCAATGACAGTTCGGGCCAGTGATTCATCCAGGGGAGCATAAGCATAGCCAAACCGTTGGATGCCCGTTCGCTTGCCTAGTGCACCGTCAATTGCGGTCCCGAGCGCCAACGCACAGTCTTCGGCGGTATGATGGTCGTCGACGTGAAGGTCACCGTCGCATTTCAATTGGAGATCAAAACCCGCGTGAAAGGCAAGCGCGGTCAGCATGTGGTCGAGAAATCCGATGCCGGTTTCAATTTCGATTATTCCGGAGCCATCGAGATTGATTGCCAAGTCAATTGCGGTTTCTTTGGTTTGTCGATTGGAATTCCAAGTTCGCGCGGTTTCGTTCGGCGAGCGCGGTTGGATCGGCGATTGCGTGTCCTCCGCGGTTTTAGTTTGGGCGATCCCAATCGCAATTTTTTGTGATTCGAAATCAACATTGCACAGCCGGCAGAGCGATTGAGCGAGTTGCAGATAATCTGCCGGTCGCGTTGGACAAGTGATGCGCAGTTGGTTTTTCAGTAGGGCGTTTGCCGTAAATTTTCGGACTCCCACGCCATCTTCGGCGAGGCCTTCCCAGATGTAATCTGCATTTTTAAATTCGGCGAGAATGAAATTTCCCTGAGAACCGATGGAAGTCCCGCCACATTGCGTAACCAATTCTCTCAGAAGTTCACGATACTTTTTAATCTGGCTGACATTGTTCTCCATCGAACTCTGGCAGTCGGCTAAAGATTGTCGGGCCAATTCAAGCGATACGCTGCTAATTGGAAACGGGCCCGAGGAGTTTCGAATGATGGCTGCAAAGTCAGGATCGGGAGCGATCAAATACCCGACCCGCAAACCTGCCAATCCCCAGGCTTTGGAAAATGTCCGTACGATCATGATGTTGTCGTCGACGGTGAGTTGGTCAAGCGGGTTTTGATCCGCAAACTCGATGTAGGCGTGATCGATCAAAAGTTTTGCGCCAACTTTCTTCGCCGCTTGATTGACCGCGAAAATTGCGTCGGTGGAGACGACACTGCCGGTCGGGTTGTTGGGTGAGGTCAGCACTACCAATGCCGTTTGGTTGTCAATTTGGTCAATGAACTGGTTCACGGGGAAATCCCCATCGAGCCAGGGGACGTACGTCATCGAGCCTCCGTGATTACGACAGTAGATATCAACCATTTCGAAAGACGGTGCGTGGGTCACAATTGTCTTGGACGCACCTTGAATTGCGTTGCGGATAGCTCGTTCGATCCCATCATCGCCGCCCGCGGTAACTACAATTCGGCCCGCTGGAACATTGCAAGATTGTCCAAGTCGTTCTTGAAGTTCCCAATGAGTGGGATAGTTTGAGATCAGTGCGTGATCGAGTCCGGCGAGTTTATCTGCCAAGTTCTCGATTGCACAGTTCGATTCATTACGACTAAGTTGAAGCGTGATTTTGTTTTGGAATTCAGGCGTTTGATAGCCTTCGTTGTCAGATCGTTTCATTATAGCGTTTCGATTAAACGTAGGAATCGGCTCAGTCAAGGAGAAAGAGATGACCACCAGTCGACAATTTGGTGGCTCAAGCTGGAGTCTTAAGCGATCAATTGCTCCGCTGCCGTGGTCACAATATCGCATGCACCGGCGGACTTCAGTTTGGGGATAATTTCGGCGAGTTGTTTTCTTGGAATGGCGGCGCGAACGGCAACCCAATTCGAGTTACTCAGTGGTGATACCGTTGGCGTCCTCATTGACGGGAGGCAGTTGATCACCGCTTCGAGATTTTCTTGAGCAACATTTAAATCCATCATGACCCGCTTTCTCGCTTCGAGGACGGCTCTGATTACCATGGCAAAGTCCTCAATTCGATTGCGGATTTCAGGATTGTCCATTGCTTTTTGCGAGGCATAGAGCCGCGTAGAGGAGGTCATGATTTCGTCAATAATGTGCAAACCATTAGCTCGGAGTGTTGAACCGGTAGCGGTGTTGTCAATAATGCAATCGGCGTCTTCGGGTGGGAAAACTTCAGTCGCGCCATAGGTTTGCAGAATGCTGGCTTTGATGCTCTGGCTTGAGATCCAGCGCTGGGCAAGTTCGGGGTACTCTGACGCGATGACAATTTTTTTATTGGGTAATTTTCCGTCGACCAATAGCTGGTGGGGGGCTGCTACGATGAGTCGAACCGGGTTGAGTCCGGTATCGAGGAGTTCGTGAAGTTCGGTTCCAGTTTCTTGGATCCAATCTTCCCCCGCAAAGCCAAGATCCCGCGCTCCTGCGGCGAGCATACTGATGACATTTCTCGGTTTGAGTATTTTGGCATTGAAAAAAGGCAGTGAAATATTAGGCCGATAGCCACGTTCGGATTGGTGGATTGAAATCCCGGCGCCTTTTAAAAGATCGACGACCTGACCAAACATTCTACCTTTCGGAAGTGCCAAGCGGACAATCGACGGATCAAGATTGGGGGACATGATAACCTCTTAAATTCAAAATGAAGCTTGGGAGTTGTTGGTGGATAAAAAAAAACGCTGACCTTGTGGCCAGCGTTCTGTGTTTTGCAAATGCATTGTCAGACTAGTCCACAACCGTCATCGATTAGGATGGTGCAAATGAGAATGCGTGTTGTGAAAAATCTTGGGCATCTCCCTATGATACGCTTGTGCCGGGCGTTGTCAACGCAGTTCGTGGTGCTGGCCTAGGAAAATGAAACATGAACGAATTACAGTAACCCGAGATTAAATTTCAATTCACCGACACTTTGATATCTCTCGCGTCGGCGAGGCGAAGTCGACTTTTGGATGATCTTCTTGAGGTTTTCTTCCTCCTGAAGATCTGGTGTGAGGATCAGGAGTAATTTGAGGATCTTCCCGATGGAGTAAACGTCGGTTCGTTCATCAATGAAATCGACGTTTTGTGTATCGCTCTCGGGGGAGACAAATGGGTCTTTGCGTTGGAGAGGCTCAATCAGGTCAAAGTGATAGCGGGAATCGATTGTGAATCCAAAATCAGACACGATTGCCTGGAATTCCGTTGTCGAACCCTCGGCCTTGGATTGTTTGATCAAATGAATATTATTTGGTGACAGATGCCGATGGACAACGTGATTTGAGTGTGCGTAAAAGACAGCATTTGCAATTTGATTGATGATCGAGAGCATCGATTCATATTTGAATTCATTTCGGTTTCGGGCGAGCGTCGTCAAGGTTGGATGCTGAATGAGGGGTTTCGAGAGAAATAGTTTTTTGTCATCCCAGCGACCGTAATCTAGAACTTGCTGGATGTTTGGATGGTTAAGTAATTTTGCCTTTTTGCAGTCGAGGAAGAATTGTTGCGTATGGCGGTCGGTAGTTAGTTTTGAGTCATGCGGAATCTTGATTGCTAGTAGATCATGAGAGCCATCGGTTCCTTCAATTTCTGGGCCCAGTGCGCCGTAAATACAGCTGAATTCGCCTTCGCCAATTGCGCCAATGACTTGGTAGCGATTGTCTCCGAATTGAGTAGGGTCGAGATCCTTGCTTTTTGGATTGTTTCGAACGGTGGAGAGGACGTCGTCAATGGTTCCTTGAATCGAATCGTAGTTTTGATCTTCTGGGACAAGCAGTGTTTCCTCATTCATTAGCTGCGAGGCGACGGACGTGCGAAGTCCTTCTGCGATTGGCCCGGGTTCCATCGCATCGAGTTTGTCAATGCAAGATTCGCAGGAACCTAAGTGTTCTGCAATTCTGTCAACATCATTTGATGCGTCGATGCGTCCTTCATTGAATTGGCGAAGAAGCTCTTCGGATGGGCAGGTTTCGATCAAGGGATTTTGTCTATCTAAAAAGTTATAAGTTAGATTCGCAGTAACTTGGTTTTGCTTCCGGTGATTTCACTAAACTAATTCCTGAAACACACTTCTGATTTTGGCCAGGATACGAGATTTATTTTGGTAGACAATGTTAGTAGTCAAGTCTAGTTCTTCGGCAACCTCTCGGGCGGGACGATGATCAATCACGACTCGCTTGAATGCGATACTCTGTGACTCGGAGTAATTCGCTTCAACCCATTTCATGATTCGAAGAAAAATTAATTTACAAGTGTCGTCATCGCCATCATCAGGCGCATCGAGGAGACTGCGACCCGAAGATGTATTATATGGAATTTGGTTCAATTGCAAATTCCATAGGGTTCCCCCAATGGTTTGAGGATTTACTTTCCCCATTTGCTGAGTCCAGATATAATTCCGTGTGATCACTCTGAGCCATCCCCGAAAAGAGCCGCCATTTTCACGGTGTTCAAACGAGGCAATGTTTTTCACAAGCTTGGTGAAGACTTCTTGGCAAACGTTGTCGGCTTCGAATGGGCAATCGACGCCGTATTCTCGAGCCCAGCGTTTAATTAAGGGAGCATAAAGAGAGAACACCAACTCCCATGCGATTGGTTCATTGGCCTGTGCTTGCTGAATCAAACTGAATTGAGTCGCAATATCGCTCGAGGAATGATCTTTTGGTTCAGTCATCAAATTCTGTTAAACGTAGTCATCGTGAGATGAGGCTGTTTGGGCATTCGATTTATCAATTGGGAATCACAAATCGCAATTGTATCTTATAGGCTCTTAATTCTATCATAATGAGGTCTTGTTTTTTGGCGGGACAATTATTAAATTTCCCAGATTATTTACCAAAATTGCATGTTGATCGTGAGTGTTTCATCTTGTTATTGACGATCCCATGCGACGTTTCAGCAGATCAGTTTTATTCGTTGAGGTTTATGTGCCGGGCCTCAAATAGCTGGAACTCGCTCGTTTCAAATGCAAATTACCAAGGCTTTTTATTTAGTTACTTTGATCCTGCTGACAAATTTCCGTTGCAGTAACCTCGCCGGCTTGGAGTTCCTGTTGTTGTTCTTCGGTAATTGGCACCAGCCATAATATGTTGATTGGGTCATCGCGGTACGTGTTGGAGACTTCACTCGTGGGCGGATTGGGTAGGTATTGAGATTGATGAACTAGCAACGCACTGTTACATCCGGGAACCACATCGGGAAAAGCACAGGTATGACCTGGGCCAAGCCACGTGAAGTGATTCCACGGATAGTTTGCCAGTCCGCTGAGTCTTTGCGTGGCCGAGTCGATTTCTGTGTTGTTGGTCGTAGATTTTCCGTCTCGATGATGAGTTAGTTTGATTGCCAATTCGATCCGGCGATAAAGTCGGGGGGAATCTAAAAATAGTTCAACGGCGGGTTGAGGGCAGACGGACATGCCGACGGTGGCGATGATGGTTTCAGACGCGGTCGAATACCGGACAATTCCACAAGGCGGGAAACGGTTGTCGCCGGTCGAAAAATACTCACGTTGGGTTGTCTCAGGTGCTGTGAAAAAGCGACGATCAAAATCGTTCAATAGAGATGGCTGGAGCTCAGCAAACGGGGTGTTAGCTTTTTCAAGTGAAGTTTCAGCGTTTTGATCGCCCGCTGATTGCTGTTTCCACGATTGCCAAAATTGATCTGCATTGTTGATTCGTTGGCGGAGTTTAGGGTTGTCGGGCATCGGCCAGCAAAGCGGGCTTTCGACAGCACATTCGTGAGCATATCCATGAAACCCTTCGAGTCCACTCCATGGAGGGATGACTGCAAGGGTCACCGGTTCCTCGCCGGGGATTGATTCTACGAGCACTGCTCCGTTACCTTCTTCAAACCAGACGATTCGAAGGTTGTCGCTTTTGGGGAGTCCTTGCCCCTCGCGATGGGTGCACAGGTTGCGGGGTAGCATTGGAGAAATGCCTTCCCGCATTTGGGCCTCGTTCACTACCAGGGGGCCTTGTTCGAGGTTTCGGACCCAGCATGCGCGGGTACCAAAAGCCGGCCTCTGGGATGACTCTGACGCGAGGGGTTGATTCAAATAAAAATAAACTGATTTATTATCGTGTTGGACGATTGCGTCGAGAGTTCCGTAGGGTGACGACTGAAACAGAAGAACGACCGGGTCTTCGAGTTGATTATCTTCGGGGTTGGGTGAATTCATTGAATTGTCTGCGTAACGATCTTACGCCGATTAGGTAAGGTGAAAATGGTTAGTTTTTATGGAAAGACTCTAACTTGTACTCGAATCGAAACCTCTGACAGGGTTCAGAGGTACAATTTACACTTGGCCCCGGTTATCGCACAGCCTGAAGTCGTTTTATAATCAGCGGCGAGCCCTTTGCGGCTCAACTTTTCTTGAAGCTCAATTTTCACCTTTGACGGTAGGCGAATGATAAAGGACTCAACACGAAACGATCCATCTCCGAAAATTCCAGCGATTGAAGCCTCTGGGCTTAGCAAAATATATTCTGAGGGCGTTGTTTTCAAGAAGCGGTTTCAGGCACTCAGTGATGTTTCGTTTCAAGTAAATCAAGGAGAAGTTTTTGGTTTGTTAGGGCCCAACGGGGCGGGGAAAACGACATTCATCAAGATTCTATTGGGTATTATTCGAAAGAGCGCCGGTTCAGCCGAATTGATGGGATTGAATGCCGGGTCAAGATCTGCGCGACGTCTTGTCGGTTATTTGCCGGAGCATCTCCGGATACCATCGCATCTGACAGGATTTTCGGCTTTGGAGTGTTACGGGAATTTAAGTAACATTCCGACCTCTGAGATTCGAAAAAAGCAGGATCGAGTTATTGAATTGGTGGGTTTGACGGGCCGAGCCAACGATCGTTGTCGAAAATATTCGAAGGGAATGTTGCAAAAACTCGGGCTCGCTCAGGCGCTGCTTCACAACCCCAAGCTGCTGATTCTGGATGAACCCACCGATGGACTTGACCCTCGTGCTCGAGCTGATGTCCGGAATATCATTCGCAATCTTAAGAGTGAAGGCGTGACGATTTTTCTTAACAGTCACATTCTTCAAGAGGTCGAGATGATCTGTGATCGAGTTGCGATCTTAAATCAGGGCATTCTAAAGTACTGCGGCCCTGTTACTGAAATTGGTGAGTTTGTTCAAAAGCTTTCGGGAGCTGATACGAATTTCATCACAATGGAAATGGAGATTTCCGGTGATCCGACGGCAATTCATCAAAGCATGGAGGGAGAGGATTTCAGTATTTTATCTAAATCTGATGCGGGCATCTTTACCGTCAAGGTAAACCTTGCCAACCAAGAAGCTCTGGATGCTTTGATCGATCAAATCAGAGGCCAGAGTGTTAGTTTACTTAGAATGAAGCGACAAGAATCATCCCTGGAAGATGCGTTCTTGAAAATTGTTTCGGAGTAAAAATCCGAGATGGTAATGACGCCTACCTTGATTCATATAAATACAGAAAGTTCCTGATGCGACCTTATTTCGCAATTATCAAAGATTCGTTTCGCGCGGCCTTGGCGTCGAGAGTACTTTATGTCCTCTTGCTGTTTATCACTTTGCTGTTGCTTGTTATTTCTCCGTTGCATATCAGAGAGACGCTTGATTGGCAGTTGCCTACACGAGGGTTGGATAATCAGAAAATTGCCGAGATGCTCGTTGAGCGGCAAGGGCAGGACGGGGAAGCCGTGATGACTCGGATTTGGGAACTGCTCCCCGACGATAACAATTTAAAAGAGCGGGTAATTAAGATTGCTGAAAAGGGCGAGACTGCCGAGGTCGCGCCAAAAACAGAGGGTCGGAGAGGCAATCGCGGTGGGGGCCGGCCAGAATGGACGGTAGATTTAGAGACAAGGCAAGAATTGATCGACGGCTTAAACTCAGTGATCGAAAATCCAAAGTTTTACATTGCCTCAGATTGGAAAAATCGACTGCTAAGACGCGAAGCTAAGGAGCTCATTGATTCCGGGTACGATCAGTTGTCTGACATTCAAGTGAGACGTGTCAATCGACTCTTGTTCTCGAGCGCGTTTTCCAAAAAATTAGTTCCGCCGGGCGAAGATTCAGCGATCGAATTTTGTTATGCCATCTGGAATCCCATTGATCCTCTCCCGATGAGTCAGCAACAGTTGTCTAAACTTTTGATCACAGACTTGCCCTGGTATTTTGAAAAATTTGTTCTCTCGATCGGGTTGTTAATTGCCATCATCGTGACAGCGAATCTGATTCCCGAGACTTTTGAGCCCGGTTCGTTAAATCTACTTTTGAGCAAGCCGATCTCACGATGGGGTCTGTACGTCGCGAAGTTTTTAGGGGGCTGTACGTTTATTGGTATTTGCACAGCCTATCTGTTTTTTGGACTCTGGCTCTGGCTTGGTATTGGGATGGGGACCTGGGATCGGGCGATCTTGCTGAGCATTCCACTCTATATTTTGGTATTTGCTATTTATTTTGCTGTTTCGGCGTTCGTTGGTTTGGTTTGGCGGAGCTCGATTGTCTCGGTAATTCTGACGTTGGTGTTCTGGGCGTTTTGTTTTTCAATTGGGTCCGTCTATGGCGTGTTCGATACTAAAATGAAGAACACGGAGTTGGTCAGCGTATTTCCAGCAGCCAACGAGGTGTTTGCAACCGACGTGTTGCAGCAAGTTTATCGCTGGGATCAGCCAGGCAGCGCCTGGAACCTTGTGGCGGGCGTTAACTTGTCTGGCGACGATCAAATGGCTGTCAACATCAGTAGCTACTTGGCGAAACTAAGTGTAGTGCCGGCATTCCCCGCGTTGGGGAATTCCCCCCAACCTGTGTACGACCCAATCCACAATATTGTGGTTTGCAGTCGATTAAATAGTTTGGGGGGCAGTTCGAACGACAATAAAGTCAGTGTGCTGCGTGAAGGGGCAACTGAATCGTTGGAACTCGGTAAGTTTCCCTCGGGCACGATCCAGTTATTCCCCTCACCTCATGGGATCATCGCTGTCACCTCCGGTGGTGAGATTTATCGAATGAATTCAGAGTTGGTCCAGCAGCGGCTCAAGGTATCTCACGAAGCTGAGGAGGCTGCCAGCGATGACACCGATGAGATCGCAGATGGCTCAAGTGATGAGAATACTATTTCGGACGCGGTAGAATCGACTGAAGAGTTATTTGTTGAGATGGGGCAAGCGGAGGGTATTCGACTTCGAAACAAATCGTCGATCAGTTATAACCGCCAGCTCGATGAATTTGCTATTTATGACGCAGGGTTCATTAAAGTCTTCGGACTCAATGACGGCAGTTACTACCTCAAAGCTGAGTTAGCATTGGAACTCTCGTTTGACAAAAAGATGACCGCCATGCTTGCTTATTCTGGTAAGACCATCGCAGTGGCTTTCGGGAATGGAAAAGTAATTAGCGTCAATGCGGAGACAATGGTCGAGGAGAATGAGTTTCAGCTGGAGTCAAGATCTGCGATTCGTCAAATTGATGGTTCGCCTGATGGTCAATATATCGGTGTCTTATTTCGCAATGGAAATTTATGGATGCTTGATTTGGAAGGTGGCCAAGAGATGCGCAAAGTTAATTTCTTTGGTGTTAAAGGGATTAGTACATTCGACCTGATTGAAGACGGGCAGGTCTGGATTGGAGAAGATATCGAATCAGCAACGCTTTGCGACCTCGACCAAGGAACGGTGGTGAAAACTCTTAACCCGTCCAGTGACCTTATTCAGTCGCTGTATCGATATGCGATTCGGCCAGCTTACACCATTTGCCCGAAACCAAGTGAATTTTATAAAGTGGTCAGTCATCTAGCATCTTCTTCGGACACAAGCGCCAATGAAAATATCGATCTTCGGGAAGCGGAGCGTCGAGGCAATTCGCCGGGTGAATCTCCTTGGGCGCCGTTGACGAGCGGTCTCGTTTTTATGTTCGTGATGCTCGCTGCCGGTTGTCTCGTTTTTCAGGTAAAGGACTACTAAGCCTGGGATGGGCGTTTGGTTTGAATTGGCAACGATTTAATGTTTTAGGGAATGGCAAGCTGTTTTTTTAATTTGGTCAAGATTTTCTAATTGCGGTGTGGGAACGAAATTTCTCTAGAATTCCCCTACATGTTTCAAAAAAATAACCTGGGTTATCATCCCATTTATCTAGGCAATACAGGTGGAACAATCGGACGGCCAGTGATAGATTTCGCCTCGATTTTCAGTAGTTTGGTGGCGTGGTGGCATATGGGTGGTAGGTTTCCTACACGCGTCACAAAGGAGTGCTTCCGCGATCGAGGAGGCTCACGGATTGAGTTTCCTGTTAGACACCAATTAATAATTTGCGAGTAACCTAGACCCAACGTGTCACAGGACTCGCGATAGGAGAAATGCAAGATAGAAACTGCATTTTTCGGAGACTCCAAGTGATGGCAAAATATTATATTCAATCGGGCAATGCTTGTTACCTAGTTGGCGCATGCGACGTCGAGGGTGCCGCGCTCTGGGCGATGCACCGAATTATGGACGAAAAAATCTGTGATTACGAAGATGCGATTCTGGATAGTGACGTAAGTCCATTTGATTTACCGATTTCCGATGCCCACCTCCAGGACGTGCCACAAGCCGTTCCTTACGAGGCAATGCTCGAGGGATTGGCTCAATTCGACGAGACGATTCTGGTGAGTGAACGCGGTTTTGGCCACGATGATGCTGGCGAACTTGAAACCGAAGAAATCTTTCATCAGTGGCGTCAGTTGATGCAAGCGGTCGATCGATTACATGACCGTCTTGGTTAATTGCTGATACTCGGCAATGACTGATACCGTTGATTGCCGTCAGCGGTTAGTCACCGACCCCGAAGTCTTCATTGCAGAGTCTCATCATCAACTCCATTTCTTCCTGCTCGTGGTGGGCGAGATTTTCGCAAAAGCGATCAAACGACTCGGTGATTTTCTGAAATTCAACCTGAGGCGATGATTCTCGATAGACGACTTGCCACGTCGTCTCGATGATCTCACTCAACTGAAGGAATAACGTTTCGTGATCTTGCTGAAGACGGGAAGCGCTTCGGCTGACGTTGGGATTTTGGGTGGCCGAGTGTTGGAAGTAACCGTAGCACTCCTCCAATGCGAAATAAGTTTCCAATTCGTCGCGAAGGTCGGAGAGTCGCTCGGCGACCTTTTGAGCAAAATTTCCAGATTCGGAAGCGAAACGTATTGTGCGATTTCCTGCCCCGTGCATGATCTCGTGATAAACGTTGTTAAGAAGTTCGCGAAATTCGTAGTCCGTCTTGATTTCTCTTAAAAACGGGACGTTGATGGTGATGCCGGCAGCTTCTGCACCACTTTGTCGAAATTCAGTTTCTGATATCCAAGTGCTCATCGCTTCCCTCGCTCATAACATAGGATCGTAATTGCCAATCTGACGGACGTGTTTGAGAAGGCGGAATCTAAGTTTGACGTTTTAGGTTGATGTGCGCAAATAAATCGCGTTGTAGAATGAGGATGACTTTCGTTCTTCGGATGTAATTCCTCTCATCGTTTTGGGTTCAACTTAGTTTGGGTTCCACTTAGATTGGGTTCCACTTAGATTGGGTTCCACTTAGATTGTCCTAGGCCAGTCTCGATGCCTAGCACAAGCCTCATTTTATGTTGCTCGAATGCGAAGGCAAGGGAAATCGATTCCTTGAAAATGGGGAAAGTTCTCGCGGTTGCTGCGAAGGGAACCAATGCGGACATTGCTCGCTGCGATAGCATGCTATTCATTCGAGAAAATAAAGAATAGAAATTTGCGGGTGCCCTTATCTGGTTTAAGTTTGTGGAAATTTATTTTTAATCCCCGAGCGCTACATGTCACAACACGGTCCCTGGTTTATCAAAGATTCTAGTGAAGTCTACGGTGACCCTTTTATTAACGTCCGAGTCGACCAAGTTATTCGGCCTGATGGAAACGACGGACAGCATGTTGTCGTTTTCATGAAACCTGGTGTTTGCGTATTGGCCATCGACGAAGATAACAACCTTTATTTGACCCGGGAGTTTCACTACGGCGTTGGACGTTATTCGCTTGAGGCTGTTTCCGGCGGGATCGACTCTGGCGAGCAGGCGGACGCGACCGCCAAACGAGAGTTAGCGGAGGAATTAGGATTGATTGCAGAAAGTTGGGAAGCGGTTGGCTCGGTTGATCCTTTCACGACCATCGTTGTTTCGCCCACGCGGACTTATATCGCACGTGGGCTGACGAGGACTGCCAGTAATCCCGAGGGCACCGAGCTTATTGAAACGGTTGTGATGCCATTGGCTGAGGCGGTCGACCGGGTCAACAGTGGCGAAATAACCCACGCGCCAACTTGTGTCCTAATTTTGCAGGCAATGATGAAATTCAATGCCTCGACCCCTGTAGCAAGTTCGAGATAGGTTTGCCCGCTCACCGGCGCAGCGGATGATTCGTTTTTCTGCTTCGGTTGAGGTGTGGTTTATTTCAAGGTTTGTAAGACCTCTTGGAGCATTTTTTTTGCTCTTGAACGATAGAGGAAAAGCCCGCGGTATTTTAAAGCCTGTTCGAGCGAGGTTTTAGATTTTTCTCCTTCCTTCATTTCATTTAAAACCGAAGCTGCGAAGAATCTTATTTCCGGAGAAGTGTTTTGTTGTTGCATCGCCCGCCCGATTATCGTTTTCGCTTGCTCCATCTTGCCTTCGCGCAACAGAACGTATCCATGTGCCGCCTGAGCGACGATGTTGTCGGGCAGGGCACGGAAGTTTCGATTGGCAATTTCGAGTGCTAATTTCCGTTTTTCCGGATCGTCACTCTCGATTAAACAGAGGGCATACATGTTGGAGGCGTCAAAGTTGTTTGGGAATTTTTTGTAAAGCTGTGCGTAGTGCGATTCGGCGACACCGTATGATTCTCCCGCAAATGCAATTTTAGCTTTGAGGGATAAAGATTGAGGTGTTTCGCCGGCGATGTCCGCTTTTTTGATGGCTGCCAATGCCATGGGGAATTGCTCTTCGTTGACGGCCCAGCTGGCAACTTCTAATTGAACCTTGGGGCTGTCGACGTAAGTTTCTGCTGCAGCTTGGATCCATGCTTTCGCGGTATCGAATTTTCCGCTCCGCTGAAACCAGTTCGCCATGATAATCTCAGGGGGGCGTGTTTGGGGGAGTGCAGTTTGCAACTGTTTTAAGAAGAGGAGGCTTTGTTCGAGGTTTTTTTCGTTGAACTCCAGTTCGGCAGAAACCATTAACGCTTTTGGATTTCCCGGCCGAAGCTCTCTCAGTTTCGTGAGATAACGGCGACCGTCGGAGAAACGTCTTTGTCGCATGGCGATATCCGTCGCTCCGTCGAGATATTGAGCCTCATAAAAAGCGGCCGCTTGGGGTGGGAGTTTCGCTTTTTTGGCGACGCGGTCAAGTTTGTCCAGCAATGCCAACGCATCGGTAGATCGATTTTCATTGATTGCCAATCTGGCAAAGGTTGAGTAGACCGCAGGATTGTCAGGATGATTTAAGGCGGCACGTTCCAATAAAACCCGCCCCGATTTTGGGTCTTGGATTGCAAAGCTGAGTCCGGCGAGCATTACATCTGCCGGCGGGAAATTGGGATCTGAAAGTGATTGAGCGGTCATTAATTCAATGACTAAATTGGCATCTCTCGCTTGGAACGCTTTCACCGCCTCACCGATTACCTTTTGTTGCGTCGGGTTAGATGCTGGGTCGCCCGGGATGAGGTTATTTAGCTCTTGGACGAGTTGATTAAACCTTTGCTCCGTTTGTTGCTGCCCCGCTCCGGCGGTTGGTGGAGCGACCGGTGGTTTGGGAACGTTCAGTGGATCGGCTCGCGTACCATCGACTTCTTGCGGCGGTCGGAATTCGGTCCCCGTTTGCCCCACGGCGGTCAGGGGCCACTGGCACGCCGTTACCAGCAGAAGCGCGATCGATAGTCCCTGGGTTGTCAATCGAGGTAACCAGGATTTGGCAACTGGGAAAAATGATGAAGACATGAACGTACTCCGTCTCGATTGGATGGGTTGGGTAACTCAAGGCCGATATTGTGAAACTCAGAATGCCGGTTAGTCACCGGATGGGGGGCGGTTGATCGCTGACATGATTTGGACCGTCGCATCAGATTTGTTGAGGACATAAAAATGCAGTCCGGCAACATCTGCATCGATGAGTTCCTGAGTTTGTTGGATCGCTTGATCCACGCCTACTTTGAATTGATCGCCGGGTTCGGGATGCGTCTCGAGTTCCTGGACAAACGTTGTCGGAAGTTTAGCTCCGCAAAGCGAAGAGATCCGTTGAATTTGTTTGAGGCTGGTGACCGGTAGCAATCCAGGGACGACGGGAACGTTGATCCCTTTTTGCTCACAGAGATCTCGAAAACGAAAAAAATCGTCGTTGTTGTAAAAGAGCTGGGTTACGATTGCGTGGGCGCCGGCATCGACTTTTCGTTTTAGATTGTCAAGGTCGACGTCGAGGCTTGGCGCCTCCCGATGTTTTTCTGGATAGCCAGCGACAAGCACACCAAGGTCGTTAAATTCGGCATTGATCAGCTCGACTAATTCATTGGCGTATTGGTAGCCCCCCTCGGTTGCTTTGAATTCAGTTTCGCCCTGAGGCGGATCGCCACGCAGGGCAACAATATAGTCAACCGATCGCGCTCGTGCCTGTTCGAGGTAGGCTCTCAAATCATCCACGCTGCTTCCGACAAGGGTCAAGTGAGAGGCGACGGGGATGTTGTATTGGTTTTTAACATCTTCGATTATGTCAAGCGTCTTGCCTTGGGTTGATCCACCAGCTCCATAGGTGCAGGTAATAAAGTCCGGCGAGAACTGCATCAGTTGTTTAACATGCCGGCGAAGGCTTTTTTCGCCGGCGGGTGTCTTGGGTGGAAACAACTCATACGACGTGACTTGTTTCTTTTCAAATAGTTGGGAGAGTGACATGGGTACGTGAGATTGTTTTGGAATGGAATTTGAGTAGCATCATGATAAGTTCGCAGCCGCGAGTGAGACAGTCCAGATTCAAAATCTGTTCGAAGATTGATCGTTTTAAAAAACAGCTGGGACTTATCAGCTTGGAATTAGAAGCCGCGATTGCCCGTGAACTCCCTCTCCCGTTGATTGCTTACAGCGAAATCGGCTCATTGGAGAGACCGTCGGGGCGTTCCTGTTGCGTATTTCGGTACATATCGAGAATTAATTCTATATCGCAGGGGCGCTGAGAGACATTTCGGCGCGAGAACATTCGCTTCTGAGTGGTCACAATGACTTCCGGAGGAAGGTTTCCGACCTTGTCGAAGGTGCGAGCGTAATTCACGAAACTTGGTACATTCGTCGTCGCAAATCCGTAAACCATACTCGCGGTGCCAATCGTCTTGCCGGTAAAGATGCTGGTATTGATCGCGGTTTTCGCATAGTCCCCCATAATACAACCGACGAATTGCATCCCCGTAGCAACCTTTTCCGATTCGTACTTCATATTGACCATCCCGTAAGTGTTTTTAAGGTCACTGTTACAGGTGCCAGCCCCGAGGTTGATCCAACTCCCGAGGTAGCTATGGCCGAGGAATCCGTGATGCTGTTTGTTGGTATACGCCTCGAGAATCGTGCTCTCGACTTCTCCACCTATTTTGCAAGTATGCGAAATCGAGACGCAGTCCTTTATCGACGCGTGTTCACTGATTCGGGTGCGGGGGCCAACATAAACTGGCCCTCTAATAAAACAAAACGGTCCAATTTTGACATCCGAGTCGATGACAATCGCACCTGGTTTAGAATCAAATAAAACGGGATCGACGATTTGGACGCCGTCGGCAACGAAAACATTTTCATATTTTTCAGTATAATCGCCGTGGGCAATTCGATAGGCGAGGTTGTCCTGGAATGATTGAATGTTTTGATCAATGATTTCGTGAGGGTAATCGAGTAATGAAAAATCGTCTTCGGTAATTTCGCAGTTGGGGCGACTCCCCAGCGATTCGATAATCTCACGCCAATTGGATCGCGATTGATCTTGCAGCGTACTCGTAGGGACAATCGCTGCGGCGGTTGCCCAACCAACGCGAACCAGAATGCCTTCGGGGAGTAATTGGTTTGACGACTTTATTAACGAAGTAATTTTCTCCCAATTTGCGACGGTCGGGGCAAGGCGCGCGTTGACGATGAGTGTCCATTTTTGAGAGAGGTCGAGTGATTGTTCCAATTCGGGAAAATCGAGTATTTGAATTCGCTCGAGGAAAGGTCGAACGATGCCCACCGTTCTCGAATTCAGGGATTTTAAAAAATCAATTAAGCGAAGACTCGCGCATGTGATCGCGTAAGCGGGGCGACCAGTCGTAACAGGATACAGATTGTCGACGCCCGAATCTTCAAAAACTATAACGTTCATTTGGTGTATGGATGGGCGTGCTGAATGATGGAAGCCATGGACACGAGTTCTCGTTTTAGCATGAATCCAAGGGATGACAAGCGAGAAACGTTTGTGTCATTTTCATGGATCAAGCGTTCGCTGGTTTGCTCTCGTTTTCGGTTGCGAAAAACCAAATCAGGTGATTTAGGCAGTTTGGCTGGAGAGCATTGGCGCTTGATTGCAATAAAAAAAGCGGCTCGTTAGAACAAGCCGCTTTTGGGTAATCATCAGGGTAATCATCAGGGTAATCATCAGGGTAATCATCAGGGTAATCATCATGAGTAAAGTAACTCAATGATTATTTGAGTTGTGTCCCTGGAGGGTTCACTGCTGCAACCTGAGGCCCCATTTGTTCTGTGATCATATTAGTGAGATCCAATTGGTTGTTATAAACTACCGAACGGTTCACAGCTTTGATGACTTCTGGCCGGTTATTACCATCGACATGTGAGCTATCGAATCGCAAGACGAGGACGATTCCATTGGCCTCCGCCACGGCTTTGACAACCGATTGCAATTTTTGGTAGGTGACGTAGTAAATCTGCGCTTCGCGATTGAGAAGGTTCGTTTCAGCCTGTCGTGCCTGAGTTTTCAACTGTGTCTGTTGTTGCTCGAGGGCAGCCTCTTGTTGAAACCGATCAGTTCCATTTGGCAAAGCGCTTATTTCTTGCGCCTTTGCTTGGATGACCTTTTGTTGGTCAGTTATTTGTACTTTTAAGCGTTCCGCGTCTTTCTTGATGAGTTCCATCTGGGTGTTAAATTCCAGATTCCGTTTGAAAACTGCGGCGACGTCCAAGATTGCAACAATACCGGTGTCTTGCGCTTGAGCCACACTACCGGTAAACGGTTGCGTGATTGCGAATGCCGTAATTAGTGCCAATTTGTAAATGTTCGATTTCAAAACTCGTCCTCCCTGACTGACGAAACGTGTTCAGTTGATTGTAAGCCTAGGTGATCCTTCACCGGCAAGTATGATTAAGTTGCGGCACGATCGCCGCGCGTCGTTTTAATCTGTTACGCAAGCTGCATGCCAAACTCGATTTTTAAAGGCGAAAAAAAGTTGAGCAGAAGAATCCAGTAAAAACTCGATGCCATCGTCTCGTGCCTTCTTTTCGCGCTCTAGTTGGAACGCAACTTTTGCAAAATGATTTGTAAAGATTACCGGTTTTTAAATCAATGGACATCTTCGTTGCAAATGCGAATTTGCCGATTTGAGTTGCTTGCATTTCGTACTTGTTTTCTGCTAGCAATTTGAAGGCCTGTTTGCGAGCGGAAAGGCGGGTGGTTGCGGGAACTGATTTCTCGGCGACGTCGTGGTGTTGCGGGCTTAGGATCGCCGTTTCACACAGGAATTAGGGCGTGTGAACTTGGGAGGGTCGCCCTGCGGGTTCTCGCGTTAGGCCAGCGACATCGTCGGGTGTGAGCTTGCACTGGTGAATGGCCGAAGCGACAAGGACATGTTCGCATCCGAGTTCGAGTAGCGTTTGAATGTCAGGGGCGTGCCGCACTCCGCCCCCTGAGATTATTTTGATTTCGGGTAGTTCTTGTTTTATTTCTTGAATTAGAAGGCCAAGTTCGTTTTCAGCTTGGTTGCATCCTGCCATAGTTCCAACCGATTCGAGATCGAGCAGAATTAATTCCCGGGCACCTTTTGTGAAAGCATGTTGAATTAATTCTAGCGAGGTGGCGCCCGCGAGATTTCCTGGTTGCGCGAATAACTTCCCTGCTTTTTTATCGAGGCTGAAGATTGGCGTAATGTCCAGTTCAATCAGCTTCGTGAGTAAATCCATGTCGGTGAAATTGGCGAGTGTTTCAGACGAGAGTATTATTTTCAATCGTTCCCGCTGTTGAATTTTCTCGACGATTTGCAGGTATTGATCGCCGGTCACCCAATCAGCATCGATCCAGAGCCCAAATCCTGCGTTCAATAGATCGTTATAGACATTCCAATTGGGATTGGCTCCGTTAAAGCTGTCGATATCGGCGAGATACAGAACGTCGCATCCGGTTTGATTAAATATCGCTTTTGCGACATCGATCGGTTGGCTGCTTTGGGTTAATTTCGAGTGAACCGGGCGGTAGGTTTCTCGATCGCCTTGAGCTGCTAAGACAACTTGGCTAATCATTAAATCGAGAACGGGAATGACAGGATTCATGGTCGGAAAAATCGCAAAAAACCGATGTTTACGGGGTGTTTCAGGAGACGAAAGGGAGGTTGTGCCCCTCTCTCTATCTTAGCGATTAATCTGGACCGCGTCATTCTCGTAGAGCGGTAAATAGCGGTAATAAACTTCAAGAATCATGACTGCCATGGCGGTCGTATACAAGCGTCCGCCGACCTGACCGTGCGGATCTGGGAAATACCAGCTTCCCGCTTGGTGGGTATTGCTGTGGTCTTGGCTGGTCACCAAATGTTCTCTCATCGTTTCATTCCAATCCTGCCAGCGGGGATCGTTTCGATGATGCAGCACCTGAGTGGCGTAGTAATTGAAGTAAACATTGTTTTTAGAGGGGCCGTGGTCGGAAAGAAATCGCGTTGCCTGTTCGAGCGAGCCTGCATTCATTCCAGCGCCAAGATACATTTTCGAAAGCACGCCGATCGCGGTCGTGGTTGCTGAATTTTCCAATGAGTCATCTGTGTTGTAGCTAAATCGACCATTGGAGGTTGCTAACGAATCTACAAATTGTTCAGCTTGAATCATGGTTAATTCACCGAGACGCGAGCCGGAGAGTTGGCAGCTTTTTAAGGCCATAATTTGCCAGCCGGTGACCGTCATATCTCCTGGTGCTCCCGGGTCATACCGCCATCCCCCCGCTTTGTGTTGTGCGGTTTCGATATACTGTCTCGCCAGATCGGCGACCTTGCCGAGTCCACTATCTCCGGTCATGGTGCTGGCTTCGCTTAACGCGATGGTGGCAATCGCATGGGCATACATGCCCTTGCTACCTGAAGTGAGGCTGCCCCCTCGCGCGGTGAGTCTCATTTTTGAGCTTAAATACTGGAGTCCCTTTTCAATTTGTTGCTGATAGGGGCCCGTTTGATGGGTGTAACCTGCACCCAGCAATGACATCAACGCCAGTCCAGTTGCGGCGGTGGATGCCTCGTTCGTGCCTTGGTTTTTACATTGCCCTTGGCAGCTTGGTTGATCGTGAATGAATCGCCAACTGCCGTCCTCGCGTTGATGATTTATGATCCATCTCAAGCCTTCCTCGACGGCTGCTTCGCTTGCGAGTGTGCCGCCTCGGAGGGCCGCGAGTCTTGCCCGGGCATCGGTCGCCCGCCCCTCTAGACCTCCGCCTGTCGGAAGTTTTCCCACTTCGGCAGGCGGATTGTTTTCAGCGGTGTTGGGGTTGAGCACGGGGTTGGCAATGCTTGGAGAGACGATGGGTAGGTCATCGGCATTGACGGAATCCTTCGTAGCAGTCGCATCGGCGAGCATTTCCATTGGTGATTGGTTATCGATGGGGACTTCTATTTCAACAAACTGCAGGTCAGCTTGATTCAAGTTTTCCAGAACGGGATTGGCATCGGGGGTCGCGATCAAGCTAATCGTCGTGATTGGTTTATCCATCGCCATCACGATTAAGGCAAGCGCAAAAAACAGCGAGAGGTGAATGACCATGCTGATGAGCACGGACGATAATGGATTGCGGTGATTTTCGATTCGCCCGCGCAACGAACTGTTCTCGCGTTCCTCCGTCTCGTTGGGCGATTGAATTTGAGGGCGGGCGAGGTTGGGCAGTGGACGATGAAAATTTAAAAACGTCTCCAGGGATTGTGGAGCGCGTGGTTGGGATTTACGCGGTTGCGTTTTTAAGTGAATCGCCGGGATCGAGTTCACCGTGTCGGTGGTCTTTTGAGGAGCACGATTTCGGGGCGAAACGGTCACGAGTTTTGAGGCCCCGCCGGAGACCGGGGGCGTGTTGTTGGATGACGTCATCGCAGAATCGTTAGTCGGCATAGTAGTCCGATTCGTTTCTGGTTGTTTCGTCATGGCTGATACCTAAGTAAACCCCTCGGTTCACTATAGTTCGCGATCGGGGCTGGATCATGTTTTGCATGGTTATTTCTGCGTGGAAACGATTGATAACCTCAAATAATCGTTAATTTCCAAGGGTTAGTTTGGTTTCGGTTTCGGGCGTTTGACTGATAAATTTGAGTAACTCAAAATCGACGGGTCGTGCCTGAAGCGTATTTCTGATTCCCATCGGCGAGGGCAAAGAGGACGCGAAGGATTGCGTTGCGGAGTTGTGCCATAGGTTAGTAGCTTCGTACCCGCGCCGCGCGACTTTCAGCGCCCAGACGGTTTTATTGGCTGCGATCTTTTCGGGCACCAAACAACTTAACGGAATGGCAACTTCAATGGTCCAAGTCTGTTCGTCTTCCGATTGACTGACAAACCAGTTTGGATTCCATCCCAGGCTGCCCGAACAGCTTTCTTTTACCCAGCCTCGATGGTCGATGACAAAGCAGTATTGGGAGAGGTAATCTCGATCGACGTCAATTGAGAATTCAATACGATCACGGCGGGCCAGATCGGCATCCCGCGGCCTCGCCTGCTTCGGCGTGTTGTATGGTTGACCGGAAATTTTTTGACACTGAAAGCCGGCGTAAAAGTATTTGTCATCGTAGGCGAACATGGCAAGATCGGGCGGCGTGTCCGATCCGCCATTGGAGGTTGAGAGAGGAATCTGCGAAGCGTCGCGTTGTTGGATGCCGGTTTGCCAAAAGGGATCGTCGAGTCTGCCGTCGAGCTTGGGTGGTTGGTCGGTGTAGCGGCACACCCTGTTTTTCAAACCGGGCGAAGTAGCTGCCAGTTGGGGACTGAGCGCCAATTCGCGTTGAGCGGCAATCGAAATTCCCGCTTTTTCTAGGTCACCGAGTTGTGCCAGCGATTGATAGCGGCCTTCATTGGCCAAGGCCCCATTGAGTCGCCGAGAGAGGTGGGCTTCCATGAGTCTATATTGCGGACCGGCGGCGAGTTCGGGATCGCGTTGTTTCAACTGATTTAAGATTTTACTTGCGATTTGAAGGCGTTGGTCGAAGAAAGCAGGTCGAATTGGGGATGGTGCCGATGTCTCTTGGTCATCGATTTCTTCATTTTTTGGTGACGACTTGTTTTCTTTGGATTTCAGCATCGCCTCGCTTGGTAGCCACTTGATTTGGCCGCTACCGTTGGCAAAGTTTTGCTCAGTACGAGGCCGGAAGCTTTCATTCAGGCGTTGGGTTTGAGTGAGTGTTCCATAAGGGGTCAGTTCGCCATTTTTGATCTTATTTTGGTACTCGATTTGAGCGAATTCCTCGCTGCTGTAATAGTTTGCCAGCCAATTCAAAGCGGCTGGTGCGAATGCATGATCGGCCCAATGGTTGACCAGGAGCGTTGTGGTTTGCGCGGCGAGTTCAGTTTTTCCGACTTCTAAATAGCGTTCGGCGAGTTGCATCAACCACACGCCGGCGATTCCTTTATCCATCGGCATGGCAAACGCCTGAATCTGCTGCCGCCAGATCAACAAGTCGCGAGGCGAGGATGATTCAAAGCGAACAAACTCTTCCACTTTTCGCTGTTTGGCATTTGCCTGTTGAATCATATTTAGATTCCCGCGTTTGGCATCGGCCATGTCTCTCGGTTGCGCAGTTTTTCGTTTATCCAGCCCTGAGAGGAGATTGCCGGCGTGCATTTTTTGGTGTTGCCCAAAATGGTTGATCCGATAGCGAAGAACTCGGTCGCTCGTAACTGATTTCCCCAGAAGTGCGCGGCTAAGTGCGATTTGATCTTCAATTAAGACGCCTGCACGCGGAAGTAAACGCGTGGCATCGATAGTGAATTCTCCCGTCGGATCCTCAAAAGCGAATCGATCGACTTGCCACGTTTTCAAACCCAAGTCCGTGATTTGAGTTGAAAAACTTCGTGGGTCACGTGCGTGATTAATGGCGGAATTGACGAGCGAAAACAAATCGGCGGATAACTGATTCATCTGGCGGGTAGTCGATTCGGCTGAATTGAGCACAACGACGTTGGGCTGCATGGTTCGAATTACGCGCGTCAATTTTTGCAAAATCTTTTTGCGCGTTTTCGCGGAACTCAGGTCGGTCTCCGCCGAGACCCCCAGCGAGTGGAGTAGACTGTTGCCGAGCCGTTCGGTTGCTTGAATGAGGTCTTGATTTTGGTGATTTGTTTTTTGCAGTACCAGTGCGGCAGCCGTCTGGTTTTCTTCGATCGAATACTTTGCCAGTAATTCCAGCGGGACAGATTGAGCGTTCAGGCTGATGCAAAGGATTGCGACGCGTTGTTGTTCGCCTCTTTGGACATGCCAGTTTTTGCCTCCGTCGGTGGTGGCGATAATGGCTCCACCGCCACCGACCGCCCATCCGTGGAGCGGATCCGAAAAATGCAACTGATTGATTCGCATCCGGATCGGTGTCCGGAACGAGGTCGTTTGTCCCGTATCTGTATCCATTGAATAAATGACAGTTCCTGGATCACCCGCAAACCAGATGCGATTTTCAACCACCGAAATTGTCTCAAGGTCGATTTGTGCCGCTCCAGGTGGAAGATTGATTTGCGTCCAAGACTTTCCGCCATTGGTGGTGTTAAGCAGCGTGCCGTCCACACCGACCGCCCAACCCGACTGATCATCGATCAATCGGACTTGAGACAGAGTGGGGGTGCTTTCACTGATTACCACCGAGGGCTCGTATCGATTGGGTCGAAGCGTCCCTAGATGACCAGCTTCATTAATGGTGACTAAACCATCGTTTGTTCTCTCCACGGCGAGCCATGAGTGAATTTTTTTCGACGTTTGGCTCGACCATGAATGGCCCCCGTCAGACGTATAAAAGATACCTGATTGAAATAAATTACCGGCTTCGCCCACCGCCCACCCATTCAATACATCGGTAAAACGAATTTGCTGGAATCGAGGGGCAACCAGGTGCTCGACAGAATTCCAGGTAATTCCACCATCGCGGGTTCTCATGACAATCGCTTTGGAGCGATCGATGTAGGGAACACGGTAGCCGCCTGCGATCCAACCATTTTTTTCATCGGCGAAAATTACGGATTCGAATCGACAGCTGATCGGATCGATCGATTTCCCATTCGCTCGGCCGGTGGAACGGGTTTGAATGCCTTGCCTCATGTTACGAAGCTTTTGATCGAGCGAAAGGTCGCTGACACCCAGATTGACGCGCTGCGAAATTTGGATCCACGTTTTGCCACCGTCGGAAGTCCGAACGATCGTCCCTTGGGCGCCGACTGCCCAACCCAGTCGCGTGTTGAGAAAGAAAACGTCGGTAAGCTCAGCATTAGATTTCCACGATTTAGGAAGTTGTTCCCGGGGTAAATCGGAGTCGCCTAAAACAAAGGGCGTGAGTAGACAAAGGGTCGCCAGTCCCGCGCCCAATTGCGTGATCAATTTTCTAATAATTCCGTGCATTAATTTGCCGTGGTTCCGGTTTGATAAATCGCGTCGGAGTGTAGCAGGATCGAAATTACAGAACCATAGAAGGCCGATTGGCAAGCGTTGGCAGGCAGGAAATTTTAGAGGCCAAACAGAATTTCAGAAGCAAAGCGTGCTAGCAGAACAGGCACAAATTAGAGATTTTGTCCATTTTGTGAGAAAGCGAATAAGAAATTGATCGAAATACCGTTTGTTTTGCGTAAGTAAGTTTAACGCGTTGCCTCAACGTACGGTTAGCCTCGGAAGCGACCTATTTATTTTAAGGAAAACTATTGGTTGTTGACCTGAGGTGTCACAGACCTCGCAGATACTTATCAACGAAGCACATGGGCCAGTCGTGCTATCGAAATCAATTGATCCCCCCAGTGGCCGAAAAGTTAAGGAGAATGAGATGTTAGTTTTAAGTCGCAAGCGGAATGAGAAAGTTTTAATCGACGGCGGTATCACGGTGGAAGTATTGCAGATCAAAGGCAATACAGTCCGGCTTGGGATCTCCGCTCCGTCGGACGTTAAGGTGATGCGGGGTGAGCTAAAACCATACGGAATGAGTGTGGTGGAGATGCAAATTCCGCAAGCGGTCACGATTGCCGGATAGCCACTGTCCAAGAATCCATTTGAGAATGGCCGTGTTAGCGAAGTCGTTTTTCGACCGATCCGACGAATCTCGATTGGAAAGGGAAGAGAAACAGGAGCGTGGCCATTGCGAATCCGACGATTCCCAGGGTAATGGTGTGCAAATCGAGCATGAGCACAAGTAGATTGGTAAACAACGCGGCTTGTACTAGTGCAAAGCGAATCAGATATTCGACGGATACCGATTGGACAGCGGACTTTATTCGTTCCTCTTCGGAGTCTCCTGTGGCGAACTCTCCGGCAAAAACCAACGGGAATGTGATACCACTGCCGATCATCATCAATCCAAAAATCGCCCCGATCAATGGCAGCATGGAAAGGCGATCTCCCAGTTCATCCCAATTTGCAATTGCCGCGATCACCGAGGCTGCCAGTGCCGAAGCCACAATCATTGCCCCAGCGGTGGACTGAAGTGAAACGACACGTGGTCGAAGTCTAGTTTTTTGTTCCTCAGTGAGCATGGTTTTCGTCTTTATTCCATGGCACGTGACAATCGACGCGCGGTACTATTGTTTACCTAGTTTTTCAACCAATTTAGCAACTAACATCGGGTCATTCTGAGCAATCAAATGATCGATCGTCTGCTGCTTGACGTCCAGTTTAAGCAGGTGACCTTCGAGGCTCTTCCAGTACTTTTCTCTTTTTTTGCCTTCTGAGAGATATAATTCAGTGACAATTTCTTGTGCTCGTTGGAGCGAAATATTTTCCCGGTTATCGTAGTAATTCCGGATGATATTCTGTTGGTATTTGGATCTTTCGGCCACAGTCGAGCTCGCTGGTTTCAAACGGAAAAAAAGTAGGCAGCAGGAGTATCGGCAATTCTAAAGGCTGACGTGATCAAAGCTCGAACTCGCCAGATATGTCGATTTTAGCGACCAAACGAATTGAATGTAGCCCACGAGAACGTCCATTTCCATACTTATGCGCAGCTAAATTGTATCGTATTCGACTTGGCATTCGGGAAGAGAGCCGAGGAAAATTCGACCATAAGATTTTGTCTTAATTCTCGGGTCGAGGACGACGACGATTCCGGAGTCTGTTTTGCTCCGAATTAGCCGACCGAAGCCTTGTTTGAATTTTATGATGGCCTCGGGCAATTGGTAATCGTTAAATGGGTTACCCCCGGATTTTTTGATGGCTTCGAGACGAGCTTGCAGGAGCGGTTGGTCGGGTACGCTAAAGGGTAGTTTGGTGATGATCACGTTTTGAAGTGCATCGCCCTGAACGTCGACACCTTGCCAGAAGCTATCGGTTCCGAAGAGAACGCCGCGAGGTTTGGATTTAAATTGTTCTAGCAATTGCGTTCTCGAAACGCCTCCGCCTTGGACATAGAGTCCAAAATCTTTTTCGCTCAGCCATGGGGTTAAGTCGCGCACGGCGCGGTTGAGAAAATCGTAACTAGTAAATAGCACAAAGGCATGACCGTCGGTTCTCGAGACGTATTGTTTAATTGCATCGATGCATTGTCGTTCGTGTGTGTCACGATGTTCTGCCGGACTGGCCATGTTTGAAACCAGAATCAATCTCGCCTGTTCGCTATAATTAAACGGGCTACCCAGTTGCAGTGATTTCGATTGCGTGAGCCCGATTCGGTTACGGAAGAAATCGAACGATTGATCCCCGATGGCGAGTGTTGCACTAGTGAGGATACAGCAATCGGTTTTATTAAACAGATTTTCTCGCATGGCGGGTCCAATATCGATCGGCGCTGCCATCAATTTAACTTTTTGTTTTCCATACCGGTTCATTCCGGACTCAATCCAGTAAACACCCCCTTCCATCTCTTGAAGTCGCCAGGCTTCTAAAGACGTTGAGAGTGCGGTGAGGCGATCGGCTTGCGAGGTGAAATCCTGTTTCTCTGCGGCGTCTTTCATGTTCTCGCCAAATTGCCGAACCAGTTGGCTTAATTTATCGAGGGCTGGGGAAAGTGGGTTACTGACGATTCCGGATTCCTGCACGCGGGCTGTCGTATTGCGTGCATTGGAGGATTGTGTGCGCGCGACCCAGGCAAGAATATCACCAAACAGATCTTCGGCTCGAATTCGGCATTGGACGACTGACTGTTGTCCGGCTTTAAGATTGTGATGCACCAACAGTCCTTTGTTGGTTCCTTCGTTGTAGAGTTTTGAAAGCGTATAGTCGATTTGGCCTAGCGTGATACCGAGTCCGAGGTGGTCGCTGGCAACGTCTTGAATCGTATGGGCTTCGTCAAGAATGACGGTGTCGTAATCGGGGAGGATGTTGACTCCGAGTCTTCGCAGCGAAAGGTCGCTAAAAAAGAGGGCGTGATTAACGATCAGGATATCAGCATTTTGCAATCGTTTTCTTGCTTTGAAATAGTGGCAGTCCGCGTAACTGGGGCACTTCCTTCCCAGGCAGTTGCCACTGTCACTTTTGACTTCGTCCCACACACTCGGCAGCACCTTCAAATCGAGATCTGCCCGTGAGCCATCGGTGGTCGTCACCGCCCATTCTCGAAGGGCTTGAACCTGAGAAATTTGCTCATCGGTGGAAAATAGATTGTCGCTACGTTGAAGCGCCTGTCGCAATCGACGAAGGCTGATGTAGTTACCGCGCCCTTTGGCAAGTACGGCGGAAAACTCAAGCGGGATAATGCTGTTGAGGAGCGGAACGTCTTTTTGAATCAACTGCTCTTGTAGGCTGATGGTGTGAGTCGAGACGACGATTCGACGTTTTCCACCCTCTTTGCTTTCCTGGTTTTCCTGCAATGAGAGGATCGCCGGGACGAGATAGCCAAAACTCTTGCCGACGCCGGTCCCCGCTTCGACGATCAAATGCTGTTTAGCGCGAATCGCTTCGGCGACGGCATCGGCCATCTCGAGTTGCTGACGACGCTCCTCGTAGTTTGGAAGTCGTTTGGCGATCAAACCGCCTTGTCCAAGGATTTCCTGAGAATCCAAAATAGCGTCTTTCAAATCAACTAATCAAAAAAGCACTGCCGTTGCAGCGGTATTCTACGTTTACCCTAGATTTTCCGACAGGCGGTTGGAATGATGGTTCGGCGGGATTAAGCCGCACATCTATTTTTTTCTACTGCCACGAATGAATTTACGAAGCGTCATCGGAAGCTGGGATTTAAAGGTGACCGGTTTCATCGTGGTTGGATGAATGAATGAAATTTCGACACTGTGCATCGCTAGTCTCTTTTTTTCCCATTTCTCATGCGGAAATCGCTGTTGTCGATAGCGGGTATCGCCGAGGATGTGATGGCCGAATTCGCAAAAATGAACGCGTGCTTGATGGCGGCGAGCGGTAACCAGTTCCAGTTCTACCCCCGTCGCGTCCTCCAGTTCTTGAGTGACTTTGTAGCGAGTTACCGCACGTTGCCCTTGTCCTTTTTCCGATGTGGAGTAACGGCTGAGGTTGCTATGGGTGTCGAGCTGCGATTCAAAAACACCGGATTTAGATTCTAATTCCCCGTTGACGATGACAAACACGATCCGGCGAGCCTGGTCGTGGTCGAATTGAGTCCGTAAATGTTTGGCTGATTTAGGCGTCTTGCCGAACACCATCGTTCCGCTCATTCCGCGGTCGAGGCGGTGAATCAGATAGGCTTCATGGTTTTTCTTTTTGCGATCCAGATAGGCAGTGACGCGTTCGAGCAAAGTATTTGGCTCTTCCTTATTCGTGGGGACCGTCAACACTCCGGAGGCTTTGTTGATTACCAAGAGGTCATCATCTTCATGAATGATCGTAAAGGTTCGATCGCTCCAGGGGCGTTTCTTTTTGGAATAGCCCTGTCGGGAGTCGTAGCTGACGATGATTGCGTCACCCGCACTGACACGGGTAGCGGAGTTTTTGCAGACAGTACCGTTAAGGGAAACGCACCCGTGATCAAACAGGAGGTTCAATTTGCTTCTCGGCAAATCGATCAGGCTGCGAACCATCAGGTCGATTCTGCCTTCCAATTCGGGAGTCACGGTGTCTTTAAATTCGGTCGTTGCCATAAGGTCTCAGTCGGTCTAATGTCGTTGTCGACATTTCAAAATTAGTTTTATCCGCAGGGCGAATAAAAAATTAGCGTTGGTGGCGTCGTCTATTTTGAGAGTTGTTTTAATGCCTCGAGTCGGGCAGCTTCGAATTCATCTCCCGAATTCCAGGCGGGCAGGGGTTTTTGATTGGCCGCCTGAAGACCAGTGTAGAACATTAGCTTGGCATCCTCGACGGCGCCCGAGAGATTCCAAGAGTCACTGTACTCATCACTCGTCTGGTGATAGATATTCTCGGTCCATTCCCGCAACTGTTCTTTTCCCCAACCGTCCGGCTTGCCGATCACGTGCACTCCGGAGCTAAGATAAACTCCGGGAACGCCAATTTTCGCAAGGCTAAACTGATCGGATCGATAGTAATAACCGCGATCGGGGAATTGATCTCCGACGACGACGCGTTTTTGCCATTTTGATATCCGTTCCACAATTTTATCCATATCGGATTTGCCTCGGCCAATCACTACAACATCTTCGGTTGCTCCGAGAATATTAATACCATCAATATTAATGACTGCGGCCAAATGACCGGCCGGTATTGGTGGGTTTTGTGCGAGATAGGCCGACCCGAGGAGCCCTTGTTCTTCGGCTGCCACCGAGGCGAAGAGGATCGACCGTTTCGGGCGGTCAGATTCCGGCAGCGCGGCCATGGCGCGAGCGATGGCCAGCATCGATCCTACGCCGGAGGCATTGTCGACCGCACCGTTGTAAATGTTGTCGACTTTTTCATCGCGTGCTTCGGTCATCCCGATGTGATCGTGGTGCGCGGTGTAGACTATCCATTGCTTACTTAATTCAGGGTCACTGCCGGGTAGGAGGCCAAGCACGTTGGCGGAACTTCGAGAGCGAACGCGGCAATCCATTTTCATCGACAATCGCGTGTTCAGTGGTACCGGTTGGAAATCCTTAGATTGTGCGGATTTGGATAATTCCTCGAGTTGATGGCCGGCAAACGAAACCAATTTCTCTGCCGCGTTCTCGGTTAACCAGCCTTCGAGTAGGGCCCGGCCGACCTGCTCGCCACCGAGCGCCATTTGCTCACCGGTCCAGGAGGTTTGCACGACTTGATAGGGGTAACCGGCGGAGGGAGTGGTGTGGATAATTAACATTCCAGCAGCTCCGAGTTCTGCTGCCTTGGCGTACTTGTAGTCCCATCGGCCGTAATAAAGTCGCGTCCGCCCAGCAAACATATCCGGATTGTCGGCTGGGTCATTGTTGAGGCACAGTAAAATTTTGCCTTTGACATCGATCCCTTTGAAATCGTCCCAGTCATACTCGGGTGCTTGGATTCCATAGCCGACGAATACAACTTCCGCGTTTTTAATGACGGCTTGCTCGACACCCGTTCCGCAGGTGACGATGTAGTCGTCATTGTTTTTGAAAGACACGGATTGATTGGCATTCTTAAACGTGAGCGTTGCCGGAGGCCGAGTCGTGACGCCCAACAGGGGTACGTCTTGCGTCCACCGACCATCTTTGCCGGCAGGCTTAAGTCCCATCTGTTTGAATTGAGAGATGATATATTTTTGAGCCAGTCGGTCGCCTCGCGTCCCCGGTCCGCGACCCTCGAGCAGGTCGTCGGCCAAAAATTCGACATCCGCACGAATCGATGAATCAGTAATGATTGAGTCGGCAATACGCTGTTGGCGGGTTGTCGGTTGAAGCGAGGAATCTGTTTGCGTCTGACCCCCCAAACCGAGTGTAGTGAAGTGGGTGACGCAAAGTGCGATCAAAACGATTCGAGTTAAGTACGGGAACAACATGAGGCTTCCTTAAAAACAGGGGATCCGCCCGATTGTACTTGAATCGATCGCGAGACGGCAGCAGTCAATCACAGACAAACAGCGTGAATCACTGAATTCTTCGTCGGTAACGACGGAAATGGGTGGCAAGCTATTTCCTGTTGGCGGGGAAAAGTCTCTGTCGTTGTCCATTCATGAGCACTCGGTAGAGAACACCCTTCTCCTGAAGAAGTCCCTCGCATTTTTCTGGATCTGCCCATTTCACATCGATTCCGAGGACGAATCCAGATTCGTCAATCGGGCCGACTTGATCAACAACGGTATGTCCGATGACCACGTGTTTCGCGTTGTGCCGATTCAGAATTTGCTTGAGTTGATCAGGGGTCGCTAATCCTCCCCATGCTGCGGCGTGTTGAGGAAAGTAACCGCGATACCAAAAAGGGCCATGCATGTCACCGACGGGATTCGTCGCAGGAGTAGTGCCGGCCGTCTTGCGTGGAGGTAGTCCATTGCGAATCAGGCGGTTTAATTGTTCGATCTCGAGTTTCGCGGCGTCCAGTTTGGGAGAGTACCCCCCGTGAACAAATAGCAGATCGCCCACGCGGGTAACCCCGTTTTTCGAACGCCACCATCGCCCAATCTCGGTATTGGGGCCGTGCAGTTGATCGTACGTTATTCCGATTCGCGTTGAGGTAAAGAGGTACTTTGGATGGATGTACCTTAAGTCTCCGCCCATCACCATCGCTTCGTGGTTTCCGAGTACGTAATGGACTCGGCCACCGGCTTTGATCGCTTCGTTTTCCAGACGGTGGATCAGCCACATTAGCTCGGTAACTGATTTCCCTCGGTCGACAAGATCGCCGACCAATACCAAATGCCCATCTCCCCAAATCCAGCGCCCCTGATTGTCGATCACCTTATTGTTTTCCAAGAAACGAACTGCATTAAGATAGTTCCCCTCGAGATCGCTAATGGCCATCAGGCGACTTGGTTGCTCCCACTCGGATTTTGGAGAGGAGGGTGGGGCGGGGTCGAGTGTCAAAGACTTGACCCGGGGTGTCAGTTGTTCAATGACACGAGGTTGGGTCAGTTCCTGAATTCGTTGTCGGGATACCTTTCCCTTTACGATCGTGATGATCTCTGCGGTTTTTGCATCGATCCAATTTACATATGGGCCGTCATTTATTTCTGAGGCCTGGGCTGGGTACGGTTGCATCCGCGTCACATAAGTTTTGGAGCCCACTTCAAAATACTCTGTCACTGCCAGTGAACCGGGTTTGATTTGAGCGGCTGAAGCGATTTGCGAATTGCTGTCAACGATCATGTTTTTGTTGCCGATTACCCACTGGCCTATGATCGTATCGGGTCTGTTGTTGACTTCTTCAAACAAGACCTTGCGCGTTTGCGCATGGACTTGGATTGTGATCGTGAATAGGATCCCAATGAGCAGGGCGGATCTTTGATTCATCGTGAACCTCGTATTTGAGATGAGCGATTGAAGAAGGAAGGTCGCGATCGGCGATCGAGGCAGTTAAGTTATTGACTGGGCGATGGCTTGGTATTCGTTTTGGGCAATTTAGGTTTTAGCGCTTTTTTATCTGCCGGCAGTGCCTGCTGCCATCCGCCATAAATGGGATTGGGAAGCATGATCCACCGAGAGCCCAGTTGCTGGAATTTGCGATTCCCTGTTTGATTGCGCTGGGCCGTTTCCGAGAGGTTCATCCCGCTGCAAAGATCGCTCATGCTGTCTCCGATGAGCATGATAATTCTGTGGTTCTTGGCCACCCTCGCCCGCCGAGAGACTTTGTCGTCCCCTCGCCCGAGTTCTTCGTTTTTCGTCATCACGTTTTCGGTACTGGCTGGGAATCCGAGTTTTTTTAAGTTCTCGACGGTCGCGTCTTTTACTACATCGCGTCGATTCGTGATGAAGAAAATCTCAACCCCCAACGCCTTGGCGCGGCTGACGAACTTCAGAGATCCGGGGATCGCGTCGGCTTTTACTTCCATGCACCATGCATTCCAAGTCTCCGTTGAGTAGCTCTGGTTTTCGAGGATATTGCGGGCGGCGTAGGCGGAGTTATCCAAGACCGTTTCGTCACAATCGAGAATGATTGCGGGCGGCTTCTCGGCAAAGTCTCCTTTTGCAAGTTGGGCTTCATCGGCGGTGATTGATGGGTCATTGAGTGCTGTGATTAGCGGGTGCAATGCTAAGCGAAAGGTTTGTTCCGTCAGCATTCGATATTCAGCTGAGTTCTGAACCCAGGTAAGGGCGTCGAATCGTCGGTCTTGATGGAGATCGGTGGTCTGTCCAACTGCAGGAAACGGTGCCACGGCAATCAAGACAGCTAACCATAAGCCAGTCGGTGTCACCTTAATTGCGGGGACGCAATGAAAAACAAAACTCGCCATACGCGAGGAGGGTTGCAACATGAATCCTGCCCTGTTCAAAGAAGAAGTTAACGCTGTTAGTTTACCGCGAATCTTCAGTTTGGGCAGGTAAGGATCGTGGCGTGTTTCGGTAACGGTCGAATTAATTTGATCAACAGGTCATTTTTTGCCAATGCAATACAGGAAATCATTGCTTCGCAATAGAATTTGGCCATTATGAATCGCCGGACTTGCATTGAACATATTTTCATCTGATTCAATTTGATTGAGTGCAATCGGCGTGAATTTTGGCTCGGCGGCAAGTACCCAAACGCCACTATCACGTGTTGTCAGGTAGAGTTTGTCACCACCTCGGACGATGGACGCGTAAACCCGGGCCTTGGTGGGCATTCGCTCTCGATAAACAGGTTCGCCGTTGCTCGCATTCATGCAATTCGCAATCCCTTTATCGCTGGCCCAGTAAAGATGGCCTTCATGAAGAACAGGAGAAGTGACGTTGGCGCCGACATTGGTCATCCACAGTCGGTGCGATTGGGTGACATCTCCTTTGCCTCCCAGTTTAATTGCCATCGCTTTGTTGCTTCGCCCGCCGAGGCAATAAACGATTCCGTCGTAGGCAATGGGAGTCGGGACGACATAGTCTTCGATTCCGTCGCAGGTCCAAAGTTGTTCACCCGTCAAAGGGTTCAGGCCAAAGACCTTGAATTTCTGATTAATGACGAGTTCGGTTTCCCCGCGTTCGTTTTTTGCGAGACAGGGGCACGACCAGCATTTAATAATATTGTCATTCTTCCAAACTACTTTTCCGGTTTTTTTGTCGAGGGCCCAAAGTGTATCGCTCTCGATGCTCGCGTTGATGTAAAGCAAATCACCATAGACGACCGGAGAAGAGGCAGAGCCGAAACCGACCGTGTTGAATCCTAGTTCGTCGTTTTGCCAGAGTTGGTTTCCCTTCAGGTCATAGGCAACGGCGCCCGATGCGCCAAAAAATGCAAATACTGATTCGCCATCACTGACCGGCGTGCCGGACGCGTACCCATGTCCGGCAACCTGTTTTTTCTTGCCGTTGCGGCTATTGGGGTTCGCCAGCGTTTGTTCGTCGGCACTCCCTTCAATGGACTTGTTCCAAATTAGTTTGCCACTTTTGCGGTCGAAGCAAAGTGTGTTGAGTCTTAGTTCGGTTTTCTCGCCGGCATCGTCATCGGATTGTCCATAGCCAGTGTATGAAGTTAGAAAGATTTGATCACCGACGATAATGGGACTAGAAGATCCACGTCCAGGAATCTTGGATTTCCAAGCGATATTTTCGGTTTCTGTCCACTCCTCAGGAGCAGTATCGGCGGACGCGGCGTGACCATTGGGCCCCCGGAAACGCGGCCAGTCATCTGCGTTGGTCAAAGAAAGTGCGAGAACCGCGTTACAACCAACGAGAAAAATGACGTTAAACTTAAAATTCATGGCGAAGATCCGGAAAGATGTTGGTTTCAAGGTCGGTAACAGAGAGATGCCTATCCCCCGTCAATTATTGTGGAATCGTCAGTGAAAATCTGCCGATCGAGGTGAAAAATGTCTCGACCGTAGAAACGGAACGGCTCATCATTTTATTCGCCGAATTCAATGGCGTAGAAGTTTTCCTGGATCTCTTGAGGCCATTCCACTTGGTCCTGATCAACCATTGCCGCGACTTTACCAATTACGGTAATCATTGGATTCTTCATGTCGAGCAGGTCAGCGTGAGTCGCGATTTCGGCTAGGGTCGCGCACGTGACTCGCTGGTCTGAATAGGTTGCCCGTTCGATGCAGGCTGCGGGGGTGTCGGGGGAACGACCAGCCTCGATGAGTTGTTGAGTGATGCTGCGCAGATTCTTTCGCGCCATCATCAAGATGACGGTGTCGGTCTTAGCCAAGGCTTGGAAGTCGAGGTTGTGAATGCCAAGTTCCGGTGCGGTCTGGCCCGTAACAACGGTAAATGACCTTGCGATTCCCCGTGTCGTTACTGGAATGCCGGCGGCCGCTGGTCCTGCGATGGCACTGCTAACTCCCGGGACAATATGACAGGCAACCCCCGCCTCGCGGCAGGCTTCGAATTCTTCTTGGCCGCGTCCGAAAACAAAAGGGTCGCCCCCTTTGAGCCTTACGACCAATTGGTTCTTGTGAGCGTGCTTTACTAACAGTTGGTTAATTTCGGTTTGTGAAATCCGATGATGGTCGGGGTACTTTCCGACGTCGATTAGCGTTGCATGGCTGTGGCACCAATTTAAAACTTCAGGGGGGATAAGGCGGTCGTGAATGACGACGTCTGCTTGTTCAATCAGGCGCATTCCACGGACGGTGATTAATTCCGGATCACCGGGGCCGGCGCCCACAAGATGAACAGATCCACGACGAAAAATCATAGGCTCAATTCTCCCTTGGAAATTAATTTCACCGGTTGATTGGCGTCCAGTGCTTCGCGCGCCAGTGCGACGCAGATGTCCACGGCTTGTGAGTACATCGCAAGCGGTTTTTCATAGATTTGAATTCCCGAGTCAGACCGGCGAATGCACGGGAATGGAAGATCGGGACCGGTCGGCAAATGGAAGGCAAGCGGTACATCCTCGGTTGTGTGCGGACCGCGGCTGATCAGAAACGGTAAAATGATGGTGTTGGGAGTTTTTATTTCCGAGGCAATTTGTTCGGCGGTCGGATCTTGGTCAAGAAAGCCAGTCAAGCAGTTTAATCGGGGAAATTGGTCAGCCAGAGTCTTGGTCAGGCGGTAGGTTGATTCACCGCTCGTCTTATTTCGTCGCGTACCATGGCCAATTACAACGGCGGTGGTTTCCTCCGGTTTCAAATTTAAATTCGATAGATGGTTTGCCACTAGCGATTTCATTTCATCAGCAATGCTTGCGTGCATGCCAAAGACTGGGCTTAGGTGCAGTTGGAATTTATCGACATTTCGATTGCGGGCGAATTTATCTGGCAGTTTTCGGAGATAGTAACCGTTGCTGGTCATCACGGGGATCACGACGACATCCCCTTCGGGAAGCGATTCGAGAACCTGCGTCATCTGCGGTTCGCCTTGAAGAAACGCCGGCGTGATTTTCTCAATCCAAAGATCAGGCCAATCGGCCGAACCCTCGCGCTGCCGATTGAGAATGGCGGCGGCCATTTCATGCAGTGGAGCGTTAGAATGGTCTGTCGCCGTGGAGCCATGGGCAGCCAACACGATCGAGCAAATGCGCGGTGGCATCTTAGGCTCCGATCTGAATGAGCTTGGGTTGAACTTCGTCGAACGTCGGAATTTCTTTGCCGGTTACCCGTTTTCGAGACTCGGTTCGCTCGAGAACACGCTGATAGAAGTCTCCGAGTCCCTCTCCGGGCGTGCGGTCGGCAGCAAACTTAATCAGCAGAGGCATTAATGTCTCGAGGGTGGCTTCAATTTTGATATCAGCCGCGTACAAGTCTGCCATACGATCACCGGCCAATCGACCACCGACAAACAAATGGTAGACTCCCGGTCGCCGACCAACCAAGGCAATGTCGGCGGTGTAGGGACGGGCGCAACCGTTAGGGCACCCGGTCATTCGAATGGTCAGCTGGGTGTCTGCGAGGCCAAGTTCCGCGAGACAGTTTTCAAATTCAGTGATGAAATCCGGCATAATTCGTTCGGATTCGGCAACGGCTAAGCCGCAGGTCGGCATCGACGGGCAGGCCATGGAATATCGTCGGGCGTTGGATAGTTCGTGAAGTAGTGGAACGCCATGTTCTTTTAATATGGTTTCCAGTTGCTCAATTTGGGACGCGTCGAGATCGTTAAATAAAATGCTCTGCTGTGCCGTCAGCGTCGTCGAGCAATTCAGGGTTTTAATGATCTTTAAAAATGCGGTTCTTAGTTTTACGTTGTCGGTATCTTTGATTCTACCGTTTTCGACAAACACTCCGTAGAAAAACTTACCGTCGCCTTGTTCGTGTTTTCCCATCCAGTCCTGGATCTGAATTTCCGGGATCGTGCGGAATGGGTGGACCTCGAATTCACAGCGGTCAATGAACTCCTGCCTAAACTTGTCAACTCCCATTTTGTCGATCAAGTATTTGAGCCGTGCCTGTTTTCGGTCAAACCGGTTTCCGAAATCACGATAGATGGTCGCAATGACTCGCGTCGCGGCCACGCCGTCTTCGATGGCAATAAATCCGATATTTTCTGCAATTTGAGCAAACGTATTGGGGCGGCCGTGACTCATTCCCAGTCCTCCCCCGGCCACGATATTCCAGCCGACGAGTTTGCCATCTTCGAGGACACCGATGAGTCCGGTGTCATACGAGTAAATGTCGATTTGATTGTCACCTTGAACGGTAACACCAACTTTGTATTTTCTCGGCAAATAAGTTTCGCCATAGAGCGGCTCTGTTTCTGGGGTCGACGACTGAGACGTCAATTGTCGCTCACCTTCGACCCAGATTTCGTGGTAGGCCTCCGTGGCCGGTTTGAGTTCGGCTGCAACAGCATGGGCAGTTTCACGGATTTGCGTGTGAACAGCATCTTTGAGCGGAGCCGCGGTTGCCATTACATTTCGACATACATCACCGCAGGCCGCCAATGTCGTCATGAGTGCTTCATTAATCTGACGAATGGTCTCTCTGAGGTCCCCTTTGATAACCCCGTGAAATTGAACTGCCTGACGTGTTGTGAGTCGAATGGAGTGATTGGCGAATTCATCTGCCATTCGATCGAGATCAATATATTGGCTGGCGGTCAATTGCCCGGCAGGCAAGACCACCCGCAACATATAGCTGTAAGCTTTTCCCAGTCCCTCGGCCCGTCGGGGTTTTCGTAGGTCACGATCATCCTGTTGGTAGGATCCATGGAATTTGAGAAGCTGAAGGTCATCTTCTTGGAAGCAGTCCAGTTCTGGATTGCGAAGCGTTTCATCGATATTTCCACGCAAGAGTTTGCTATTTTGTTTTGCAATTTCTACTTTTGTCGGATCAGTTTTTTCTTTGGCCATGATGTCGTTTATTGGATTGGGAATGACGTGTGGTTCGCGGTTCCAGCCAGCTCGCAAAGTTAAATCGAGAAATGAAGTCCACACTCGTCTTTGTCGGATTCTGCCCAGCGTCCTTTTCGGACTTCTGATTCGGGGTTGGATCCCGGGACCGCCCGAGTGCAATGAAAACAGCTAACACTTGGATAGTTCTGTAAATGCAACTGATTGAAGGGAACTTCATTTTCCTGGATGTAATCCCAGACCTGAGCACGTGTCCAGGTGGCAAGCGGGCAAAACTTCAATAGTTCGTAACGCCAATCCCATGCGAGGACTGGAATGTCGGAACGTTCTTTGGTCTGTGTTCGCCGAAGTGCAGTAATCCATATTCGATAATTTACGATGTTGTCGCGCATCGGTTTTACTTTGCGAATGTTGCAGCACATGTTTGGATTGTTTTTCCAAAGCATGTCGCCGTACATTTCGCGCTGTTGATCGACCGACACGGAAGTTTCCCAAGTTAAAAATTCGAGGTTGGAATACCGCTCGATTAGTTTTTGGCGAAGCTGTTTTGTTTCGGGAAAAAAGAAACCGGTATCGATGCAGGCAATTTGAAGTTTGGGTAACTGGTGTTCCTCAATCGCTTTGGAACACATATCCATTAATGCACACCCCTCCATCCCGAATGAAGAAGTCATGATGATGGGTTGGTCGGCAAATTTCTGAAGCCCCCACGCGACCAAGTTTTGCGGTTCACCCGATTCGCCGATCTCCGGTGAACCGGTATTGATGGCAGGTGATGTGCTGGCGTCGTCGGCATTAGGTTCGTTCGGAGTCTCGACAATCGGCAAGGCTTGCCCTGGTGTTGAGTTTTGCCCGCCGTCTGTGGGTAAATTCGTGTTGGTCGATTGATAATTCATAGAAGCTGAAATTTTGGTGAGACGCAGGACTCAACAGACTCTTTTTTTTGTAATCAAGATTCAAGATTGCGGAGTTCGAACCTAGCTCGGTTGAATCAAAGCAAACGGTCGCGTTCACTCCACTCAACGAGTGGGTGATAAATCAGGCTTGAACGTTGATAAGTGAAATGCGGCGGGTGCATTCACAATATGACTTAATACATTAATTTGCAGTTTTAAAACAACATCAAGCCATGTGATCCGGCGATATTTTTATCTCGATGATAATTTAACGCTCAGACTGTTAGACGCGGTGGTTTTTAGGGCGATCGCAGATTAGTTGAAATTGCGATCGCGAAATGAACGACCACCCCCTTTGCAAGCGATTAAGGGATGGATTTTGGATGAAATTGTGACGGGCACCCAACGACCGTTGCTGTGGGAGGCGGATGCCGCGATTGGAAAAGTGATAGCACATTTTGTATTCGTTTGGAGCGACGGGGCGAGCGTTATCTTCTCCAGCCAAGCCACTGGCGGGAATTGGCGTCACCCGTTGGGATGAATTTTTGATTTTACTCAGGGGAGGGGATAGCCCATATTTTCAGTTTTTTCGGAACTTTAGACATGGTTGCCCCGCGCAGGATGCGTATCTGAGGGCTTGAGCCAACCAAGCCTTGTGTTGAAATCTATGTTAAATTCAAGGCGACCCTCCGTTCGCCTAAAACTCACTAATTCCACCGCGTCCTTTCATTTGTCTGCTCTTTCGATTGGGAGTTGATGAATCAGGGGGGTCTGTTGGTTCATGGCGCATTGCATCTGATTAGGATCGGGTTCGAAAGCCGTGGCTTAAAGATGAAAGAACCGAATGTATTTGCAGATTCTGTGTCCCAGTTGCGGTAACAAGTTAACGGTGCGCGAAGAATTGAGCGGTCGTAAGTGTGGTTGTCCGCACTGTAAAAAAACGATTCAGATCCCCACGCTCGCGGGTCGCGAAAATCAGCAACGGCCCAAGGGAGCGACGGCGGAGCCTGGTGGGATTCAGATCGACACCAAGCGAACGAAATCAAAGTCGACCGCGCCGACGCTACCGACTTCCGTCCACAAGTCATCGGGAGCTTCTCATTCGATTGAGGACAGTACGAATGTCGGTATGGTTCTGAGTGGGTTAATTGGCACCGGAGCGACCCTTTTATTTTACGGGATTCTGGTCCCGATTCATCAATTCAAGTGGACCGAGTTATTTTGGGATCGCGGCTGGGTGCCTTACGTCACGGTGCTTTTGACATTCTGGTCGTTCTCAATTTTATTTTCAAAATGGCGGAAGTTGCAGCTCCAAAAACGTGCGATGCTACTCGATGTATTGCCGATGGAGCTTTCCGAGGAAATCACGTTTGACACGCTGGATCGATTCCTCGATCACATCGCACGGCTACCGGTGGATGGGCAGAGTTTTCTTATCAATCGCGTGGTGAGAGGAATTGAGCATTTTCGTGTTCGAAAAAGTACTTCCGAAACTGTAACCATGCTCGGCTCTCAGTCGGACATTGATGCCAATAATGTGTTAGGGAGTTACACGCTCGTCAAAGTATTTATTTGGGCACTGCCCATTATGGGATTTATAGGAACCGTGATTGGCGTGAGTACGGCGATTGCCGGGCTCGCGGGTAGCCTCGAAAACGCATCGGACGTATCGGCAATCAAAGGTGCATTGAATAATGTTTTTGCAGGACTTGGGACTGCATTTGACACGACGCTGCTCGCACTGGTTTTAAGCTTGATGGTGAAAATTCCTTGTGCGGCATTGCAAAAAAGCGAAGAAGATCTGATCACATGGGTCGATGAGTACTGCAACGAAAATCTACTCAAGCGGCTTAATGACCGACGTGAAGGTGGAGCTCAGCGGGGCGGTATGGGAACCAGCGGCGTCGACCCGAATGTCATCCGCGATGTATTCTCGGCAGCGATGAGCGTCTATCACGATCAATGGAACAAGCAGGTGACCGAGATGAACCAGGCATCTCGTGAGCTTCAGAAATCTTTTACTGCCATTTCGGCAAATACGAGCAAGCTTCAGATCGAGGCATTGCAGTCAGGGAAAGCAATGCAGCAACATTTTTCCGGTTTGGAGCGTGGGCTTACCGAGTTAAGTGGTGTACTTGAAAAGCTTGGCGGGCAGCAAGTGATCGTTCAGCAAGTTCCAGGAAAGCGTCGCGGATTGTTCGGCGGAAAACGCTAAAGAGAAAAACGTTAAATTAGAAGTCGCAGCTTAATTCAAAATTGACACGAGGGGAGGGGAATATGGGAAGGCGTCAGGAGAGTGGTGATAACGATATCTCGCTCTTTCCATTCCTAAGTGTTCTGGCTTGCATCATTGGAGTCTTGACCTTGATGATCTCGACTTTGGCGCTCTCGCAGATGGATACGGAGGCGGTGGTTGCTGCGGAGGCGTATGAAAAACTGGAAGAGGATCTTGCCACCAGTGAGATGGAAGTCAAAGAGTTAAAGAAAAAAATGGAAGCCGAGGCTGGGAAAAATGAGGCGGCAAAAAAACAAAGTGAGCTTCTGCAATTGAGGCGAAAAAATATTGAAACCCGGGAGTTGTTTCTGGTAGCCCGCGAGAAGGAAAGCCAGTTGGAAGCAAAACGCGATCCGGCAGCGACCGAATTGAAACAGGAATCGATCGAGGCGTTAACCAAGGATTTGAACGGTTATCTTGAACAGCTTACTCATTTCAAGAAAGAGTTGGCCAATCGGGACCTTCCTCCGGAGGAAGGTGAGTTTTCTGTTCTTCCTGGTGGAAGTGGTGTTGGGGTAGTACCGCGATTCATCGAATGCACGGCTAACGAGTTGGTGCTGCATCATCTTGCTCAGCCTATTCGCGTGCGGGTTAATGGGATGGAGACAAATAAAGAAGTTTTGAAATTGTTAAACGAGGTTGCCGGGCTCGCGGGGGGAAAGGTTATTTTTTTGGTCCGTGACGAAGGCGTTTTCGTTTATCGGCGTGCGAAGCGGCTTGCCGATTCACTGGAAGTGGAAAATGGAAAATTGCCCGTGTTGGGGCAGGGCCGAGTCAATCTACAATTTTTTCGCGGGAAATAATCATGCGTCGAAAAGATCGTAATGACGACGAAGGGGCCATGGACTCGCTGCTGGATACCTTGACGAACGTCGTGGGAATTCTGGTGATTGTTCTGGTCGTCACCCAACTGGGCGTCGGGGACGCGGTCAGTCGAATCACAGAATCAATCAAAGTTGATCCTGAAGAATTTGAGGCCAAAAAAAGTAAATTGATAACGCTTAATCAAACGCGGGCACGATTGAAATCGGAAGTCACGCAACTTAAAGACGACGTCAATCAAGATGAGGCAAGCGTAAGCCTGGAACTTGAGCAACTCAAGAAGAAGCACAGCCAAGAGCTGCTTGATCTTGCTAATTTAAAAAAGAAAAATCTTTCGGTTGAGACAACCATCGAGCAGGCAGAATCAGAGAAGGTAAAACGGGAAGAAATCGAAGCTAAAATCAAAAGTTCGCTGAGTGAAGTGGCAAGCTTAAAGTCAAAACTGGACCAGACGCCTGAACGAGAAGTCCTGCCGGGACGAGAAATGCGGTTGCCAGATCCCCGTCCGGCCCCCCCGGGGTTAATTCCTTTTCGATTCATTTGTTACAACAATCGAATTTACCCATTTAATGATTTTGCGGCCCTGCAAAAGATCGCTAATGAGAAAGCCAAGTTGCTCAAGAGCAGATCGCGAAATGATCCGATGAAGGGCATTGATCCGGATCGATTTATTAAAGATTTTTCGAGAGCTCCAATTCGAAATAAGAACGTTGAATTGGCGATAACGAAACATCCCGATGGGAGGCCACGGATCTCCTTCACCCCGCTCGAACGAGGCGGAGCCTCGGTGCGCGACATTGACCGCAAGGGCACTCGGTTTAATAAGGACCTTGCGGCTCTTGATTCCTCTCGCTATTACCTTGAGTTTTGGGTGTGCGGGGATAGTTACGATGTCTATATGAGCGCGCGAGCTAAAGCCGAGGCGCTGGATTTAGCGGTTGGCTGGTTGCCCCAGCCTGCCGGTTGGAAATATGCCAGTGTGCTACAAGGGATTCGGCTTGGTCCGCCCCCTAAACCGGTCGTGGCATCTAAAACGCCACCCGTTGTGACCCCCGCGAAACCAGCGCCGCCAAAAAAACCTGCAAACGTGATCGACTAAATGCCGTGGTTGAATGTTGTGGTGCGGATGCTTTTCTAAGGTTCCTTTTTGTTCCCCAATGTTCCTTTGGTTGTCGCTTAGAATTACAAAGTAAGCGACAGGTAAAGCGAGTGTGAAAAATTCGTTTTGCCTGTAATTCTTTGGATTGTTAGTTGAGATTTCGTTGTAACGCATTGTTTACTCAACGATAGTGCTCTTGTCGTGATTACAAATGGTCACTGGAACGGTAACGTAGAAATGGGGCATCATGTTTTGGTGGTTTTTAGCTTTCTGGCTCGTTTTGGTTCATGTTCTAGCCGTGATGCACTTACGTGGAAAACGGAAAGCAAGCAGTTCAGAGAGTGGCAAAGCAGAAGATTTCACTGGTGATTTGGCCGCTGCCCAGCGAATTGCTGATTATTTTCGTTGGTCAGGGGAAATCAGCGCTAAGCAATATAGGCTCATTTTCGGGCTTCTCATCGAAGCAAAACACAAGGGCGTCAAGAATCAGAGGAAAGGGGAATTGCCTCAGCAAGTCGCGCAGCGCATTTCGCAAACAAAACGCGCGGCACTCCCCCCTAGCGATATCGCGAAACCATCCGAAACAGTCCCGGGGGTAACGCCTCGCGCGAAGGACGCTGGAACAGGCGAGGCAGCGGATGGCATTATTGTAACTGCAAGCTTAGATGATCAACCGAGTGCTGCACCCAATACCCCTGTCATTCCGAACAAAGTACCGAGTCAAAATCAACCAGTTGATTCACCGCTCCTCCAGAGAAAAACTCCACAGGCGAAAAGAGCGACGACTCAATTAGCCGCCTCTGAAGGTAGCAAGAATCCCCCAGCTAAGGGTTTTTCGAAACCGGCGCCTTGGGATTTACCCGACTCGCCCAAGCGCGAACCGCGAAAGACATTTGCAGAGGTGATGTCCGCGTTTATGCAAGAAAAGAATATGCGCTGGGGCGAGCTGGCCAGCGGAATCATGATTGTCTTGAGTGCGGTTGGGTTGGTCGTGAGTCTTCGTGAAACGCTTGAGGACACCGTCCCCTATTTTTCGGCGTTGTTGTTTATGTTGATCACCGCAGCGATCCATGGCGCTGGCATTTATACGCTGAAAAAATGGAAGCTCCGCAACACTAGTCGCGGGACGCTCGTGATTGGTCTGTTGCTGGTGCCAATTAACTTTGTAATGGCCTGTGTATTGTCAGAATACAGACCTTTAAGTGATCAGTGGTTTTGGGTGGCGGTGATCACGGGGCTAAGCGTTTTCTCATTTTTAACCTGGTATTCGAGCAAGGCATTGCTGCGGCGTGGCAATCTACCCATGGTCGTTGCGATTATGGGGTGTGGTATCGGCACATTGATTTTAAACCGCACCATTGACTCGGGCTTTTCGGATGTGTTTTCATCGCTCTTTGCGCTCCCGATTCTGGTCAGTTTTGTAATTGGTTCTTGCACGTTTGACCCTCTGCAATGGAAACGTCAGCATTGGACAAGTCGTTCGCAAAATCGTTTGTGGTTGTTTTTTGGGATCGCATTTGCTTCGGCGATATTTGCACTTTCGATTGGCGTATTTCGACCTGAGATGAATTTGGAAAGGCTGGTGGTCTTTACGCCAGTGCTGTCGGTTATCTTTTTAACGATGTTTCGATTTGGTGCCCAAATGCATGCTGCGACAGTGGGCAGTCCATCGAGTCTGCCTGTCGGCGAGCGCGAGCCGGTGCCGTTATACGGGCTCTCGATAAAGGTATTGGGTATTCTCCTGCTTGGCATTTCACTGGGCGGCGCACTGTCCAACCCAACGATGTTTCTTTTAAATTCGCTTTTGGTGGCAACCGGCCTCTTCGTGATAATCGTGAACGATCAGACTCCCCGGTTGTTGCCCTTCGTCTATGGCCTTTTGGCTGCCGCTGCGGTCGTTGGAGTCAATTTATGCATCGGTACGTTTGCTTGGGAAGAAACAGTTCTGTTTCCGGTATTCGTTGACCAGATTGTCAGTGGAATGACCGGTCTTTTATTGCTGTTTCTCGGTGTTTGCGTTGGATTGGGTAATGTCGGCTTGAAACGAATCTTCCCGAGCGAGGCTGATTCCGACTTTAACAAGCGTGGTTGGATCGCGGCTGCTGGAATCTTTTTGGTGGGCCTGATGATGGCCCTCGTTGCCAGTGGTATTCATCGAGAAGATGGGTTCTCCACCGGGGTTGCCAGTGCGCTTTTGATGTTGGGTGCGGTCGGATTATTAGCGGTTACTTTTCGAGCTAACGATAGTCCATTAGCAATTGCCTGGCAGTTACCGGTTTTGAGCGTGCTAGGTTGGTTGGGTGCACTCGTGCATTTGGTCATCTGGGATCTTTCAGTAGAACGCATGGTTCCAGGTCTTTTCGCAGTGATGCAAATTCCGTGGATGTTGATCGCAGTTTTGACCTCGGGGTTGTTGACTGCTCTCGTCTTGATTAAGCCGCGACGTCCATGCTCGGAAACAGTTGTCACCACGGGGGAAACGTGGTTGTATTGGGCAATCACCGGCGTGCTGTGTTATTCATTGGGAGTGTTGTCTCTGGTGCCGTTGAATACAGCGGGCTGGGGGACTGGGTTCGCATTGGTCGCGTGTTTGAACTGGTTTTGTATCGGCCTGGCCATTCGTCGTTTAGGTTCCAGTTTGCTTACATCTGCTTCGATTCCCGTGTTTTCCGGGGGAGTTTTGGCGGTCTTTATTTTCCTCCGCGAATTCGGCTCTCGTTGGCAGGGCTTTCCCGTCAACACAACGACGGACTATTGGTTTGCGATCTCGACTGGATTAATTATTTATTGGGCCGCTTGGACGATCGTGACGACGACGATTTCACGATGGCCGTCTTGGACGTGGTTGAGCAAAAATAATACGAGAGTCATTAATTTTCTGTTATACGGTTTGATTGTTGCGATCACGATGATGGCACTCGACGGAGTCAGTTTTGGAGTAAGTCAGGAGCTAGGCACTGGCTTGGAAGGACCAGTGTTGTCGGGGGGAGAGAACTTTTTCTGGTTGTTTTTGGCGATCGGCGTAGCGGCATTTTCAGTTGGATTGGGGCTCGTCGTTCGACCTCAACCAATCGGCGGTTATTTTGCGTTCATGCTTTGGTTTCTCGGGTGGGCCTTGGTGTCGGTTAATTTTATTGAGACTGCTTCAGTGGCCTCGGCGATTCGTTGGTTGATGGCGGTTGGCGGGACGGTGGTTGCCGGGTTGCTGGCTGTCCGAAAGCCCCTTCTGCCCATTTGGGCGGCGCTGCGGAACGCATTATCGTTATCTGGAAAGTCATTTTGGGGGAAAGGCAGCACTCAGGCACTGATTAATTTTTCACTCACACTAAGTACTTTGGTTGTTCTCTGGATTTCCACGATCGTATTTTTCAAACTGATAGTTACTCAAACAGGGCTTGAAGGGCCTGCTGTTGATTCGTTGTTCTTTAATTTGATGCCAGAGATATCGTACGGTGTTCCAATTCTTTTGGTTGTTTCGACGTTTCTTGTCTATGCGGTCAGTGAGTCTCGGCCGTTGCTTGCGACGATTGGTTCATCGGTCTTTCAGTATTTGATGTTGTTGGCAATCGTTCTGATTGTATTTGCCGAGGATTTCGGACTTGCATCAACGCGATTTGTAAATCTGCTTCTCGCCGTGTCGATGGGAATGACCGTTTATGGGGTGGTTTGGTATTTCTTGAGAAATCGAATCGATGTGAACGTTGGAAATCCTCAAACGAGCGGTTGGATCACTCAGGGCGGTCGACTCAGCCAGCTCAAGATTCACGTTTTGTTGAACGGGCTCTTGATTGCATGTCTGGCAGGAATGGTCATTATCAATGTCTTTCTCAAGCCGGAGGATAGTGGCCTATGGATCAATCGCATTGGTGGATGGGGCGGGATTCTTGCGTGGCTGTTATTTGGTGGGCTTGTGTTTTTTGTGTACCGGAATGCAGAAGTAAAAAAGCTCGGCAACATAACATTACTCTGGTTCGTCGGGTTGATGGGGACTGTTTTTGTCGGCCTCTTGGCGGCGGTGCTTGACCGTCATCTCACGCTCGAGCCATGGATTGCCTTCCGCGTCATTAGTTGTGGTTTGTTGGCGATCCCTTTCATCCAGGTTTATCTTTTGGGACGTGGCGTTTGCGATCTAGAAAATGAGGCAAAGAGGGTCGGAAAATCTCTGTTTGAGTATCAATTTGCTCTCGCTATGCCACTCTATTTTTCAGCGGCACTCGCCATGACCTTCGTGTTTAGGGGGATTTTTAATGATGTGTCTCAGCTCCCAATCTACTACTGCTATCTCGGTGCGATCGGTTTATTATCAATTAGTTTCACACAAGCGGGGTGGGTTTTACGTTTGGGTCTCAATGGTTTTGTTTCTTTACTGATTGCGCTGGCGGGGGTGACAATTTTCGTGGGCGGTCCGACTAAATCCTGGCTGATGCTTGACGGGAATTGGATAAACTTGGCGGCTTCTGTTTCCGCTCTGTTGGCAATTTTGTGGAGCGGTTACTATCTACTTCAACGCAAGCAAGTTGCGTTTCCAAATTATTTTTTGATCATGCCCAATTGCGTCATGATTGGTGGCATGGCTTGGATCATGTTCGCCAGCTTAATGTGTTTCTTGTCGAGTGTGATTTTTGGTGCCGGCAATAATTGGTTAAATAACCCGATGGGTTACCTGGCACTGCTTAGTTTTTTCAGTTTAGCGGTGACTTCGATTTGGAATGATCGCACCGCCTTGCAAACGACGGTGTTTTATTTGTTTTCGGTTGCTGTCGGATTGACAATCGCCACCTACATTCGTGGTGAATGGCTGCCCGTGCCGTCGATTGCATTGCAATTGCTACTGGGTAGTTTACTGGTCACGTTTTGGTCGATGGTATGGATCAAACGGATTCCGATATTGAAGTTGCTGGCCTCCGATGATTCACTCCAGTCAATCAAGCTGGAGAAATCTCTGGCAACTGAGTTACCCATCTGCAATTTAATATTTGGGAGCCTGATGTTTTGTATTTCGTTCTTATTCATTGCCACGTTTGGCGAGCGGTCGGTTCGTTATATCGCTGTCTTTACTCCGTTCTCTCTCGCGATTGCCACGGGTGTTCAGACGAATCAGACGACCAGAAGGTACTTGCAAATTGTATCTATCGCTTTCGTGACGGTCGGGGTGATCTTTCTCGCGTTGGCAGATTTGTCACCCGATCAAATGTACGCGCCCTTGAGTCATATGATGGTGCGAATTCTGATCGTGTTATCGGCTGCAATGTTTGTTTACGGATTCTTGGTGACACGGTGGGTTCGCGCAGGGGACACGTGGCTCGAATCATTAAAAACAATGTCGGTGGTGACTTGTGGTTTTGCATTAATTGCTTTAATTGCCGTTCTTAGCGAGGAGTGCCTCGCAGCGCTTAATGGAGGGCGGATCGAACTGCTGCTGTCAGAAAGCATTGTGGTTGTAGTCATGGTTGCTGCGATGATTGTGGGCTTGGTAACGATTGCGGTTAGGCCCCGGCAGGATCCTTTCTCGTTGACGTTGGAAGGCAGGATGGGATACGTCTACGCGGCCGAATTTTGCGTCGCACTCTTAATTCTCCATGTCATGCTAAGCATGCCGTGGTTGCTTGATCTTGGCCTGCGAGAGTACTGGCCCTACCTAACAATGGCCATTTGCTTTGGTGGGGTCGGGGTGTCGGAACTGCTTAAGAAACGGCAATTGGAAGTGTTGTCGATCCCCCTGTTCAACACCGCCGCCGTGTTTCCGGTGGTGGTTGCGATGGGAATTTTTACAGTCGCCTCTGCTGCCGATACGGCAATGGTGATTCTCATGGTGGGGATGATTTACCTCATGATTAGTGTAATTAACAAGTCTTTGCTGAGTGCCGGGTTAGGGGTTGTTTTTGGGAATCTCGCGTTGTGGGTTTTCTTCGATCAGTATGAATTTTCGTTGATGGGAAATCCGCAGCTTTGGTTGATTCCTCCAGCGATTTCAACTTTGCTTGCGGCTCAACTGTATTCGCAAAAGATGTCTGTGAGCCAGTTGGCAGGAATCCGTTACTTCTGTATCGCTGTAATCTATGTCAGCTCGACGATGGAAATTTTCATATCGGGAATCGGCGAAAGCCTAGCGCCACCGATCATTCTTGCCGTGCTCTCTTTGGCTGGAATTATGGCTGGGATCATATTGCGAATAAAAGCGTTTCTTTACTTTGGAACTCTTTTCTTATTCATGGCGATGTTGAGCATGGTAGCGCATGCTCAGCAGTCGTTGGGCCATGTTTGGCCTTGGTGGGCGTTTGGCATTGGGACTGGAATTGCGATTTTGGTGATGTTTGGAATGATCGAAAAACGAAAGAACGATCTTGATTCACTCCAACGCAATCCGGAAGATTCGGAGTCGTAGGCAAGTCCAAGTGCGAGGTGGATTGAGCGAGGTGGATTGAGCG
>JAPKBL010000019.1 GCA_028823415.1 Mariniblastus sp.
ACTTAAAGTTTCTACTTAAAGTTTCTACTTAAAACGTGCCTCCAACCAACCGCTCAACTCGCTTAACAACGAATCGTCAAGCGTTTGCTCAATGATAACGTAATTACTCGGCGAACCCGTCTCAGATTTTTGGAAGAGGTGATTAAGGCCTGGCAACAGAACCTGAGTGAAATCTTGGTTCCCCGCCTCGTCCATCGCTGTTTTAATGGCAGGCATGTTCAATTGGGGATCGACCTGAAGATCATTTCCACCGATCAAAGATAGTACGGGACAGTGCGTCTTACTTAGCGTTGTTGCCGGATCAAATTCAAGAAAATACCTCATCCATTTCGACTTAAACATAAGTATAGTTTTGGTTGCAACATCGTTGAGACCGTACTTCAACCGCTCTTCCTCACTTAAATCACCGAAAACGTCGTTCAGCGAATCTGCAAAATCCTCGCCCATTGGAAGCCCCGCTTTCGATCTGGCAACAACAAGCCGTAACAACTTGTCTTGCAAATTCAGGACTTTCTCTGGCAAGCCGGCAACAGCCGCAATTTCCCTCGTCTGGTTCAGCACGATCTCTCGCCCCGGCACGCCAGTTCCAGCCAAGAGAACGACGCCTGCAACATCGGCATTGCGACTCGCGACAATCGGCCCAATAATTCCTCCTTCACTATGCCCGGCTAGAACAATTTTCTTAGAATCAATCTTGGGGTTCTTCTTTGCCCACTCAAAAACCGCTTCTAAGTCATCCGCGAGGTCAGCAGTAGTCGCGTCCTTAAAATCTCCCTTCGATTGTCCGACGCCGCGATCATCGTAACGAATGACCGCAAACCCTTTTTTCGTTAAATGATCCGCAATTACCAGAAAAGGACGATGTTCAAATATCGTTTCATCGCGATCCTGCGGTCCGGAACCACTCGTCAAAATAACTGCCGGAAAAGGGCCTTTGCCAGACGGCGTAGTGAGCGTGCCGGCCAGCACAACATCGTTTGAATATTTAGGATCAATTGCGGCAGCTTGTACCGTAAAATCTTCGGCCTCATAAGCGAACGGAGGCTTCGGCGTTTGCGGACGATTCAACTTAGGTGACTTCGTTTGCTCCATGGGGATTCGCTTCAGCACGAGCGGAATTTTTTCGCCCGACTGATTCCAAGTTCCGTCGATCACGTCACCTGAGGCATCAATCTTTCCAACTACTTTCGCAACGGTTGCTGGAATCGTCATTGTTACTCGATCTCCCTGCCGCTGGTAATCGCCGGGAAGTCCGGTCACTCCCTCCGTCAGACTATCTAATTGGATTGACTTCTTACCTTGTGAATCTGCGAAAACTCGAAATTGAAAATCGAAGTGCTTCGGCCCAGCCTCCATCGTGCCCACCCACGTCGCGACGTGCTTCGCCGGTTTCCAACCCTCAACTCGCTTAAATTCAATATTGAATTTTAATCCCTGAGTAAAAACTCCGGTCACCACGCTCTGATCAGCATTCATGTCGCCGGCAAACGAAACTCCCAGTTTTTTTATTTCAAAGGACAACTGCTTTGATGTTCGCTCGACGCTATCGAACGGAATGGGAGTCGCAACCTGATCAAGACTAACCATCGCTCCGCTAAAGGAACCATTTTTTTCAGGCTTCAACCTTAACTGGATGCGCAATTTCTGAGGCCCGGCTTTCAAAATCCCCATCCACGTTTCCGCCTTGCTTTCCTGACCCAAACAACGGTTATTGGGAGTCAGCAGTAAAATGGCAACCACACTGACGATTACCAAATGGAGGAGGCCTAACCGGCTTAAAAACGTTTTTCTGCGATAACGAGCCATTCTGAGTTCCTTAATCAAAACACCTGAGCCAAATTCGCCTTTGTTATATCAAACAACACACGAGGCAAATTAATCCCAGACCCCAGCCTCAACCCAACTGGCGCTAAGGCCGTCAAAAATCCGCGAGACAGTGGCCTCTCTGAACCCTAAAGACGATTTTCACTAGATATTTCAGGGGTTTCGAGCGCCGATTGAAGGTTTCTTTCCCCGTCTAGAGGCCTGAATAAACGATTGATCCGGTCACGAAAGGGCTTCGGATTGAATTGAAACCGACGGAAAAAAACACAACGATCGTAGAAATTCTATGACTTTTCAGGATTCGCGGTTGCGATATAGAGAAGATTGGATATCTTATTTAGCAGTGCGGCCTTAAGTAGATGTAGATTCTGGCAGGCACTGTTAGATTTCTTTTTAGGATTTTGAGTAATGGCTGAAGGTACAATTAAGCGTTTGACTGACAAAGGTTTTGGATTCATTGACACTGGCACAAGCCAGGACATGTTTTTCCATTCATCAAACGTAGAAGGCGTCGGATTCGATGATCTTCGCGAAGGACAATCTGTAACTTATACCGAAGGTATGGGTCCAAAAGGTCCACGCGCTGAAAACGTGACGCCCGTCGATTAAGACTACATTCATTGAATGTTTTCAAGAAAAGCCGGCTTTTTAGCTGGCTTTTTTTATTGGTCTTTCGTGTTTTCCAAAACCCAATAGCCGTTGATTTCTCCCATCAGGCGAAGCCCAAGACAGACCGCCTTCGCCCCTCGGATGCACGCCTCGAAGTCTTCCAGGACTGCCGCAATCATGCCCGGTACTGGAACACAAACCGACTCGACTCCCGACCTGTGCCCCTGCAGGCTTGCCTAGTTAAGTGCTAGGAATCGCTAGCACTTCTTGCGGTGGTTGCCCGATATCATTCATCAGGATTGTGGTGAAAATTGTTTCTGTAACCCGATTTAGCCGTCTTAAAATAATTGGCGGAAGGAAAATCGTACTGTCCCCCCGACCAACGGCCAGAAAATCTTTCCTAATCCTCAAAGTCACTCAAGCCGGGGGGTTATTTCGTCGATGACAGCAATATGTATCCGTGGGGGGCACCACTGTACAGGCGTGCGCGCAGATTGTGCACTGATTTCATGTCGACCGTTGCCCCCAACAATTCGAATCATCGAGTATCCGCCCGAATCACAGGTTGGTTCACGGAATGGGTGTCGGACTGGGGCGAATTGGTAATCTCGAGCTGCATTGCCCTCGGCGACTTTTGCCTGTTTGTCTTCAGTACATTTCGCTGGATGTTAAGTCGCATTCCCAAGGGCGAAACTCTTTGGCCCAATTTTTATCAAGTTGGCGTTTCAAGTTTGCCCGTTGTTGCCCTCACCGGTACGTTCATCGGCGTCGTCCTCGCATTGCAAAGCAGCTCGCAGCTGGGGCACTACGGGCTAACCAATCAACTGGGCGGTGTCATCAACTTGACCCTCGTCCGCGAGCTTGGGCCGGTCCTTGCAGCCACCATGCTGGCCGGTCGAGTCGGCAGCGCGATGGCAGCCGAACTTGGAACGATGCGAGTCACAGAACAAATCGACGCCCTATCGGCGATGGGGGCCGATCCAATTCACTACCTTGTCGTGCCGCGGTTTCTCGCTTGTCTCTTATTTATCCCGACGCTCACGATCATGGCTGATTTCATGGGTGTCGCCGGCGGCTACTTTTATTGCAACATTTGGTTGAATATCGATCAGCATTATTACTGGACAAACAGCGCAAAATTCGTCAACAACTTCGATTTGTTTACGGGCATTTTAAAAAGCCTGTTTTTTGGATCCGCCATCTCTCTGATTAGCTGTTACCAGGGGTTTAACTGCAAACCCGGTGCCGAGGGGGTCGGTAAAGCAGCAACGTCATCGTTTGTGTTTGCGTTTATCGTTATTTTAATTCTCGACTTAAGCCTTGGACTATCTCTGAAGGCAGTCTACGAGTCGTGGTACCCGGGAGGGACCTATTGAAATGATGATTGAACAACTACTCGATCAAGAGCAAGAATCGATTGTGGATGTCGAAAAACTATCTGTCACTTTTGGCAGCCAAGAGGTTCTTCAGGATATCACCCTTAGAATACCACCCGGCCAGACGCTCGCTTTGCTTGGCGAGAGCGGTTGTGGGAAAACCGTACTGATGAAGTCGATCATTGGGCTGGTTAAACCCACAAAAGGAAAAATCGAATTTGATGGCGGAGATATTAACCGACTTAATGAGCGTCAGCTGAGTCGAATGCGCCTCCGCTTTGGATTTATCTTCCAAAATGCCGCACTCTTTGACAGTATGACCATTGGGCAAAACGTCGCCTTTCCATTACGGCAACACGGGCGATTCTCGGACAATCAAATACGAGAAATGGTGTTATCCCGACTCTCCGAAGTTGGCCTACCGGACTCCGTCGTCTTCAAAAAACCGGCAGAGCTATCTGGAGGCATGCGCAAACGAGTGGGACTCGCACGTGCGTTAATTATGAACCCAGAACTCATCATGTACGACGAACCGACTACCGGGCTCGACCCGATCATGAGTGATGTGATCAATGAACTGATCCTTCGAACACGTTCTCGCAACCCCGTTACCAGCATTGTCGTCACCCACGACATGCACACCGCTCGCAAGGTCGCAGATCGAATCGTCATGCTGATCCCCCGTCAACGACTCGATCCGGGTGAAAACCAGATCATTTTCGATGGTTCCGTCAAAGAACTTGAAAATTGTCGCGACCGGCGGGTACAGCAATTCGTTAACGGCGAGGCAGGCGAACGATTGATGGAAATGCGATCCAACGGACACGACCAATAGTATATTTTTCCAACCGATTTTATAGACAACCAGAATCGAAAACTTCGGCTCTCGAAGGTGAACAACATGGATGAAAGAATCTTAAAATTTCGAGTCGGCATTTTTGTCGTCATCTCGATGCTGATTTTAGGGATCTTGATCCTCACCATCAGCGGTAAGCCATTCTTTGGAAGTTCATACGAAATCTCCGGAGAGACTAAAAATGCATCCGGTATCTCCAGTGGAACACCGATCAAAAAATATGGTTTGCCTATCGGTCGCGTCACCAAGGTCGCTCCATCGCCCGATGGCGAAGGCGTTACCGTCTGGATGAGCATTCAGGAAACAGATAACAACGGATTGAAGCAAACCATTGATACTTCTACTGAAAAAGCAGTAATCGGCTCCGAATCTATTCTTGGTGACGTCGTGATCAACATTGAACCTACTAAAACCAACGAGGCTGGAAGTTCGACTGAGTCAACAATCAAAATCACGAAAAGTAATCCGATCGAAGCAGTACTCGGAGAACAAGGCTCGAGTTTAATGTCAGGCTTGGATAATTTATTAAACCCAGATTCTGACGTGAAAACAAATCTTGGAAGCGCCCTAGCCAAAATTGGACCGGCCGCTGACGCAATCACCAACATGTTTGAGATCCCCCAATCTGACAAAAAACAAAATCTCGCCAACGCGATTAAGAGCTTTCGAACGACCTCCGATTCGATCAATGTAATGTTTAAAAAAGAAAAAAATCAAATAAATCTCGCCGAGGCGCTTGATAGCCTTGATGATACATCCCAGACGTTCCGTGATATGTTTCAAAAAGACGACTCAAAACTGGATTTCGCCAGTGCACTTCAGAGTATCGTGAACACATCTGAGAGTATCAAAGACACATCTGACATAGCGGGGATGACGTTCAGAGCTTACGAAGCTATCCCCGGCAAATGGGATGGTGAAGTGAAAGACAAAGTTATTGAGCTAATAAATAATGCAAGCCAGACCGTGATAGACTTTCAACTCAAGCCAGGTTCACTTCTAAAAGAAGCTCTCTCGAATAAGGAAATTGGAACAAACTTTAAAACACTAAATGAGAACATTGCCGGACTCGCTCGTAAGGTAGAGAGGGTCTCGAGCAGCGTGAACGAAGATGAAATTGAAAGCATCAAAGCAAAGCTCACCCTGTTTGTTGACGACTTACGATTCTTTGGCGATTCCATTGCCAGGAATCCCGGGTCCATTGTGAGAGGTGCTTTGAGGCCTCGGAATGACAACGGCCCCAAAAGTTCTCCCACTGCCAGCTGGAACGAGGACAGATACTTTCAAGAATGAAGCCAAACTCTCGTTCCCAACTCGACAGTATTCAAATTGGCAAGCCCCGGAGCTATTCCCAATCCAATCCTCGTTCAAATAAAATTGAGGATTGGACGACCTCGTTTCACAAGACTCCCGTCAAGCAATGGGTTAACGTGACCGCCGATGGAATTGCCGGTGATGAACAAGCCGATAAAAAGAACCATGGCGGTGTCGACAAAGCGGTGCTGGCGTACTCGGCCGATCATTTTAAATATTGGCAAAATCAACTTGGCGTCCCCCCGATCGCTGCAGGGGCGTTTGGAGAAAACCTCACTGTCTCAGGATTGGACGAATCCAACGTATGCCTTGGCGACCGGTTTTCAATCAACGATGTCTTGCTCGAAGTCTCTCAACCTCGACAACCCTGCTGGAAGCTCGCCAGACATTGGCACCTCCAAGAACTTCCCAAACTTGTCGTCAAAACCGGTTACTGCGGATGGTATTGCCGGGTAATCAAAAACGGTCGATTCAAACTTGAGACTCCAATCGTGCGCGTGACCAACCCCCATCCCCAATGGTCGGTCAGGCGTGCTCATCAAGTTTTCCACCAATCCCCAGTGAACACTGACGAATTGAATGAACTCTTGAGCCTGGCGGTTTTATCGGCTGCCTGGAAGACGTCCGCCAACTTCGATAGCGACACCTGAGATACCGCAAGAGATTACTGGAAGAGCAGATCGAACCAAGGTAATTTGGTTGGCCAAATTTAGCGTACGGGACTCGTAACCGTCCCCCGCTGCACGTTCATCCGCAGATCGTTCGCACGATCCAACAGCATGTCTCCCTGCACTTGAGTCTTCGGTTCCATTTGAAATTCCATGACTCGCTCATCACGTATTTCGCGTGGCCAAAAATTCTCGGTCACGAAACTCGCTGGAAAGGTCTCGTACCATCGGGGTTTAACCCGCTGTTGCACCTTGATCGTCTTATATCCATCCTTTTCAAGCTGAACTTCCCGCGTCCCGTTGTAGGTAAAAGGAACCGAAAGGGGAGTCAAACCAATTGACTGTCGATCAATCGTAACCAAGGCTCCCTCGGGTTGACTCCGTACGATAAACCTTCGCTGGACACAGCCTGTGAGACTGGCCAAGGTCAAACCGGAGACAACCAGCAAAGCCATGAAACCGTTTTCATTCTTTTTCAAACTCATATCCGAAATTCGTAAATTAGTTCATGTGAGTTGGTAAACGGTCAGCATCGCTTCTAAAATCTCCACTTTCAAGCTCATCCATCTGGCCAATCGAACCGTCGACCGGCCGGGAGATCGCTCGCGCGGCGGCGAAGTCTACAAATCGAGTGCCTCTTCGAACAGACCAATTCGTTAAATAGCCCAAGTACCGTCATTGCCGAATAAAACAAATGAGCGTTTTGCAACGAAAATGAGTTGCGATGATTGCACTAGAAATGGCAATTTGGGTGGTCAAATCTTAATAATCCCCGTTTTTAGAAAAGTGATTGCACGATAAGATGGTACACTTGCAAGCATTCGACAAACGGTCCGGAAACATATGAGTGAAAGCCTTTTAAACTGGGATGACTATATCCAAGTCGCTTCGCTCAGCGATGTTGGTATGCGTCGCGCAACCAATCAGGACAATCTATCGGTGTCCTTGGCCAGCAGTATGGAGCAATGGCAAAGAAAAGGCCATGTTTTTATTGTTGCCGATGGCATGGGCGCTCACGCCGCAGGGGAACTCGCCAGCAAACTGGCCATTGACCACATTCCTCATCTCTACGCCAAATACAACGACAGTTCGGCTCCAGAGGAAATGCGAAAAGCAGTCGAAGGGGCTAACAATGAAATTCACCGACGTGGGCAAGCCAACGAAGAATTTCACAACATGGGAACGACCTGTAGTGTCCTCACCATTCTTCCCGAAGGCGCCGTCTGTGCGCACATTGGCGACAGCCGCGTTTATCGACTGACGCAAAACAGAATTGAACAGCTTACGTTTGATCACTCCCTCGTTTGGGAAATGAAATTCGCTGGACAATTGTCGGAAGAAGAAGAGCGGCTTGGGAAAATTCCAAAAAACGTCATTACACGATCCCTTGGCCCTTACGCCGAGTGCAAAGTGGATCTCGAAGGGCCATTTCCAATTCAGGTTGGCGATACCTTTTTACTTTGTAGCGACGGACTCACTGGGGTTATTTCAGATACAGAAATTGGCTCCATTCTTGCCAACATGTCCCCCGATGAGGCGGTCAAGGTCTTAATTGATCTGGCTAATCTACGCGGGGGACCGGATAACATTACAGCCGTCATCGTCAAAGTAGGACACCCAAAACTCGCGACCTCCGGAAATGGTGCGTCCGGGAAATCTACTCGCGGTTCGTCTTCCGACAAACCATTAGTTCCAGCGACTTTTTGGGGAGTGTTGATTGGCTCGATTGTCGTTTCGATACTCCTGTATTTCTTGGGCTATTGGCAGATTGCGATATTTACTGGGCTGATCTCTGTAGCAGCCGTTGGATACCTAATTTCGCGGCTAATCAAGAGTTCCTTTCAAGGTAAACACAGCAGTAGTGGACAAGTTTTTGGGAAAGGCCCCTACGTCCGACTGGGCTGTGCTTCGAGTGGGCAATTTGCCAAGCAATTAGCCGATATGCTTCGCAAACTACAAGAAGGTGCTTTGCGAGAAAACTGGAAAGTTGACTGGCCCCAACTCAAATCGTTGACGAATAAGGCCGAGCAGGCAACCAGCCAAGAGGATCATTCGACTGCGATCACAAACTACGGCAGAGCAGTAAGCTTCCTAATGGATCAATTGAGAAACCAAGAGGATGCCAGCAGTTCCTCAATTGAGCTCTAAGCCAGCTTCTATCTAAGTTCGTTTTCAAATCCGTGGGCAAATGCATTTCAATGCGCCTACTTTCTCAGTTTCGGGATAATCGATCTCTTCGGCTGTTCCAACTTCTCAGGCCGCCTCTGCGGTTGCCAGCCCGCAAGACACCCACCCCCATTTCAGTTATTCCGCCCAAATTCGCAAAAATTGAATTTGCCAGCAAATAGGATCGTAACTGACATTGCCTGCGATCCCGCGTCCCTGTAATTTTCCGAACCCCGACATATCAGCTCGGAAACCTTAATCAAATTCAAAGAATTTAACCGTTGGCTGTTTTAAATTCTGGAGATCGTTTTGTTTGCTCTAAGGCGAATTCGTTATCAAATGTATTTTGGTGTGACCACATTGCTGGTCATTATCACATTGCTATCGATTGTCAGCCTTCAAGGCGCTTCAAAATACCGCAACTTGACTAAGAGCATCAATCAGCGATCGACCGAGATTCCGCTTGCGATTGAGCTTGGAATCGCCGTCAGTGACATGCGATCTCAGCTGTGGGAAGCGCATCGGAAGCAGCAAGAAATCCAAGAATATTGGATAAATATCGAGCCCAAGGTTGGGGAACGGAATTCGTTATGGCAAATCAATCTTCAGGCAAAAATTAAACGAACCGAAGAGGCCTTCAAAAACTACCAGAACAAACTCAATAACGGCAGGGAGTTCGATCAAGGCATCACGACAACACAAGAAGAAAAAAACAACCTCGACAAATTCAAGAAAAAGCTCGACATCGTCAAGGACAATGTCAATAGCCACAACGACGTATTCGAATCCTCCAACAACTTTGACTTGATTGAAACAAACCTCACCGAGTTACAGGATCTCTACATTCAATTCCCCGGCAGCATGCAGCAGAGAATGGAGTCATTTTCAGAGGACGCCCGCACCGAGTATCGAGCCTGGATGACGATCAGTGGGCTCGCTGGCTTAGCAGCGTTTGGGATGACAGGATTCTTGATCGAGCGATTTCAACGTCGAATCATCCAGCCTTTAGAACTGTTGGTTGAAGGCTCGCGACAAGTCACCGCAGGAAATTACGATTTTAGAATTCAACTCAAAACCAATGACGAAGTTGCTGAACTGGCCGAGGCGATGAACGCTACAACCGAGAGTTTTCAATCTATTAAATCAGACCTGAATCAACAGGTCAACGAACGAACTCGAGAAGTGGTCCGCAGTGAGAAAATGGCCAGTGTCGGTTTTCTCGCGGCCGGTGTTGCCCATGAGATCAACAATCCTCTCGCTTCGATCGCCTGGTCTGCTGAATCACTGGAGACAAGAATCCAAGACATTCTGAATCCCGCCGACGAATCCAATCGGGCCGATATCGATTCCGAAATCGAGGACATGAAGAAATACCTTCGCCGCATTCAGGACGAGGCATTTCGTTGCAAAGGAATTACTGCAGGACTTCTCGATTTTTCGAGGATGGGGGATGCACAAAAATCCGATGTGAATCTTTCTCAAATCATTCATTCGGTTGTCAACATCGTGAAACCGCTAAGCAAGTACCGAAATCGAAAAATCGAAGTCGACGCCGACGTCTCCATTTTTGCAATTGGAAACGAACAGGAAATAAAACAAGTAGCGCTGAATTTAATCACCAACGCGCTCAGCTGTGTAGAAGAAAATGGAAAAGTGCAAATCGAGTTGAAGCAGGAAGATGGCTTCGCCGAATTGGTCGTGACCGACGATGGATGCGGAATGACGTCCGAAGTCCAGAAACACCTTTTTGAACCCTTCTTTACGCGACGCCGAAATGGACAGGGCACGGGGCTTGGCCTTTCCATTACCTACCAAATCATTGAAGAGCATGGTGGTAAAATCACTGCTCACAGCGATGGTCCGGGCTTCGGTTCGGAGTTCAGAGTCTGCTTGCCACTAGCAATCCCAGACCCTGCGATACATGAAAAAACTGCAGCTTGATAACATTGAGAAAAACCTTGGCCAATCAAAAATCACTAAAAATATTATTCGCCGACGACGAAATCCACCTTCAGGAATTAATCGCCGCGGAACTCCCGCGAATGGGACATAGCGTCACCGTGTGCCCCGATGGGATAACGGCTGTCAGCGCACTCGAAAAAGACACCTTCGATTGCGTGATCGTCGATCTTGATATGCCCGGACTCAATGGAATCGAGGTGATCCGTCGCACCAAAGAACTCTCGCCCACAACCGAGGCGATTGTACTCACGGGAAAGGGATCGACTGAGTCGGCGGTGGATGCACTTCGACTGGGGACGTTTGAATACCTTCAAAAACCCTGCAAACTGGTCGATTTGAAATCGATGCTCCAGCAAGTTGCTCTGCGGCGCGAATTGAATAACAAAATCTACTCACTCCAATTACGGCTCGAACGCGTCGAGGGTGAGCCGAAAATGATTGGCAACCACCGGTCTATGCAACGCGTCCGAGCACTAATTGAAAAAGTGGCTCCAACCGAATCGACAGTTCTCGTCGTTGGCGAGACTGGGACTGGGAAAGAACTCGCGGCTCGGGCGGTACACGACCAAAGTGACCGAAGTGAATACCCATTCGTCGCGATCAATTGCGGAGCCCTCCCAGAAAATTTGATTGAAAGTGAGCTGTTCGGCCATCGCAAAGGCGCCTTTACCGGCGCTGACGAACAAAGGAAAGGCCTTTTCGAAGTCGCAAACGGTGGAACGCTATTCCTCGATGAAATCGGCGAACTCCCTAAAGCAACTCAATCGACGTTGCTACGGGTCCTTGAATGCGGTGAAATCAGACGCGTCGGCGACAGCGAGACCTTCCAGGTCGATGTGCGGATCGTTTGTGCGACCCACCGCAATTTGCACAAAATGGTAGCCGACGGTGAGTTCAGGCAGGACTTGATGTATCGCATCAACACATTCGAAGTCCAACTCCCCGCTTTACGAGATCGCGTCGAAGACATTCCTGAACTCGCGCATCACCTGCTCGGTCGTCATCGACCGGAGGCCTCGCCACAAAATCGCCCACTTCTCCAAGCGTTCCAACCGGCCGCCTTGAAAATCCTTCAATCCCATCAATGGCCCGGAAATATTCGGGAACTTGCAAACGTCGTAGAACATGCCTCAATTCTTTGCGATGGCTTACCGGTCAAGGCGGACGATCTGCCAAAATATTTCTCCCATTCTCCCTCGACCTCATTCTCCATCGCAGCGACAGGGAAATCACTAAGAGAACTCGAAATGGCGACAATCCACGCTACGCTTGATTCGTTTAACGGAAATAAAACAGCTGCCGCGCAACAACTCGGCATTAGCTTGAAAACACTTTACAACAAACTTAATAGCGAAGTCATCAACCGGGTCGCCTAATCAAAGTGCACTTGCCAAACCAAGCGGGGGAAGGGGACACCAATTAAATCGTGATCATCCGATCGCGTCCGGCAATTCCCCAACGGTCGACGGCTCTTCCGTCGACGATCACGTCCGCAAACTGGTACACAGCCGATACGGGGCAGGCATGCCGCGGTATCGCAATCAGATGATCCCCGATCTTAAATTGACTCGCGTCGGGTGTCTTGATGACCAAGTGCTCTTCGGAGTGCATCAACTCAGTCACCGAACTCAATTCCGGAAACGCCAATCGCCGACCGGCTGGCTGGTCAGCCGCACACGCCTTATGGCCGACGTCGAGCGTCAGTTCATTGGCTCGGTTGCAACTGATTACGCGGGTGAGAATGGCCAATGCCGGTTGAAATTGCATTTCCGGAAAACGGGTCGCCATATCATCATCATGGAATACAGTTGTCCCGGGGCTCAATTCTAAATTGGGTTCCCCATGATCGGCAAGGATTGGAAAGGAACCGGTGCCAGCCGCCACGATTCGTGGGACCGGCAGTCCGCTTAGTAATAATTGATCTCGAAATCGGATGAGCTGATCCCATCCCGCGTTGACGATACCTGTGCGCTCAATCAAGTCGCACTGCCGATTTTGTCCATCGTACCAATGCAACCCACCAATATTTAACACATCCGAACTGAAGATCATCTCAACCAGTTCTATCGCCCGCGGTCCAATTGAAATCCCAGTGCGGTTCATTCCAGAATTTAAGTCCACCCACAAGTCGATTGAAATGGTGGAATCGCCGGACTCCTGAATTGCCCGAGACAATTCGGTCACCGCGCGCGGGTGATCCGCGAGAGCCGAAAATTCGACGTCCGGATATTTCTGGGCGAGCTGCACGACGCGTTGAAGGTTTGGGCCTACCAACTGATAGGCAATTAGGATGTCTCGCACTCCTGCGTCGGCAAGCATTTCAGCTTCTGCAATCGTGGCGCATTTGTGACGCGTAATCCCAAGTCGCAACGCGATTTCAGTGATCTCCCGCGTCTTGTGCGTCTTACAATGCGGACGGAGGCGGTCAGCACCTCCAGCAATCCGAATCATCTCCGCGAGGTTTTTCTCAACCAAGTCACGAAAAATTAAAAGGCCGGGCGAAAATATCGAATCGGCATTTTCGATTCTGTAAAGTTCGGGCTTCCAATACATACTATTCCTCGTCAGATGACAGTAGAAAACCAATCCTACACGGTTAATACCCCGTCTCCCCTTTGTGATACGAGAGAATGAGCTAAAATTGGCGCTTCCACAACATTTTGAGCAAACGCACCATCAGCGAATGCTACCTACGGAACACTATTATGAACCAACGAAAGATTCTCGTCACGGCGGCTTTGCCTTATGCCAACGGCCCCATCCACCTTGGTCATCTTGTTGAGTATATCCAAACTGACATCTGGGTGCGTTATCAAAAACTCAGAGGCCACCAGTGCCTCTTCATGTGGGCCGACGATACTCACGGAACGGCGATTATGATTCGTGCCCGCAAAGAAGGGCGGAGCGAGGAAGAGGTAATTGCCGAAGCAAACGCAGAACACCAACGTGATTTCGCTGGGTTTCAAATCCAGTACGACAACTACGGCAGCACGCACAGCGACGAAAACAAGAAACTTTGCGGTGAAGTCTGGCAATCGATTCGAGACGCCGGACTCGTCAAAGAAAAGGATGTTGATCAGCTATTTGATACCGAGCAAGGCACATTTTTAGCCGATCGCTTCGTTCGCGGAACATGTCCAGAATGCAAGGCCGAAGATCAACCTGGTGACAATTGCAGCAAATGCGGGAACACCCACTCGCCAGCCGAATTAATTGACCCGGTGAGCACACTTTCGGGGAGCACTCCTGAAATAAGAACAGCGAAACATCTTTTCATCGAATTAGAACAACTTCACGAATTCCTCGAGGACTGGACTCAAACTGGCGATCACCTTCAACCAGAAGTTGCCAATTATTTAAGGGGACATTTTCTTGGTGATCCAGAGAGCACCGAAGGAGCCAAACCGCTTCGAGACTGGGACATTTCGCGACCCTCGCCGTATTTCGGTTTTGAAATCCCAGACTGTCCCGGAAATTTTTGGTACGTCTGGTTCGACGCGCCGATTGGCTACCTCGCCTCAACGCAGCAATGGTGCGATCGCAATGGTGATACGCTCGATAACTGGTGGCGAAACGATGCTGCGGAAATCCACCATTTCATCGGAAAGGATATTACTTATTTCCATACCCTATTCTGGCCCGGCATGCTGAAGTCTGCCGGATACAGCCTGCCCACGAAAGTGCATATTCACGGTTTCCTGACAGTCAACGGTGAAAAAATGTCGAAGAGTGTCGGCACCGCTTTTAAAGCAAGCACCTACCTCGATCATTTACCGCCCGCAGCACTGAGATATTACTACGCTTCCAAACTCGGGTCGCGACTTGATGACATCGATCTTAATTTCGATGAATTTATTTCCAAAGTCAATTCTGACCTCGTAGGTAAAGTCGTCAACCTTGCTTCAAGAAGTGCCAAATTCGTAAAAGAGACAGGGCTCTCCTCGAGTTACCCGGACGACGGGGGTTTATTCGAATCCGCGGCGAGCGCGGGCAATGAAATCGCCCGTGCTTATGAAAATTGCGATTACAATAAAGCAATGCGGTTAATTCTTGAACTCGCCGACAAAGCGAATCCATTTGTCGAAAATGCCGAACCGTGGAATCTCAAGAAAGACCCCGCGAAAACTCAAGAACTACAGGACGTTTGTACGATAGCCCTTAATCTTTTTCGCCAATTGGTGATCTACCTCTCCCCGGTTCTCCCGGACCTTGTGGAAAAAACGGGCGAACTATTAAACGAACCCCTGACCCACTGGGATCAATCACAAACACCGTTGACGGGTAGTCCAGTCGCTAAATTTAAACACATGATGAAACGAATCGAAGAGAAAGACGTAAGAGCAATGGAAGAAGCAAGTAAAATCGAAGCTGAGCAAGAGTCCGCACTGGTCGAAAACAACTCCGATCAATTCTCGGACAGCGAACAACCGATGATCGACGAGCCAATGACCGATGAATGCACGATCGAAGATTTCATGAAAGTTGATCTTCGAGTTGCCAGAATCGTCAATGCTGAACACGTCGAAGGGGCGCGAAAGCTTTTGAAATTGACATTGAGCCTGGGAGGCGAACACCGTAAACAGGTTTTCGCCGGTATCAAAGCAGCCTACGAACCGGACCAATTGGTCGGTCGTCTGGTCGTGATGGTTGCCAACCTGAAACCACGACAAATGAAATTTGGACTCAGCGAAGGAATGGTTTGCGCCTCAGGTCCTGGCGGGGAAGAGGTGTTCCTCCTCACCCCAGATGAAGGTTCCAAACCGGGCCAACGAGTCCACTAAGTCCAGACCCCATCTCGGTCTAATCAGATTAAGTGAGTGTAAATCCGTCCGTGTAACCAAGGATTGGCATTGATGAATTTGCTTCAGAAAATAGCCGACCGTTTAGTTCTCCAAGCGTCGACAAATCCCCTCGACGCGGGAGATTTACACCGCCAAGTCATCGAAACGCCATCGGGAAGTGTCGACATCTGGGCTGGGTTCCCTGAAAACGATCCTAGCCTCACGACCAACACATTGATTCTCAAATTCCCTGGAGCCGGAGGAAGAGCAGAACGAAGCAGTTCCCACCCCTGCGAGGTTTGGGGAGACCTCAAATGTGCATCGTGGACCATCAACCATCGTGGGTACGGGCAAAGCGACGGGCCTTCATCGCTCCAAAATTTCACAGAAACGTGCGAGTCAGTTTGGTCGGCCGCCTTGCGGCTATTCCCAGATCATCGAATTGTCCTTTATGGTAGCAGCCTCGGATGCCTCTCCGCCCTTTATCTTTCGTCGCGGCACCCCGCATGCGGACTTTACCTGCGAAATCCGCCACCCTTAAAAGAAATGATTTCGAGACGATTAAGATACAATTGGTGGAACTTTGGCATGGCGAGACTCATTGCCAAACAGATTCCAGACTATCTCGATCCCATCACCAATGCCCAACGGAGTCACTGCCCGGCTCTCTTGGTTCAATCAGAATGCGATGGTTTGGTTCCTCCGCGATTTCAGAATTTAATTGCCAATTCTCATCCGGGCAAACTAAGGAAAATAGTGTTAAACGGGGCAGATCATGGATCCCCCGTACCCGAACACCAATTCGAAGAATATATTGAAGCAGTGGAGTGGCTTGGGCAACAGGTGGCAACCTATCAACCGCCTCTGAAAAACACCTAAGCCAAACCACGACTCACCACCCTTGGGAAACTTGCACTCTCCCTTATCGAAAAAGTAATCCGCGTTTATTGCGAATCCGTCGTTAACAGAATCGAGATTAAAATGTTCATAAAGCTTTTTTCGTTTTCTTTGATAATTGCGACCGCGGTCACCGCCGTTGCCAACGAAACCGGTTCCCTCGAAGAAACGAAACATTCCTTCATTGGGTTTGGCAAAGCAACTGGAATCGTGATTGTTAGCGAAACTGGAACGGTTGAGTGGGAAATGAAACTCCCGGCAAGCGATGGCTGGATGCTGGATTCGGGTAACATCATCGCCGCCATTTATCCCTGTCAGAAATTCCCCAATGGGGGAGTGGCCGAAATCAATCGGCAGACAAAAAAAATCATCTGGGAGTATCAGGGACAACAAAAAGAAATTAGTACCGTTGAACCCATTGGGGAGAACCGTTATCTAGTTACCGAACTCGGGAACACACCGAGAGCAATCGTAATCAACCAACAAGGGGACCTGCTCAAAACGACACCGCTTGACTGTCAAAAGGCCAACGCGCACATGCAGACACGAATGCTACGCATGCTGCCTAACGGAAACTATATTGCCCCGCACTTGCTGGATTTTGCGGTCAAAGAGTACGAGCCTGAGAGTGGAAAAGTCGTTCGGGTTTTCAAGACAGACGATCGGGGTCGAGATAAACGCGATTGGCCTTTTACCGCAATTCGTCTCGAAAATGGAAATACCGTAATTGGGTGCACCAATGGCAACCGGGTAATTGAAGTTAATCCGGATGGGAAAATAGTATGGAGCGTTGACAACACAGATATCGGCGAATCCTTGATCTCAGATGCTTGTGGAGTCCAAAGATTACCTAATGGAAACACCGTAATTACCAGTTATTACGCCAAGGGAGACCAGGTCAAATTGACGGAGGTTACCCCGGACAAGAAAGTGGTATGGCGGTTTAACGCACTACCGACAAGCTTCCATCACTTTCAAATTTTGACCACCAATGGAAAACCACTGTCCAAAGCGCAGAGATAATAACGATCCCCCTGTCCCCTTGGTAAACTAAAAACAGGCAAGTCGTTTCAATTCATCCATGAGGGACGCGTCAAACAAACAAAAGCTGAACTCTCGGGATGAGAGAATTTCGCTTGCACGTTTTTTTTCCGCACGATCAACTCGCCGTTTTTCAATCGATGCCACACTTGGACTAGCATAGACCGCTAATTGGCGGTTTAACCTCTTGATTGCGACATGTCGTTCCCGAGTCCTCTGGGAAGCCGCCGCACCACACGCCCAAGATTTTTTCTGAGAGATTAAATCCGCTACCGCCTCCGACGGATCGTGGATAAACCGCTCTGGATGAAATTTCAACTCGCGAAGTTCTCGAGCCAACCCAATTAATTCAGTTCGACTCACCAAATCAAACGAACTGGGTAGTTGCATGGTTGCTGTCAGCGTCAGATAACTTGGCAGTTTTTGTTCAAAAAATCGCTGAGCAATCATATCGGTCAGCTGATCGTATTTGGCACCACCCATACCGTGCAGGAAAAGGTCGCTTAAAACAAGCCGTGAGAATAGGGTGGTCGTCAACGCCCGAGGCCGAATTAAAACACCTAATTTCTTTAATACACTTAAATGCCCGCCAACGGCAGCCAAGGAAGAAGGGCACTCCCAACCCGACAGGTCGGATAAAACCACTTGATCCCCCCGCAAGCGCACATGCAATCGCCGACGTCGACGCTCAGCATGACTCCAGACCCAAAATGGAACTTCAATCCATCCGTCATGTGTTGCCAATTTCGGCACAGGATGAGACTCACTGCGAATCCGATGAACGCCTCGATACTCATCAAGAACTGCGTTATGAATCAACCGAAATTCGTCAGCAGCAGAGATAATTGACTTAAAAAAACAAGCGAAGGCAGATGTCTCCGCCAAATGGCCAATCGGCAACTCGAGAGTCTGCAAACCGTATTCACTTTCTAAGCGATGTCGCCCGGCAGCGACCAAATGGCCTAGGCAAGGAGTCGCTTGCCCTTTCATCCGAGCCGTCGCAACGTTGACGTGATTCCATAAACGCTCGGCAAGGGAACGCGGCTCCTCTCTGGAAAGGCGTTGGCTTAACCGTGCACCAAAACTCTCGAACAGTTTCCAATCAATGACCGGACGGGCCTCGTAAGGGACCTCTTCTCCAATGGCATCCATAGCCACACTCTCAAGTCGAGTCTCCTTCCAGCCTGGCTCGCTGCCGGCATTATTGGGGAAGCTCACTGATGGCTGGGAACAGAGATCGCTGTCGACCACCAGATTCACTGCCAACGCATTCTGACGCATCGCTAGTTCTGACAAGACAAAATTTTTGTACCAAACGCCCGGATGGAACAGCTCCGGCTGGTGGCCCGACATGATAATGTTTCTGCTCGAAACCAACGGTACACCATCTAGATACTCGCCACTGTACTTGAGCGCGCTCGAGATTAACTCAGATCGCCCCAATGTTTGCAACTCGTTCAGCGGCCGATCAAATCGAGTAGAGCTACCGCAAGCAATCCGACCGAGGTTCTCCTGCCACAACTCCCCCACTTTCGAAAGCAGAGGAATTTGAAGGGTCTCACCGTTCAACGACGGCGTTCGAAGTTTTTGGTAAACAACCCTTCCGAGATTCGGCGGTTCTTCAGATCCCTTATCTTGAATCAACGGATTCACTCCGGTCCCCTTATCCAATCCGCATACTCCTAAGTCGCTCACAGTCACTAGGCAATGATGCAAACGCCCTATTCATGACATCGTAATAGTAATTCAAACGCGTTACGGGGTCATCGAGCAAATCGCCGAACGAGCGGTTCTCATCCAAGTAGATCCTCGGAACTGCAATTTCCACGACCGACAACTGATGACAGGCTGCCTGAACCCATAGTTCCAATGGCATTGCGTAGCCATTTTCGGACAGTCGAATATCACGCAGTGATTCTACGCGATACGCTTTGAATCCACAAAAAGCATCGGTCAGCTTAAATCCCATCCGCTGATTCAAGATTTTGGTGACCTGATGATTTATCAGTCTACGTTGCTCAGGCGGTGGGGAGTCCTCGCCAAAGGAACGAAGGTACCGACTCCCAGAGACGATATCGACACCCGTTTCGACACAAGCTTCAACGAATTTAAGAATACGTTGAGGCTCGTGCTGCCCATCGCAATCGATCGTGACCAGAATGTCGAATTCGTGATCAGCAGCATATTGAAAAGCAGTTTGGAGCGCGGCTCCGTAGCCTCGATTGACAGAATGGGACACCACGACGACATCGTCGCGAGCGGATAAAATTTCCGCAGTTCCGTCGTAGGATCCATCGTCGATGACTAATGTTTTATCGCAGTACCGCGAAACCTCATCCAAAACACTCGCTACTGTCGACGCCTCGTTATAGACAGGTAAAGCCGTGAGAAACTTGCATTTACGCAAAATCCGTTCGTTATCCGTAAGTTCCATTTCCGTCCATTTCTCAAGATTTCATTATCCCAGAGCCGTATTCTAGGCGTACCGCAAAAACGGTCAACGCAATTCGCAGTTACAGCAAGATTCAACGGTTTTTTAACAGTTTATTTCCCAATTAGCTCGATCGCGGCAATTAGACAGTACTAACTTACACAGTAAAAATCATCAGACCGCGGGGGAAGGATGAACTACATTGACAGCTCACATCCAACTCAATGGATCCCGTTCAGTTGTGCTGGCCCATATCTCTGTCGACCCGAATGACTTCCCAAGCAACTCCGCTAGACTTTCTATCGCGAAGCGTTCGCTGGCAAAGTGCCCCAGTAAAACCATAGACATCCCGCTAGCCTCCGCCTCCAGACACGTATGAAACGTTGCCTCGCCAGTCACAAAAGTATCGCAACCGCGGGCCTTTGCTTTCCCAAGAAACGATCCCCCACTGCCACAGGCAATCGCAACTCGTTCAACAGGACTGCCGTTTGCGTTAACAACTTGAACCGATTCAATCGACAAATTCAATTTGAGAGCGCTGACAAACTCATCCAACGTCTGCGGTGCTGGCAATCGACCCAAACGCCCTGCGCCATTATTTTGCACTCCATCCTCATTGGGAATTAAAGATTCTAATTCCTCCAATCCAAGGCGAAGTCCAAGATTTTGATTGATGCCATTTTCCGCCGAATCAAAACCGGTGTGAGGGCTGTAAACGGAAATACCAGCTCGTGCAAGTTGCCAGACAATGCCTTCGGCAATCGTATCGGTTGTCAGTCGTTTCATCGGCCGAAAAGGCATCGGATGGTGGGTCACGATCAAATCAACTCGCCGTTGGATAGCTTCGGAAACTGTTTCAGGCGTCACCGTTAGGCACGTCATGACGCGCTCGACAGACAAGGTTCGATCACCAACGAGAAGCCCCACATTGTCCCAGTCCTCCGCCAGTTGCGTGGGCGCAAATTTTTCCATGAACTGGCAAATATCATTAATCGTGGCCACTTGATATCTTTCGCTCTAGAGCTGTGTCCTTAAAACCGCCAAACAGTAGAATAGCAGGCATGCGATAGTGTGAAAACAAACCCACACGCTGTTTCAGCCTTTTGAGTATCATCCTTAGATTGCAACGCTCCATGTTAAAGTTAAAAAAATCAATTCGTCTCGAAAGCCTCCGACTTCCCTTTAAAAAGGCACTACTTACTGCTTCTAGTTTAGGGGCCGAGGGAGTCGAAATTAACGGACGAACTGAAATCCGGTCCTCGGAGATGTCGCGAACCGCGATTCGCCATTTAAAAAAACTACTTGCCGATTCAAATCTCCAAGTGTCCGCCATTCATTTCCCGACCCGGAGAGGCTTTGGCATTTCCGACGACCTCGACCGTAGAATAGAGGCTACTAAATCAGCGATGACCCTCGCCTACGAACTAGGATGTAATCTCGTTGTGAATCAAATTGGACGAATCCCAGAGGATCCCGAGCACCCAGAGTGGGATGTTTTGGTTCAGGCGCTTTCGGACATCGGCAACTACAGTCAAAAATCAGGAGCGTGGTTAGCCGCCCGGACAGGCTCTGAGCCAGGTTCCACAATGAAAAACTTGATCGATGCTCTACCGGTTCACTCGCTAGTCGTAGATTTCGATCCTGGCGATTTTTTGATCAATGGTTTTTCCGCCACGGAAGCAATGCAAACACTCGGAACCCATGTCAGAAGCTTTCGCGCTCGCGACGCCGTGCAAGATCTTTCATTGGGCCGAAGCGTCGAAGTTGGACTGGGCCAAGGGAGCGTCGACTGGCCAATGCTGCTTGGCACGCTTGAGGAACATAATTACTCAGGCTTCCTGACGATCGAAAAAGACGCAGGCGAAAATTCCATCGAAGCGGTCGGCCAGGCAATGGATTACTTAACCCAACTATTTCGCTAACAGGGCCACTCTGTAACTTAATACCACACCGTTCATCAGAGCCATCGCCACTCACCGAATTAAGCCAAAACAGTTTTGTTGGGCTCGCCGCGCAACTCCTGGACGTACCGAGGAACTGCATACCCCGGCAGACGTGAACGCAGCTCGGCGATCAGTTGCCGCCCCTTTTCAATATCAACCTCGAAATGCGCAGCACCGGCAACTGGGTCGAGCTGGTGAAGATAGTACGGGATCACCCGACAACTTAGTAATCGTTCGCTCAATTCCTCCAACGCCTCCGAACAATCGTTGACGCCCCGTAACAAAACAGACTGGTTGAGTAAAATCGCTCCTGAGTTGGCAATCTTTAATAACGATTGCTCTACCGAAAAATCGAGTTCGTTGGCGTGATTGGCGTGAATCACCACAATCATCTGCGATCGCGCACTGGCCAAAATACCAAGAAATGCATCGGTGACTCGCTGGGGAATCATAATTGGCAATCGCGTATGAAAACGCACTCGCTTAACATGCGCTATTTCATCGATTCTCGAAATCAAATTTTTCAACGAATGATCGACAATCGTCAGCGGATCCCCCCCGCTTAGAATCACCTCGTCGATCGAGTCATCAGCGGCAATCTTGGCGAGGGTCGGCTCCCATTGAGCCATTGATTTTGGGGACTGCTCGTAAGGAAAATGCCTTCGAAAACAATATCGGCAATGAATAGCACACGCCCCGGTGGTCACCAACAGTACCCGACCTTGGTATTTCTGGAGCATCCCCGATGACGTCGTGGCGTCAGATTCTCCAAGCGGATCAGTTGAAAAATGTCCCGGAGATTCCATCTCCTGCCCGCTCGGCCACACTTGCCTGAGCAGAGGATCCCCTAACTCACCTGGATTAATTCGAGCTAAGTACGGCAAAGGTACAAAAACTGGAAATTCAGCCTCTGCGGCAAGCTGTGAGACGCCCTGATCAGCTAAACCAAGTGCATCTCGTAGTCCCCGCAGGTCTCGAATTGCCCATTTCATCTGATCTTGCCAAGTGCCGGAACCGGCGCGGACAGGATCGGTTTTATTCGCTAAAATTGTCATGAGTAAAGGATAACTGTTTCGCCTGCCTGTTCCAGTAGCCAGTGCCAAGCACTCCCGATGTCAAACCGATTTTTCGCCGAATAATTCAGGATTCAGCCGTGGCTTACAAAACAAGTGATTTTCGAAAAGGTCTCCGTGTTCAGATTAACGGCGAGCCGTACATCATGACGAGCATGGAATTTAAAAAACCCGGAAAAGGGAGTGCGCTGTATATCTGCAAGCTCAAGAACTTGCTCCGTGGCACCTCACTTGACCGAACCTACAAGGGCGGCGATTCTTTAGAGGAAGCCGACATTCTTGAGACAGATGTTCAGTACCTGTACAAGCAGGGGACTTCGTACGTCTTCATGGACAAAGCTAACTACGAGCAGCACGAGTTATCGGCTGAGCAGGTTGGCGAAGACTGGCGTTATCTGAAAGACAATATGGATTGTCAGATGACATTTTTCAGTGGCAATCCAATTATCATGACTCCGCCCAATCACGTTGAATTACGGGTTGACTATTGCGAACCGGGCGCCAAGGGAGACACATCGACTAATGTCCGAAAACCGGTCAAAGTTGAAACAGGTGGAGAATTCCACACTCCTATTTTCGTGAATGAAGGCGATGTCATCAAAATCGACACGCGGACCGGCGAGTACGTCGAACGCGTTAAGCACTAGAGACAGACCGCGTCACATTCCCAACGGCTAGCCAGCCCTCGCCAACGGGCACTCGATGGATCACTGCACGTCACCCTTCAAAAGACGTGTATGTATCCAATGGGTAGGACGCTGGAAATATTATCTAAACCCAACTCCCATTGGCTGACGGTCGGACGTGATTAGGTTACCCTAGGAGGGTGTCTCGGCCAATGAAATGCAACCGGATGCGGTAGCAATCTAGCTGGCGACCCAATCTCTTAGACGTCAAACCTGAAATACCAACTCCTCTTTTCGCGCAGGCGGGGCTATGAAAGTTCAATTTTGGGGTGCGGCTCAAACAGTAACCGGATCAATGCACCTGATCCACCACGACGGTAAAAAGATCCTGCTCGATTGCGGGCTCTACCAAGGCAGACGCAAAATTGCCTTTGATAAAAATCGGAAATTGCCGTTCGACGCAAAAGAGATTGACATCGTCATTCTCTCACACGCGCACATCGACCACAGCGGAAATCTTCCCTCTTTGGTGAAATCGGGCTTTACGGGTCCAATCTATACAACGTCCGCGAGCCGAGATTTGGCCGCCATCATGCTGCTCGACAGTGCCAAGATTCAGACCAACGACGTCAAATACGTCAACAAAAAAAGAAAAAAGAAAAATCAAACCTTATTTCATCCGCTCTATGAAACACTCGATGCGGTGCAGACGCTGAGACAATTTAGAACGGTTGAATATGACCAGTCGTTTTACCCGTTGCCCGGGGTTGAAGTTCGTTTTCATGTCGCCGGTCACATGCTTGGAGCAGCGATCGTAGAAGTCAACCTCGACGCGGAACACCCGGATTCTCCACCGACTCGCTTGGTATTTAGCGGCGACATTGGTCGTCCCAATATGCCAATCTTGAAAAACCCGGTTTCCGTCCCGGGCGTCGATTATCTGATCATGGAAGCCACCTATGGCAACCGTAATCATCCAGCCGGTGGCGATGCTAGAAAGACGTTACTCGATGCCGCCCAGTCGGTTTACGAATCCAAAGGGAAACTGATCATTCCGGCGTTCTCTGTAGGACGAACCCAAGAGATTGTCTACCGACTAAACCTCCTCGCCGAAGCGGGGGAGTTGCCACCAATAAAAGTACATGTCGACAGCCCTCTGGCCGTAAACACCACGGATATCTTCCGAGAGCACGTGGAATGCTTTGACGATGAAATGATCAACGCAATACTTACAGAGGAAGACGAAGACCCGTTAGACTTCGGTAACCTGCACTATATTCGAAGCGTAAAAGAATCAAAAGCGCTCAACGAATCCAACGAACCCTGTATTATCATCAGCGCGTCAGGAATGTGTGAAGGCGGAAGAATCCTGCATCATCTAAAAAACAATATTGAAAAAAGTAACACTTTGATCTTATTTGCTGGTTATCAGGCACCACACACACTCGGCAGAATTCTGCTCGATCGTTCGCTCGATAAAGTTAAAATTTATGGCCAGGAATACAGTGTAAATGCTCAGGTGTGCAAACTTCAGGGAAGTAGCGGACACGCGGATCAACAGGAACTCCTCGACTGGGCCGAGCAAACGGGACGTGATGGCAATTTGAAAAAAATTGCGCTCGTTCACTGCGAACTCGACAGCGCAACCGAATTCAAGGCCAAGCTTGAACAAAAGAAACTTGGCCCCGTTATCATTCCAGCACCCGGCGAAGAAATGATTATGCAATAGGAAAGATCCTTCTTGCATCCTACAGACTGTCGAACACGATCAACGTCGGATTGATCTCCCATTACTGCCATTTTAATTGGTCAAAATAATGAAATTATTAATTTCCACCTCGGTACTCGCGATCACCCTGACGGGGTTAATTCTCGGCAACGGCGCCATCGCTTCGGGACAGGAAAAACCCAACGTCGTAATGATCATTTCCGACGATCAAGCATGGACTGATTACTCATTCATGGGCCATGAATCGATCAAAACCCCCCACCTTGATCAACTTGCAAGACAGAGCGTTGTGTTTCGTAGAGGTTACGTTCCCACCGCTCTTTGCAGACCCTCCCTCATGACAATGATTACCGGGCACTATGCGCATCATCACGGCATTACGGGTAACGATCCATCACCAAAGTATGCCGCTCCCCAAACCGAACTCAACCATACTCGGCGCGGTCAACTGATTGCCAATGTAGACCAGCACTCCACACTTCCTCGCCGACTTGCCGATGCTGGCTATCTTTGCCACCAATCGGGAAAATGGTGGGAAGGTAGTTTTCAACGGGGCGGTTTTACTCACGGGATGACCCGGGGATTCCCCGAAAAGGGAGGACGACATGGCGACGACGGTTTGAAAATTGGGCGAGAGGGGTTAGCGGCCGTCACTGATTTCATCGATATGTCGATCGAAGAAAAGAAACCTTTTTTCATATGGTATGCCCCTTTCCTGCCACACACACCGCACAATCCGCCAAAACGCCTTCTTGCTAAGTACTCAGTCGACGGGAGGCCAATCACCATCGCAAAATATTACGCCATGTGTGATTGGTTCGACGAAACTTGCGGGCAACTCATTGAACATCTCGACAAAACCAACGTACGCGACAACACCCTCATCGTTTACGCATGTGACAATGGATGGATCCAAAGTCCCGACTCCCGCCGTTATGCACCTCGATCCAAACAAACTCCTTACGAAGGCGGTATCCGAACGCCAATTATGTTCTCGTGGCCAACCAAAATTAAGCCCGCCATGCGAACAGAACTATGCAGTACAATCGACTTGGCGCCCACCATTCTAGCGGCTACCCAACTCCCCCAAGACAACACCTTACCCGGATTGAACTTGCTTCCGAACTTGATGTCTGCCTCGCCCATTGAGCGAAAGACTATTTTTGGGGAATCCTTTGCTCATGACATTGCCGACATTAACAATCCGGAAGCATCCCTGATATTTAGATGGTGCATCACGGGCAAATGGAAACTACTGCTAACCTACGATGGCGAAGTTAATCGTTACCAATCGACTCATCCGCGAACCGAAAAACGCCCACAACTGTTTGACCTAAATGCGGACCCCACAGAATTAAAGAACGTTGCTGCAGATCATCCGGAACTCGTCGCTTCTATGGCAGCAGAAATCAAAAACTGGTACCCGTTAACCGAACGAAAAACAATCACCGAATTTTAAAAAGTGATTTCTGAGAACGAGCATTGGGTCTCCGAAATATTCCACAGCAGACATACTCCAAAACAGACTGAACGATTGGCGCATTAGACTGCTTTAATTCATCCGCACGAAAAAAACCCTAAGCACTCATTGAGCGCTTAGGGTTTCTTTGCAACTGGAAAAACCAGGTTTTTATTCTATCGGAGGCAACGCTTGTCGAATAACAGCTCCCTGGTTCTCACTCATCATGAGGATTGAGAACTTAACGATTCCATCGAGGCTCGTGTTGCTCTGAGAAACGTAATCGAATCGACCACGCAGATCGGTGTATCCATCTTTATGAAAGACGACCTTGCCATCTGCCAACTTTGCGTAAACCTTCACATAGGTCTTTGCAACTGGCTTTGCCGAGGACGCCTCGCTAACCTTAAGCTGACCAAACTTCTCAACCACTTGAATATCAAGTGAGTGAGCAAAGTAAGGGATTGAACGGGTTTGATCACCGCCCACTAATTCAACCAAGACATTTTTGTTCTGCATTTCAGCCGGCAATTCAAATTCATGCATTCTCTTAACGCCGTCAATCTGAGTTTCCGCATTGTCAGTCTCTTTATTTAACGCAACTTGTTGGGAGAAATTCGGCCGTATCAAGGAAAATCCGTCCAAGTTATCTTGAGCAAAAGGACTTCGACTGAATAGTAATTCGACGTCCATCTCGTACAAATTCACGGTCAGCTCGTCGAGATTCTGGAAGTTGATTTTGGCAACTCCACTTTCAACTTTAAAATCAAAACTGGCCGCCCGTGCGGCCATCTCAGTTTGCGCTCCGGCATTATCTTTAGGGTCGACCGTTTTTGTTGACGCACCATTGATTTCATCAACCTGCGCGAGGATCTGCTTAAATCGATTCGCCCATCTTGGGACGGGATGATCCGCCCAAACGGCAGCCTTTTCGGCCGCTGACTTGGGGTCGGAGCGATACAAGTCGAGATAAGCGTCGCAGTAGTCATACTGAAGCTTCGAATCCAAATTCGCCCGAGAGACTTTTTCAAAATGCTGCATCGCGGCCTCAATACGATCTTGCAGTAACAAATAATAGGCAATGACCAGTTGATCATCATCCGTCAATTTCCGACGATTTGACAGTACGTCTAGCAAGCGATTGTATTGGCCCGCAAATTCCGGATTCAATATTTTGCGAGTCGCACCCAACTGATGTGCACGTGCATTGACCAAAGGAGAATATTCTTTGTGGGCATACCAGTTTCGTTCTACCGGATCAATCGAGAGCAAATCCGATTGGAAATAAGTGCCGCACTGACTAATTAGCTTTTCCGCATGTGACAAAAATTCATTGATGGCAACCGGGTCATCATGCTTGACGGCATAAGACCATAAGACGTTGTCATAGGCACACCGACTCCGAAGGGTTTCAATAGCCCGAGTGAAAAAGGCCTTGTCCTTCATCCTGAATGCGATGGCATCCAGTTTGAGTCGCAGGATATTTTCACGATTTAAAAAATCAATGACATCATCATTAGTCCCATCTTGAGAAACAAACTCCCAAGAGGCTTTATCGACTTCCGCAGGACGATCAACCACCTTGAACGTCACCGGATCTGCAACCGCAATCACCCTTTCTTTGGCTGCGACATGAGCGGGATAGTGCTCAAAATCGCCTTCCTCGGGGAAATAGAACGCGTATTCAAACGTGGCGGTACTGAATGCCTCAAGACTCATTAAAACCGTCCTGGTTTCTCTCGATCCGCTGGACGTCATTGAACCGCTAGGGATCTGCATTAGTAATTCGACACTCATTGGCGTCGACGTTGGGTTAGTTAACACAATCTGAGATCCATAAAGCGTATGGGCGAGAAAATCACCATTTACAAATTTGTCAAAACGAACGCCGTTCTCATATCGATAGCGATCATTCTTCTGAAAGAAGTTCTCGCTAACGAGAACCGTCGAGTTTCCTCGCTCAAAAATGGCATCTTTCACTTGTTGGTGCAAAACGATTGTTGGCCCAGCAGCTTTGAAAGTCATCGTATTATCAGCAAACTCAAACTCCTGTTCGGGCTCTTCGAAGGGTAAATCGAGAACGGCTAGAGCCAACATCATCTCGGTAAAACTCCGACTTGACTCCGCAAAATAGGGCGAAAGAAACGCACCCTGACGATGGCGTGCGTAGTCCCGCCAAAACCGATTGCTCGTAATCAATGCTGAGTTTTGTGCCTGCGGAAGCAACTGATAATAGTTATTCTCCATCCACTCCATCGTCGGCGCGACTCGCGTGTATAGCCTTGCCAAATTTTCTCGAGCCTCTTTAAGTTTTTCTGGGTTAGCGAAATACAACTTATCCACTTGCCCTTCCTCAAGCTGCCGACTTTTCTCAACCGACGTGCGCTGCTTTTTCTTAGATTCCTTCCGCGAACCGAAGCCCTGTCCTCGACCTACCTCACCGTCAGCCACATCAGCCAGCACACCGTTAATGGACTCCATCGCCTCGGTCGCCATTTTCCCTTCCGATCCCGTTCTGCCAAGGAGACTGCGTTGACGACCGTCCATGCTTTTATTAAATCCACCACCGCCCATTGCCCCGGCACCGCGACTTTGGGGTACTGGGGCTGACGCGTTATTTACCTCATCTTTTCTAGATCTTCCAAATTTGGCCGCATTAATCTTCGGTGACTCATCCATGCCACGACTGCGAATTGAGCTATCGAACAGTCGATCTAGTTCCGAAAGCGGAGTTGGGTTTAAGAAATAGGTTTCATCAATATTGCGAGCGATTTCATCCCGCCGTTGTTCTAGCCGCTGCGAGAGCAAGATTTTCTCAAATGCATTGAGCCGCGAATACTCCCAAGGTTGAGCAAATCGGTTCAGATCCTCCTTAAGAAACCAGCGATCCATAAACGTTCGATCTCGTTTGTTTTTGAGAAACGGCAATACGACAGATTCGAAAAATTCATAATCTTTTTTCATCAAGAAAAAATTCAGCTCATGGCATGCAAACTCGGAGTAAAGACTTCGCTTTTCGGCCGAGGTCTTGTCTTTCCAAGTCAAAATAAATTCAAACTTGGAAAGCGAAGAAGAAGGGTTCAGTGCGAGCATCAGCTGGAATGCATCTCCCAGATCATCAAACTGCTGAAATTTAGCCGAAACTAAGTCCTCAATGACGAGTGAATCACCAGCCGAGAGATATTCCATCTGCTTCGATTGTGAAAAATGCTTGGCTGGGTCCAGTGCTCTCACTAACCGTGCATCGCGCGGCGCCAACTCACGAGCAGGAAAGTCTGCGTTCCGCTGGATCGTTTCAAAAGCATTCACTGCAACAAACCGCAGATGCTGATTTGGGCCAAGCTTATCACGATCAATCGCAATAACACCATTCTCCGACGGCTTCAAGTTAGCCATTAGAATCGAATCGTTGCCGAGATAGTCAAGGTTTGAAAAGTCAGCGTCAGTCCCGGATTTCGCACCTTTGCGAGCTGAGCGAGCCCCCGACGCGTCTGCCTCCATTCCAGACTCGTTAAAATCCATGCCCATCCCAGCCACTTGATTATTATTGTCTGTACCTTTGACCTCCCATGGATTAAGTATCAAAGATGGTCGATCCAACATATTTCCGGGAAACTTCATCGCGTATTTTCGATCTAGAATGTACTGGTATTCATCGCCAATAATTCTCCCCTCCCGATAAACAGACCTGCGATCCGCAAGCTGGCTACCCCATGGCTCTATGTCACCGACTTTTGAAAACTCGTCAAACGCATTGAACGCGGCATGATAACGATTGGCGAACACGTGAACCCGCGTGTCCTTGTCTGCATTTTCCAGCTGAATCCGAATCTTGTCCTGATTCGCGCTAATCCTGGAAATCTGCAGGGCAGGGAAGGTACGTGATTCGAGGTGGCGTTTTTTACCAACGATCATATTGCCAGCTTGAGTGCCCTTGGCTACGCGGATTTTGATCAGTTGAAAATTTTGGGAGGCACGCTGACGCGGATAAGTTAATCGCAAATCATAATCGCCTCGTGGTAAATTAGAAATTTTGATTAGACCGTTTTCAACCGTCACCAAATCAAAATAATCTTTTACGAAAGAATTACGTCGCGTTTCCATTAGCGAGATAAAATTCCGGTCAGCTTTTAATACGCCGGCAGGGGCGGGTAAACCGACCTCATCGCCTGCTTGGACATGCATCGTTCGAACGTAAGCCTGGTCTTGAGTTGCAAGCGTCCAGAGTTTTCTTCTATTGCCATTCCTGTTCTCGACTGCCAGTTCAACAACCTCCGTTAGCGGCCCAAGCCCGACGAGACCATCGGCATCCGATTGAAGATCCGCCACGATCGCATTCTTAAACTCGCTTTTCATTATCTTGATACGCACAGGTTGTTGGGGGCGAGGTTCACCATTTTTCCCGAGAACCTCCAAGAAATACCCAGCCTTTGTTGGTAACAAGTGGATATCCTCAATCGTGTCTGATTTATCGATTTCGTTAAACTGATAGTTCCGGACAGCAGTCATCCGCTGGGTTTTATTCTCACTAACAACTTTTAAATCTGCCGAAAGCTCAAACGCGACGGAACTCAAACGTGGCGGCACAACGAATTCGCAAATAGTTTCCATTGCCTCACTTAACTTCAGCCCGTTGATCACCTTCTTGGTCGCAATCCCATCCAGATCTGTTGCTGTGACAACCAACTTTGGCGACTCGAGCATTGCGACCGGAACAGGGTTACCACCCACAATTTTCAGCGAGGGGCGAATTAAGACCTTGGCTTTATTGCTTCGTGTCAAATTTTCTCTGTCTAAATAAATCGCAGCTTCAAATTGATACTTTTCTTGAATGTGGTTAAAAGGTCGAAGGGAACTGAATTCTCCTTGAGTCACCACCCCCGTTACGTATCCTGGGCGGGTCGAGAATGGAACGGTGATCTTCCCATTCTCATCGTGTTCATAAAGTGAGCCAGCCACCCACAAATCAGCGTCTTTAACAACATCCCCCCCCTCATCCATTACCGTGAATTGCTGCCCCAGTGGCGTTACCGATGCAGAGAGATGCAAACGTCCCTTGCGAATTAAAGCCCGACTGCTTTTTCCCTGCGCGATAAAATCGACCACATAGACCCCGCGTTTCTGCATTTGCGGAAACTTGAATTCATGTCGCTTACGGAGAGCAGGCGGTGATTGATAAGTAAATGTTTCTTCAAAATTTGGAACCAATCCGTCAAGATTAATGTCGGTATCCACTTCCTTCCCGCGCGTCCGGTAGTAATTGCCCGTATTGATTTCAAAAATTTTAACGATCAAGTTCGGAACGTTTTTTAGATTCAATGATAAGGAAACATCGTCATCGACAGAAAAGTGAGTTCTATTATCGGCTGCGAACTCAATATCAACGCGGTCGAGAACCTGCTTGTACTGATCTGGCGAAAGCTTGGACGCCCACTGCTCCGAGTCCCCAATTCCATTAAGAATTTTCACAATGGCAAATTGATGCCCAAGGTAAGTCTCACGTATGTACGGTGTAAATTGGGAAACCCCGTCCGCATTGCGCAGAAAATGATGCAGGTAATCCTTCACCAAAAGCTGATCGTCGGAGACTGGAGGTAACATGATTCGATCAGAATAATTGGCTTGCAAGTTTGCAATAGACTGGCTCTTCTTATTTTTCAAAAGAACTGGATTGATATAAACAACGCTTTTTGGAAGCTTGAGGTACTCCACAAACAAATCCAAATCGTAAGCCCCCTGACTTCGATCAAGCTCAAGTAACCGATACAACACGCAAGCTTTGAGCGAGTTGAAATTAGCATTAAGGGGCGTTACAAATTTCCGCAGCCGCTCTAAATACTTTCGATGCTCGGCCTGATCGGTGGTCCATTCCACATCCTCGGAGGGATAGAGTTTTTTCAAGTAGATGTCGACAAAACGATCCAATGTTTTAGATTTTGGATACTGCTTTGCAAGTTCATCCATTTGCTCCAGCGTCAACATCTGGTGGATTTTCATCGCGCCAAAGCCCTTGCTATTCCGATCAAGCAGATCCGCAGCAATTAGCTCGACTAAATTTGGGAAATCCGGATGCTGCAAACGACTCAGCAAATCCCGCCGCTTGGCAGCGTCCAATTGATTGGGAGACAACAACCTTAGACCGCGCTCAGTAAAACCGCCAGTTAATTTGGATGATTTCAATGCCTGCTCAATCAACCGATCATTGGAGATTAAATTTTGATCAAACTCAGTCGGCAAATCCCGCTCTGCTTGAGGAATTTTTTGCCGGTGCGCGAAATAGAGATTCAGTTCTTTGATTAGAAAATCCAGCGTCTCTTGGGGATTGCTGTTGTATCTCAGAAGAGCCTGACGATTACGAATAACCCGGTAATTTTCTTGCTCTCCAAGACGCTTTTTCCATTTGCCCAGAATCTCGTCAACCTTCTCGTACTGCTCAAGATTTTGATAATGAAGCGCGTTGAAATAATAGTAATTACTTGTGCCGGGAACCATTTTCTTAAGGACCGATTCCCGATCCGAAGAAAGCACGAATTCTTCCAGAACACCAATTTCTTGCCCGGACAATTGCTTGCCATCTGAAATCTGCAAGAAGCCAAGGATCACGGATAAAATCAACGCGCCATTAGTTAACCATCGCCACATGCTGAACTCCCACATTTGGTACTCTTGAATTTGCCAAACTCAGGCCGATTGTCAGGCCATCAAAACATTGCTTGGTATAACGGTTTAATACGCACAAAAACTGTAGATCGTCAAAAAACGTACATCCTTAAACGACCGATTCAACCTTTGACTCCGAGTTTCACGGATGTATCCCAATTTTGTTAGGATATTTATTGATTTTTCATCTAAAACCGCTAAATCTCCTTAAAAACCAAAGTAATTCCCCACTATCCACACAGCCAACGAGAACCCTATGCTCCTTCGCAACCTAAACAACACAGACGCATCGGCCGCCTCTTGGGAGGATCTTGCCTATGGAGCACCAACAATTATTGGTTTTGCAGAACTGTGCCGGCAGAGAATCTCATCGCCATTGAGTCACATCGCTGCAGAATTCGATCTGAATCATGAGCTTTCAATGGAGGCGAAGACTATCCTTGCCGCCGCTGCGGATCGCGGCACAATCGACATCCGTGCCAACCGAGATTCATTTAATTCGGCAGAGCGATTCCTAGCAGTATGCGTAGAATATGAATTGGAAAAACGACTACTCTTTCTTCAAAAAGAAAACCCAGAGCAAACCGTCAAGTTTCTCGAGGGGTTTCGGCAGCTCTGCCTGCATGGACTGGTACTACACCATCTCCAGCGAGATTTCTCTCTGTCGGCTTCAGGCTTTGTGTTTGCCGGCTCCCTTAATAAAGATGACTTCGCGGCAAGCCTCAGCTTTGCATCCGAAATTGACCACTGAACCGTTCAATCAAGACTGCTGAACCGTTCAATCAAGACTGCTGAACCGTTCAATCAAGACTGCTGAACCGTCAGTTGCAGCGCAAAAAAAGCCCGCTGTATCTCGACAGCGGGCCTTGAGATTACTCTCGCTTATTTTACTCTTCTTCGCTCGTTGGAGATTCAGCTTCACCGCCCTCATCAACCGCTTCGGTTTCCGCTACGGCAGGCACTTCAGCTTCCGACAGTGTTTCATCTTCGCCTTCGTCGACAAATGCCGGTTTCTGACTCACTTGAGAAACGCGATCATGCACGCCCACGAATTCAAGAATCGCTTGGATTCCCGCATCCCCTAGCCGCGGTTCGGCGAGCCTGAGAATACGCGTGTAGCCGCCTGGGCGATCCACAAAACGATGGGCGACGTCATCAAACAGTATTTCAACTGCTTCTTTGTCACGGAGCATTGCAAATACGCGACGCCGAGCGGTAACCGCTGGCCCCTTCGCAGCAACCCATTTTTTCCAGTTTTCACTTTCGCGCCACTGCTTCCAAGCTTCAGTGTTTCGCTCTGCATCAGTCGCAAATTCTTCGGCTGCCTCTTCGTGAGGAATCGAATTTTTTGCAATAGTAATGCACTTCTCTACAAGCGGTTTGACCTCTTTCGCTTTTTGGATCGTCGTTACGACTCGCCCCTTAAAACGCGGAGGATTCACAACCGATTTTCCATCAGCCATGGTCAAACCTTCGTAATACGACTCGTCTCGTTCGGTTAAAAACAAGCCAGTCGCGAGGTTTCGCAGCATTGCTTTGCGATGACTGGAAGATCGACCCAATCGTCTTCCTTTTTTCTTATGTCTCATTGGTACACCAAAAGTACTGTTATTTAGTTTTTCTATTATTGCTTTTCAGCCAGAAACTACATCTATTCCCCGGCTCCAAACGTAGCTCGTCAAACTGCGACGAACCCTTCAAATATCGCTTATGAAATCTGTGGTGCCGGAGGAACTTTCATTCCTAAATGAAGCCCCAACTCACTCAACAACTGACGGACTTCCACCAAAGTTGTTTCACCAAAATTTCGTATTTCCATTAACTGATCTTCGTTTCGTTGCACCAAATCTCGCACGACACCGATGCCGGCGTACTCAAGACAGTTGCTGGCTCGAACTGAAAATCTCAGCTCTGCAATCGGCATGTTCAATTTTGCTTCCAACGCCGCATCAATGCCACCCTTACTCCGTGGTTGAGAATGCACTTGAGCACCCAACTCAGAGTATTGAACAAACGGGTTTAGATGCTTACGCGTAATCTTAGCAGCCTCAACAACAGCCATCTCAGGATGAATCGATCCGTTGGTCCAAACTTCCAATGTCAGTTTGTCGTAGTTAGTTTTTTGACCAACCCGAGTCTCTTCAACATCGTAGCGAACACGAGTCACTGGACTGTAAACCGCGTCAATTGGAATGATTCCAACTTCGTGATCTCGGCCGCTGTGCTCTGTCGCAGGAATATAACCACGACCGTTCTCAACCACCATTTCCATCATAAACGGAACATCATCAGTGAGAGTCACCAAAGTGTGATCGAAGTTAATAATTTCAACGTCACCACCGGTCTGAATATCAGCTCCCGTGATCGGACCAGCCGTGCTCTTTTCGATCGTGATGACCTTCATCTGATCGGTATGATTCTTGACAATCAACGACTTTACGTTCAGCACGATATCCGTAACGTCCTCGAGAACGCCAGGAATTGAAGAAAACTCGTGGTTCGCTCCTCGGATCTTCAACTGCGTAATTGCACTGCCTTCGAGACTCGAGAGCAATACGCGGCGAAGACTGTTTCCGATCGTCGTCCCAAAGCCCCGCTCGAAAGGTTCAGCCATGAACTTTCCGTATGTGTTTGTAAGAGTCTTACGATCGCAATCTACAACGCTTGGTAATTCCAAACCGCGCCAACGAACGTGCATTGAGGATCTCCGTTAAAGGTCAATCTTGAATCAAGGTCAATCTTGAATCACTCGCATTCGAGATTGTAATTTTTGTGAATTGAAAATTCTGAAAGTTTGTTTACCCAAGCCTCAATGCCCGCCAATCGCGCAACACCCAAGCCCAGGCATTCGTCGGCTATAAACGCCAACGAGATCGGCCAGATTATACGCGTCTCTTCTTCCGTGGACGGCAACCGTTGTGAGGAATTGGTGTGCAATCCTCAATCGATTTGATGTTCAGGCCAGCAGCCTGTAGCGATGTGATCGCACTCTCTCGCCCACTTCCTGGGCCCTTCACACGAACATCGACTTCCTTCACCCCAAATTTCAAGGCTTTGTCAGCAGCCTGCTGAGCAGCACTCTGCCCAGCAAACGGAGTGCTTTTTCGGCTACCCTTGAAACCACATGTTCCAGCACTGGCCCAACAAAGTGTCTCGCCCTTGGTGTCCGTGATTGTGACGGTGGTGTTGTTAAATGTCGCTTGAATGTGAGCAATACCGTACGTAACGTTACGGCGAACTCGACGTTTTTTAGTCTTTGCCACTGCTTGCTTTCTCCGCTTTCCTGCCGCGTCAGATGACGCGTTTTCTTATATTGAATTGAATAGTTGTGATGAAACCAATGAGCTCGAGGCTACCAATCCCATCAACCGTGCAACCAAGGATTACTTGAGATCCTTGACGCCCTTCTTACCCGCAACCGTTTTCTTGGGACCTTTTCTCGTTCGAGCATTCGTCTTGGTGCGTTGCCCACGAACCGGCAATCCAACTCGATGGCGAATCCCTCGGTAACATCGAATATCACGAAGTCGACCAATGTTTTGCTGAACTAAACGTCGTAACGGTCCCTCAACCGTGTAATCACGCTCGAGAATTGTTGCAATTCGACCGATCTCTTCGTCGGTTAAATCACGCGCACGTTTATCCTGATCAATTCCCGCTTTGTGACATAAATCACGAGCAGTCTGATTGCCAACACCGTACAAATAGGTAAGCGAAATAACAGCTTTTCTGTCATTCGGAATGTCAACACCCAACAAACGCGGCATACGATTTCTCCAACGGACCTGAACGCAGGTCGACTACATAAATGTTCGATTTAATAAATCTTACTGTCTTGTGCTCTCCCAAGTGACCACCACATCTGTATGCAATAACTCACCCTCTCGACTAGAAGTTCTCTCCTAATCGATCTCTACCTCTTCGTTGCCCAACAAAGCGCAACCGAGGCTAAATTTTCAATCCATTGAGTAAGAGTTCCATCCATTGGAACCCTTTCTGCTCTTGCAACCAATCGTGTTGGTTGCGTTGCAAAAAATCTAACCCTGACGCTGCTTATGGCGTGGGTTAGTGCAGATTACGTATACTCGGCCTTTACGCCGAACAACCTTACAATTCTCGCAAATTCGCTTCACGCTAGCGCGGACTTTCATCGAAGTTCTACTCGCTCTTATTCATCTTGTTTAAAGCCCACCAGTATAGGAATTTAGTGGCAATTTTCACAAGGGCCAATCTGCCCCTAATTCGTTATTTTCCTAGGTCACATCAATTTATCGCCTCGAATGTGAGTCTAGCTTCAATCGGATCCTGTAAACCAACAACCAATTCAACGCTTTTCCCCGTAAAAATTCGATCCTGACGCCAAAACATCTCCATTCCGACAGTTTTAGCCTCTTGGACCAGTTTTTGATCTTTTGATTGTTTCGGTGACAAAATATCCCGCTTCGCGACCTAATTCCGATTACCTAGCCCCGTGCTCGCCCAGAAAACAGCCCATTTCCCCATTTCCCACCAATCCACCAATCCACCAAACAGCTTGCCAACTTCCCACAACGAGAGAAACCCAATCTTAATACCCCAACATGGCCTCGGATCTCTCGCCAGCCCTTACTCTTCTTCAAGATCTAAACTCTGCCACAAATACCAACACGCAACGGTCGCGTAAGGACGCCACGGGGCGGCGATTTCAAGCATTATCGATTTCTCCGGAAGGTCGCCAAGCTGGTAATGAAGGCAAATCGCCTTCTTTATTCCCAAATCATCATAAGGGAAAATGTCCAATCTCCCCAAAGAGAACATCAAAAACATCTGCGCTGTCCAAAGGCCAATCCCTTTCACTTGAATCAATGTTTCAATCACAACATCGTCAGTCTGCCTTGGCAAGGCATCGAGCTGAACCGCTCCAGAACGAACTTTCTCGGCGAGATCTCGGACATAAGAGGCCTTTTGACGGGAAACTCCCAATTCTCGCAAACCTTCAATATCGAATTTCAAAATCCCCTCGGGCATTAACTTCGGACTCCCCCCCAACTCGCGAGTGGCCTCCAGCAAGCGGGCATTGATCGTTCTCGCCGCCGCAACCGAAATTTGCTGGGAAATAATTGAGTTTACAAGTGTTCCGAAGCGATCGCGCTTCGTTTTCGCATGAAACGGACCAACCAATTTAATGACTCGCTTCATGACCGGATCATTTTTCTGAAGATGGAGGCGGGCCGCTTTAATATGCTGCGCGTAAAATGGCATAAATTTCCAATCTTCCGTTCAAAAAATCCAGTTCGGCTCACCGCGTCCTAAGCCGGTGTAGACGAAAGTCAGTGTAACTCTTTCGCACAGCCAATCTACCGTCAATGTGGGAATCAGCATTTTCAGATCGCCCGATTTACGCTGGTCCCCGCCGCGCTTATCATTTTTACATGTCCAAAATCGACTATCAACGAACGACCCACTCCCAACGCCGGGAAATAGAATCCTTGCATCGCGACCAACTGAAAAACTATCAGCTGGAACGTTTGAACCAAGTACTTCAAGCCATTCTCCCAACTAACCGTTTTTATCAATCCAAGTTTCAAGCAATCGATTTGCCCCTCGCTTCGATTGACGACCTCCGTCAATTTCCGTTCACGCTCAAAGAAGAACTTCTCGATCCCGAAAACGAAGCAGGTTTCGCCGCTAACTTAACTTTCCCAATTGACCAATACTGCCGATTCCATCGGACTTCCGGCACTCGCGGTCGCCCACTGATTGTCTTGGACACTGCCAACGATTGGGACTGGTGGATGGAAACATGGCAGTACGTTCTCGATTCGGCGGATATGAATGCCGATGATCGCGTGGTGATGGCCTTTAGTTTCGGACCCTTTATAGGATTCTGGAGCGCGTTCGATGCGGCGGTGGAGCGAGGGGCGATGGTCGCCCCGACAGGCTCGCTGTCAACGATTGCGAGAATCGAACTGATTCGCTCAATCGACGCAACGATTATTTTTTGCACCCCCAGCTATGCGCTCCACATGGCGGAGGCCGCTCAGCAACATCAAATTGATTTAACCTCATCATCGGTCAAGAAAATCATCGTTGCGGGTGAACCAGGAGGATCCATTCCAAGTATTCGCCAACAAATCGAATCGTCATGGAATGCTAAAGTGATTGACCATAGCGGCGCCAGCGAAGTCGGACCGTGGGGCTATGCCAATGCGGCAGGTAGCGGAATCTACATTAACGAAGCCGAGTTTTCGGCAGAATTCATCTCATTGGAAACCGGTAACCCCGCGACCCAAGGCGAACTCTCGGAATTAGTTTTGACGTGCCTCGGACGAATCGGAAGCCCGGTAATCCGATACCGAACCGGTGACTTGGTCCGTCCACAATGGAATACCTCGCCACCTTCCAACTTCGTCTTGCTCGAGGGAGGCGTTTTAGGACGCACCGATGACATGATGATCATCCGAGGCGTGAATGTTTTCCCAACATCAATCGAGCAGATTCTGAGAGGATTTCCTGAGATCGTCGAGTATCGACTCACCGCGTTTAAAATAGAATCGATGGATCAGTTAAAAATTGAAATAGAAGACCAACTCGAATCCCCGGAACGAGTCCGCGCTGAATTACAAATCCAACTTGGATTGCGAGTTGAAGTTAAATGCGTTCCAGCAGGATCGCTACCCCGTTTCGAAGCTAAAGGTAAAAGGTTTATAGACCAAAGATGAAATTTGACTCTCAATTAGTCGACGCCTGTCGAGCACAATTCCCCGCACTTCGCCGCGAACAAAACGACCAATCCGTAATTTATTTTGACGGTCCAGCGGGAACTCAAGTTCCTCAGTGTGTTGCCGACGCGATGTCCCATTACCTGCTTCACTGCAACGCGAATCACGGCGGGCACTTTACAACGAGTATTCAAAGCGATGAATTGCTCCACAACTGCCATCAGGCTCATGCCGAATTCGTGGGCGCGACCGACGGTGATGAAGTCGCATTTGGACAAAACATGACGTCTCTCACGTTTTCGTTCTCGCGAGCTCTAGCCAAGACCTGGAGCGCCGGCGATGAAATCATTGTCACCGCCCTCGACCACGACGCAAATATTTCCCCCTGGGTTCTCGCGGCCAAGGAAGCTGGAGCCAAGGTCCATTTTGTCGGTTTTGACCCTCAGGATTATACGCTCGACATGGATGACCTGGCCAATAAACTCAACGAGAAAACTCAGCTAGTCGCCGTTGGCTGTGCCTCCAATGCAACCGGCGGAATCAACCCAGTCAAACGGGTGGCGGAAATGGCACATCAAGTTGATGCCAAAGTTTATCTCGATGCGGTTCATTACGGCCCGCATGGTTTAATCGACGTGGCTGACTGGGATTGCGACTTCCTCGCATGCTCTGACTATAAATTTTTCGGCCCCCATCTCGGCATGCTGTGGGGACGACGTGAATTACTTGAAGAGCTACAGCCATTCAAAGTCCGCCCGTCCGACAATCGCCTGCCCACGCGATGGATGACAGGCACACAGTCCCATGAATCAATCGCCGCCGGAATGGCGTGCATCGACTACATTGCCGGAATTGGAACAAAAACCGGTGCGGCTGAGGGCGTAAGTCGACGCGGCGCACTGAAGGCCGCATTTGCCGCAATTGTCGAGTATGAACAGACCCTTTCGCGGAAATTGATCGAGGGCCTCTCGGAAATTGAAGAGATCGAAATTTACGGCATTACCGATCTGACTCGACTGAATGATCGGTTTCCGACGTTTTCCATCAGACACCGTAATATTCCTCCAGCAGAACTCGCGACCCAGCTTAGCCAACACGGAATTTTTGTTTGGAATGGAAATTATTACGCGCTAGAATTCAGCGAGAGAATGGGCTTTGAGCCAGAGGGCATGGTTCGAATCGGGCTGGTTCACTACAACACCACTGATGAAATAGACCGACTCATCAGCGTCATCAAGCAACTCTCCCACACATCCGCAACGGCTTAAGCGATCCAATTGCAAACTTAAATTCAGCGACGTTAATATGGCACCTCAAACTCCTGACGAACCAGTACCGGTTCGACTTGAAAAAACCGAAAATGGCGAACTGTTTATTCAATGGAGCGATTCGACCGAGCAAACGATTTCATTCCGGAAACTCCGAGACAATTGTCGCTGCGCTAACTGCATCGAAAAACGAATGGAACCGGCTAAAGAATCGATCTCCGGCGAAAAGAAACTGAGCAATATCCTGCCAGTCCTTTCGCTACAAGAAACCATGCCACTGGACATCGTCGCGATGAGCCCAGTCGGAAACTACGCCTACAGTATCCGATTTTCAGACGGCCATAGCGCCGGCATTTTCCCTTACGAGCTTTTAAAATCGATCGATTAAGCTTGATTCCATCAAGCATTTAACCTCGACAAACGAATCGGTTAATCCCATCGAGGATCCCGCTTCTCCAAGAACGCCTCAATTCCTTCGGTCGCGGCAGGCGTGGTACGCGCCGCTGCCATATTCGCCGCACCAATACTCAGTTGCGTGAATAGATTCTCGCCAATGGTCTCGTTGAGCAGTTGCTTGGTCATTTGATGCGACTCGCGAGCACCTGCGGCACAAGCACCGGCAATCTCAAAACCTCTTGCCCACACCAAAGAATCCTCGACCACTTCTTGATACAGACCCAGCTGCAATGCCTCTTCAGCCGCAACACGCACACCCGTATAAAGCACTTTCGACGATGCCGCCGTCCCGATGCGGAAACTCATTAACGGCGTCGTAATTCCGGGGTTGAGACCGCGCAAAGCCTCCGGCATACACAAACGAGAACTGGTTCCACCAACAACAATGTCAGAAGCCAACATCAAGGAAACACCGCTGCCGAGAACCCAACCATTGACGGACGCAATAATGGGCTTGGGAAAGCGAAGCATCTTTTCAATCAACTCGAGGAATTCCAAGGAATCCCGGTGCCAAATTTCTAACGCATTCTTAGAATCCGCGGCTTCCTTCAGCTGATGGAGGTCGGTTCCCGCACAAAAGGAATCCCCACTTCCCGTCAGAATTACCGCCCGCACCGAACGCTCACCATGAAAATCTTCTAACGCTTCACCGAGCTGCTGAACGGTTTCTCTGGACAGAGCATTCTTTCGCTCCGGCCGATTAAGCACGATTGTTCCACAAGAACCGTCTCGGCGGGTGTTGATCAAATCTGAAGTTGCAATCATTCACTTGGCTTTACTAAACAGAAATTCGGCACAACATGGCACTGCATCCTATTATCAGGATTTTGACAGAGAAAGAAATACAGCTTCCTTTTGTTCCTCACTCAATTGTCTCTTAACAAAAAAGCGGCAAGTAGTTTCGTCTACCTGCCGCTGTTAGTTTTCAAGGGTTTAATTCGATTCTTCCACCCATTGCAAACTTCATTGCAAACTTCATTGGTTGAATTGCCTAGGCGCCCATTGCGTCTTCGAACGAGCCTTCGGCAACCGGGAAACAGAGGTTATCACGAACCCATGCGATTCCGTCCGCACTCGTTGAGTCGCCGTCGCGGTAGTTACTTTCAGCTTCGACAACCAAAGGAGCTGTTTCGGTCCCCATGACTTCACAGTAACGCTTCGCATATCCAATCCGAAGCATGACCTCTGCATAACGCGTCATATTCAAATCACCCGTTGCTAGATCTGTAAATTGCATCGCCCGATTATGCCAGTCAGATTCCATCTTCCTCAGCGGCACGCCTTTGTGAATCGTGTAGTTCTTAACATGGCATCCGTAAACCCGAGGTCCAACTTTGAGAAATCTCGATTCCCAATCTTCCCCTTCCCAACAATGTGAAGGGTCCGCGTTAACTCCGAGACATTGATCACCGTCACAAATATTCACGAGCATGTTGAATTCATCCGCACACATCGCGGCCGTACCAGGATGGATTTCATGCGCAAGATAGATTCCGAGGCTATTAGCGTGGGCTCGTAATTTCGCCGTCTTATTAACAAACCTCTCTTTACCTGCCTCAACTAAATCAAATCCCGGACCAGCCCAAAACCCCCAAGGGTAACCGGTTGCCAATTCCCATCCAAAGGCAACGCCCCAAAACATCGGCAAAATCTTGACACCAAGTTCAGCGCACAGGTCCATTAATTTAAGGCAGTAAGTTTCATACCAAACTTCCAACTCATCCGGAGACAAATTCTGATTGGGACCGTGTATGAATGGATGCCCGGATTTAGTCCCCGTCCATGCGCTGGTGTGGACCCAAAACGGGCAATGAGCAGAAATGCCATCGATTTTCAGACCATTTTTTTCAAAGGCGTCTCTAATCTCTTGAGCCGTTTTAAAACTAGTCCCGTCCTCAGACGCTTCGAGCATGTAATTAGAGGGTTGAGCTCCCGCAGCACCTGACTCTTTTGCAAATGCAAGAAAATCATCAAGTCCCTTGGGGCCGTGCTGAGCACCTTCAATACTAGAGTGGAAAGCTGGATTTGCCATAGTTTATTGTCTTTGAAATGAATGAATCGAATAGGTTCAATTAAGAGTTGCAGGGATCCAGAACCGGACCAGCCATTGCAACGAGCGAAAGATGTTTGTCTACCATCGGCCGCCCCTGTATTGTGCCAAACAAATCGGACGTTGCAACCATTTCCGTCGCGGAAAAGTAGGAGATTACATCTTCGAAACTTTATTCCGCGATTTCAACAACAATCGATGTTCACCGAGAGCAATTTCGACCGCAATTATACCGATGGAAATTAAAACGTAATTTTAAATATCTGCGGTGGGAAACAAAGAAACGGGATCGTCAGCGAAGCGAGACCTAGGCCATATCGAAACGGCCCGATTGCGACCTTGTCATCACGGGTGGGCGGATGGTTCGGCCCCATCAACAACAGCAACACCACCATTAAGATCAGCATAAAATTGTTATGGTAAACCATATATGAAATCGCAAACACAATCGTGGCCTGAGCAATCAAGTGTGCCTTCTTGCCAAACAGGGTGTAGGTGATGTGCCCACCATCCAATTGCCCAATCGGCATCATATTGAGCCCCGTGATTAACATGCCTACCCAACCGGCCACAAAGAGTGGGTTCAATTGACTCATCCACACGACATCCCCCGTCTCGTAACCGGGAACTTCTGTCGCCTTTGCGAACCAATCGAGGAGTAACGGCAATCGAAAACCGAACCCACCGTAAGGTTGAGTCGTCAAATCAAGCTGGCTCACACCAAAATAAGCAATCGGTACCGCTACCACCAAGCCCGCTAACGGTCCCGCGATTCCAATATCAAATATCTGCTTTCGATCTGCCAGAGCACCCTGCATTCCAATCACGGCTCCGAGTGTTCCAATCGGATTAGCCGGAAACGGAAGAAAAAATGGATAGGACGCCGGCACCCGATAAATCAAAGTCGCAATAAAATGCCCCATTTCATGCATCAATAAAATCAGCATGACACACAGCATATAAATCAGTCCCGTGTCCCAATTGGCCAGCAACATCTGGCGGATTTCCAGAAGACTGCCTTCTTGAGTGCCCGAATTCGAGATAACCCGATAAAACGGCTCAAAAAAATTCGGATTCCAGAGCGATACTCCAACCCAAAACGTCGATAAACAAGTCGCAAAAAACAAACAAATCGGCAGAACTGTTTTTCGTTTAACCGAATATTTCCCGACGGGCCCGGGAATCGGCAGGTAGGTCAAATCTCCGTTCGATGCCGGCGCAACATCTCTAGACTGCAAAATTTCTGTTACAGTTTGCTCATCTTTTGAACCACCCCAGGCGGAGCCTTCGGAGGGATTTTCACCGGTTTCCTTCATGCTTTCAGGATACACCAACCCTTGACCGCCGACTATGGGCACCCCACCTCAATCAATTTTTAAACAAACTAAAAAATGAAGATAGTGTGAATTGCACTGCCTTCATATTTTTCACAAGTTCAAGATCGAGAACGGAGAAAACTACAGCGACTGATCGCGCACCCTCAGACGATTCGCTAGGCGCAACTAGCGATCAAGAGACCTAAGCAAAGATGAAACTAACTGATTCGCAGGCGTCGCTTCGCGGTGCGGTTAACTCTTGATGAATGAAAACTGTCCGACCATCAGCCAGACGGTAAAAAAACCAAGAGCGATAACCGTATTTAAGCTTTCGAGTGACATGGATCTCTCCTCAACAGGGTAAATAAAGATCCCTCCATGAGTTCCTACACACCATCCATGTGTATCAAAGGTATCGGAATTTCAGCGAAAGAAAAATTAAAGAAAATCCTGGGTGCGTTAGCTCTTTCGCAATCCTCACCAACGAAAAATCCTGATAGGTTTAGTTAACCCGCACGCTTTCCCATGTTCGTCCAAGGCATGCCCACAACGGCTTGTTTCGAGACTTTATTACTCGATCAACTCACCTCAATCGGATTAAGCTGGCTTGGCTGGCCAAGCTTGGCCGATCAAAATAACGAGAAGATACCTCAAGCCCATAAATTTGTGCGGAAATATCTTGATGAATGACACACCAATTAAACCCGCCATTGGTATCGATCTTGGCACCACCTTTAGCGTCATCGCTCACGTAAACGATGTCGGGCGGCCTGAGACAATCCCCAACGCCGAAGGCGACCTCCTAACGCCCAGTGTGATTCTCTTTGACGAGGACGAAGTGATCGTCGGCAGGGAAGCGGCCAAAGCAAAGGCAAGCGAATTAGAGAAAATTGCCGATTGCCCGAAACGCCAAATTGGAAATCAAGTCTACGACAAAGTTTTTGGAGATCGACGCTATCCCCCAGAGGCACTTCAAGGCTGGATCCTCAACAAATTGAAACGCGATGCAGCGCGCGTCGCCGGAGAATTTGAAGAAGCCGTCATCACGGTCCCGGCCTACTTCGATGAAGTTCGCCGAAAATCGACACAAGATTCTGGCTTCATCGGAGGACTCAAAGTTCTTGATATTATCAACGAGCCTACCGCGGCTGCCGTTGCCTATGGTTACCAAGCCGGCTGGATTGATCTTTCCGGTAAAGTCGCAGAACCCATCAATGTTCTGGTTTACGATCTCGGCGGAGGTACGTTCGACGTGACGGTAATGGAAGTCGGGGTCAATCGATTTCGTACCATCGCAACTGACGGAGACATGCGTCTTGGAGGTCATGATTGGGATCAGCGTTTGATTGACCATGTTGCCAAAAATTTCAAAGACAACTACGGCATCGATCCGACCGAAGACTCGACCGCACTTGGCAAACTACTTCGGGACTGCAAAGACGCCAAGGAAACACTATCCTCCCGAGCAAAAGCCAGCGTCGAGTGCGTTTTCGGAAGCTCATCAGTCAAAACGGAAATTTCCCGAGGGATGTTCGAAGAACTGACTCAGGATCTGCTCGACCGAACTGATTTTACGGTTCGACAAACGCTGAACGCAGCAAAATTGGCATGGGCGGATATAGATAAAGTCATCCTCGTAGGGGGATCCACGCGAATGCCAGCCGTTCGCGAAATGCTTGCCGCACTCTCTGGCCAACAACCTGACACCACCCTCTCACCCGATGAAGCCGTAGCCCATGGAGCAGCGTTGAGGGCCGCAATGCTGTCCAATCACCATTCAAGTGCTTTCGCCGCCAGCGAAATCAAAAATGTAAACTCTCACACCCTCGGAGTCGTCGCGAAGGAAGTCGAGACCGGCATCGCTAAAGTCGTTCCGCTGATCCCCCGCAACACCCCGCTACCGGTCGTCGCCCGTCGCGTTTTCAAAACGCATCGCAAAAATCAGGAATCCATCCTGGTGCAAATTGTGGAAGGGGAAAACAGCACTCCAGAAGATTGCTCCCAATTGGGTCGCTGCGCAATCTGGGATCTTCCAGAGACTCTCGATGTTGGCACGTTGATTGAAGTCCGATTTGCCTACGAAGAAAACGGACGATTGAAAATTAAAGTTAAAGTGGGCGGTTCCACCCAAAAGGCATTCCGCTACGAAATCCAACGCCCCAACAGCCTCACCGATGAACAACTCGAAAGCTGGCGAGATTACATCTGTGAAAGCAACGAATAGCAAGTGAAGCGACCGATTCGGGCCGCATCAAATCTGCAATTCACTTGCTCACAACAAACCAATTAGTGGTTTGCCGAACCGGCGTCTCGCGGCAGGCGGATTTCCTCCACCATCCTCACGACCGAAGCCGGCGGAGGCGGGGTGACCGAAGAAACCAGCGCTGCAACTGAAAAATTCACCAACATTCCAATGAACCCAATTCCCTCCGGCGAAATCCCGAACCAATAGTTTTGATGGTCGGCGATGAACTGAAAATAGACGATATACCCCAACGTCAATCCAATTCCCGCGATCATACCGGCAATCGCCCCTTCCCGATTAACCCGCTTGGAAAACACTCCCATTAATATCGTTGGAAAGAACGAAGACGCGGCTAAACCGAAGGCAAACGCCACCGTTTTTGCAACAAACTCAGCCGGTGGGTTGATCCCAAAATACGCCGCAACTACTAAGAAACCAAACGACGCAGATCGAGCCCAAATCACTTCGTGAGAATCGCTCATACCTGGGCTTACAATCTTCTTCATCAAGTCGTGGGAAATCGACGTTGATAAAACAAGCAGTAACCCCGCTGCCGTTGAAAGCGCTGCGGCTACACATCCAGCCATCACTAACGCGATTACCCACATCGGCAAATTAGCCATTTCCGGATTGGCCATCACGAGAATGTCTCGATCATAATAAATCTCATTTGGATTTTCGCTCAATTCATTGGTAGTCCGCCGAGGCTCATTAGCAACTCTTTCGCCTGCATCCGCGTATTTTGGCTTGTCGTTCTTGCCGACAAACACACCGCCAGCGGTATGCTGCATGACGCCATCGCCATTTTTATCTGCCCAAGCAATGAGACCCCGGTTCTCCCAACTCTTAAACCAATCCGGCGCTGCCGCGTAAGTTTTCCCTTGGACTTCTAAAATTAGATTCGTTCGCGCAAACGCTCCGATCGCCGGTGCAGTGAGATAAATCACAGCAATAAATAACAATGTCCAACAAGCCGATTTTCGCACGGCCTTCACTGACTTGACCGTAAAAAATCTGACGATCACATGTGGCAAACCCGCCGTTCCGCACATCAACGCTGCCGTGATACAGAACATATCCAATGTCTCTAACTTCCCGACCGTATACTTAGGGAAACCTAGGTCGGCATTCAGTTGATTTAGCTTTGACAACAAAGGAACCGTCTCCCCGCTGACTTCTGTAAAATTACCAATCAATCCAAACTGAGGGATCACGTTCCCAGTCATTGCCATCGAAATGAAAACCGCTGGGATGGTATAGGCAAATACCATAACGCAATATTGAGCCACTTGCGTATAAGTAATCCCTTTCATTCCACCGAGACCCGCGTAGAAGAATACAATACTCGCACCGATGAGGACGCCAGTCCAAATTTCAATGTCAAACAGCCTTGAAAAGACAAGCCCGACACCCCGCATTTGCCCCATGATATAGGTCATACAAATAAACACCGCGCAGACGACCCCGACCGCCCTCGCAACATTCGAATAGAACCGGTCCCCTAAAAAATCAGTTACCGTAAACTTGTTGAACTTTCGAAGATAAGGCACGATCAATGTCGTCAACAGAACGAATCCACCAGTCCAACCCATTAGGAAACGGGAAGCATCGTAACCGCTTGCCGCAATGATTCCTGCCATCGAAATAAACGTCGCCGCGGACATCCAATCTGCCGCCGTCGCCATTCCATTTGCGAACGGAGAAACACCACCACTAGCGACATAATACTCCTTGGTTGTCGCCGCTCGTGAGCGAATCGCGATACCAATATAAAGGGCGAAAGAACCGCCAATGAAAATATAATTCCATAAATCCTGACTCATTCTTCACCCTCCTGGTCAAAACCGGAGTTGCGATCCAGAGAGTTCATCAAGATCATGTAGAGAAACAGTAATGCCAAAAATCCAATGATTGCGCCTTGCTGTGCCATCCAAAAACCAAACGGCGCACCTCCCATCGCCGGAAAAGAAGCGTCAAGGCTCTCTCGAAACAAAACACCGCAACCAAGAGAAATCACAAACCAGATGGCGAGTATAAACATCACAATTTGAAGATTTTTCGTCCAATAAACGTTCTGCCTGCCATCATCGGGAGGGGATCCGTCGGGCTGGGAATTCATGGTGGTGGCTTCAATTCAAAGAGTTGTGAAAATAGGAATTACAAACAAGTTCGCACGCGGTTTAATTTGGCATAGCTTCACGTATAACGAGAGCGGAGTCAAATCATCATGGCTGATCAAGCAAAACTTGCGAAGGCAAATCAAGAATCTTCGATAATTCCTCCATCGCAACCCAGGTCTCATCTATCAAATTGGGATCTCGGAGATCCTCCTGCGACAGACTTTCGCGGTAATGGCGACGAACCCATGCGGTCAATTTCACATAAAGAGAATCCGTCAGAATCACCCCCGCGTGCATCGCTGCCCGCTGCCGAGCGTCGAGGACGACTCTCAATCGCAGACAGGCCGGACCTCCGCCGTTGTTCATTGATTGTCGCAAATCGAGAAAGATAACCTCGTCGATGCGATTTTCGCCGTCCAAAATTTTTGCAATGCACTCATTCGCCGCCTGATTCCCATCGCACTCAATGGGGCAGATCAAACTCATCCCGCCATCTTTCCTGGTAACGATCTGGCTATTGAATAAATAACTCGAAACCGCATCCCGCAGGGATAATTCCGTTTCGGAGAATTCAATAATTCGAAGTGGGTTGCCGGTTAGATTTTCAAATTGCTGGCTCAATCCACCAAGCACTTGCGACTGATTGAGAAACGCCTGGCTGTGGCACAACAGCACATCTTCATGTCCCACCGCGATTACGTCGTTGTGGAAAACACCGGCATCGATCACCCGTGGGTTTTGCTGAGCAAAAAAGACCCGCTCCGGTTCCAATTGATGTCGGCGAGCTACTGTTTCGCTCGCCATTTGTGTTTGCCGGGCAGGAAATTTCTGAGGGGCTGCGCCAGTGCCATCCGACCGAATGCCAAACACAAAAAACTCCAGCCCTGCAGCCTGTCCAGCGGCAACAAAACGAGTGTGATTCGCGGCACCTTCATCAGCAAACCAGGTTTGGGCAGGCAAGGGCGGGTGGACGCAAAACAAATCCTCCGAATCAAAAATTGACCTCAAATTACGAGTCGTCGAATGAGCTTCTATGGAACGATGGAGCGTGCTATGCAAATTAGCAGGAGTGAAATGAAGCCTTCCGTCACCACAATCCCCCGACGGCGATACCGTCGCCGCATTGGCGGTCCACATGCTTGAGGCCGAATAACAAATCGCCAACAATTCCGGGCGATAATCAAATGCCCGATCAATCACCTCAGCATCGGTTCCCCTGAAACCAAGCGATCTAAGCAATTCCAGGCGCGGGCGGCGAAGCGGCGGAAGCAGGCACTGCCGACCCGTCAAACCAGCGACCCGTTTCATTTTCGCAAGACCCTGTAGGGCAGCCGCCTGAGGGTTAGCCACTTCTTGGCCATGCAACTCAGAGGCGACATTTCCAAACGAAAGGCCAGCATAGTTATGCGTCGGACCAATCAAACCATCAAAACAAAACTCCTCATTACTCATCCGACATGTCCGATTCAATTTCGTTGGAAGCCGCTTGTTTTTTCATTTCGGGTTGGTAGGTCACGGTCTCGGGAACCGTAATTCCACCGGACACAATCGCCTGAAGCGTCTCTTCTAGATCCCAATTGAGTTCAATCACATCCTCTTGCTCAACCATCAACATATATCCTGACGTTGGCACGGGCGTGGTCGGCACATAAACACACAAGATGGTGCGTCCCGTGCTAACATCAACGCTTTCCCCGGTTACGAACGCAGGCGCTTTCATTCCTGGATGCGGGAACGGAACCAAGACGACTCGCTTGAATTTCTCAGAGTTGTTTTGCGAACTTGAAATCGCTTGGAAAACATTATTTACCGCTGAGTAAATAGTACTCACTCCGGGGACGTTGAGCAAAACCCAATCAATCGAACTATGAATGCGGGATCGAAAGAACATTCCCGCGACAAACAAGATGGCAAGAATCAAAACAAATGCGGCTAAGGAAAACAGAGAATCGAGGAGAAACGATAGCTCATCCTCGTTGGGTAACCAGCGAGATTTCAAGTAGCTCGAAATCGGACCCAGCGCAATTGAGTACAGTGTGTCGTACAGCCATTTGATAATCGCAAACGTAATAAATAGCGGCATTAAAACAAACAACCCGGCGATAATTTGATTTCGAATTGTTCGAATGTCACCCATCCAAAGTCCTTTCCAAAAAGCCTAAGGCAATTTTGTTTCGCTTAAATTTAAAAGCATCCGCCCATCTTTATTCGCTCCGAACGCCTGCATTAGACTCAAACACGCCGATCGCGAGGATACCGATTTACAGATTTTTCCTTCCAGATTGACTCCCGTTTGGGCAAAAGAAGCCTCCTGCACCCGCTTTAAAGAAGCAAACTCAATCGACTCACCGCCTAAAGCCGGAAACCGAGAATCGCGTCAGGGGTTCATCCTCACTGACATTTCATAGAAAACTCAGCCTATTTCCTTCAGCTCAACATAACTCCCACGATAAAGTGCTCGGCTTTGGTTTGAATCTAAAATTTTTGAGTTTATAATGGGCAACGAATTTAGATCCCTCAACCCTTCGTTAGACAAGCATTCATGGAAAACTCTGAAGTATCCGTCGGGATCGACCTCGGGACAACATTTTCAGCAGTCGCCCACCTTGATAATGAAGGCAGACCACTCACGATTATTAACAGCGAAGGGGAACTAACCACACCAAGCGCTGTATTTTTTGACCACGATGCCGTGATTGTTGGCACCGAAGCGACGCTTGCCGGTGAAAGCGATACAGATCGTCTCGCCAAAAATGCTAAACGAGATATGGGAGACGCTCGCTATCGGAAAAAAATCCGGGATTGCTTTCTTCCACCTGAGGTCATTCAATCCCTAATATTAAAACGACTCAAAAGTGACGCTGAATTGAAGTTGGGCAAATTTCAAAAAGCGGTGATCACCGTGCCAGCCTACTTTAATGAACCTCGCCGCAAGGCCACTCAGGATGCTGGCGAACTTGCTGGGATTGATGTGATTGACATCATTAATGAACCGACCGCCGCCGCGCTTGCCTATGGTGTGCAACAGGGTTTTCTTAATGATCAAGGTGCCGCGAAAGAACTCGAAAGAGTACTTGTCTACGATCTTGGTGGGGGAACGTTTGATGTCACGTTAATGGAAATCAAAAACTCTCACTTCAGAACCATTGGCACAGCTGGAGACGTCTACCTTGGTGGAATCGACTGGGACCATCGAATTTTCGACTTTGCGATGAAAGAATTCGAAACGAAGCATGAAATTTGTTTTGAAAACGACAACTCGCTTAAAGAAAAATTGATGAACCAATGCATCAGGGCCAAAGCGTCACTATCGGCTCGCTCTCAAACGATCATAAGACTTGAGCAACAAGGGGAAAGGCACAAAATTGAATTGACACGGGCGAGCTTTGAAGACCTTACCAAAGACCTGCTCGAACGAACCAAACTCACCACCGAGCGATTGCTTCGCGATGCAAAAACCGAGTGGTCAACTGTGACGAAACTCTTACTCGTAGGAGGTTCGACCCGAATGCCAATGGTCGGAAAAATGCTCGAGAAGATTTCCGGGCTCAAGGTCGATCGCACACTTTCTCCGGATGAATGCGTTGCCCATGGCGCGGCCATTTACGCGGATATTCTTCTGAAACATGGACAGGACGCGGGCGCTGGCATTTCAATTAAAAATGTCAATTCCCACGATCTTGGCGTTTTGGGAATTGACTCTAAAACCAAAACCAAACGAAGAAAAATAGTTATTCCGCGGAATCATAACCTCCCGACAAAAGCCTCCCGAAAATTCCAAACTGCAAAAGACGGTCAAACGCAAATCATCGTGCAAGTCATTGAGGGGGGGACCGATACGGGACAAGGGGCGACGATGATCGGCAAGTGCATCGTCCAGGACTTGCCTGCCAACATCAAAAAGGGAACCGAAGTCGTGGTCTCTTTTAACTACCTTAGCTCCGGAAGAATCCATGTCGTCGCTGAAATACCTGAACTCAACATCAGCGCGGACACGGCTATCAACCGTGCCGATGGCATGACCCGCGCGGACATCCTCTCGTGGAAAGAAAAGCTCGACTCTGATGCTGACTTACTCGATTCCAACGAAACCTCTAAGATGGAACCTCAAATAGCAGTGCCGCCACAACTCAAAAACCAGAAACCACTACTGCCCGCGATTACTCCTGCAATTCGCCTTTCTGATCAAAAGAAACCCAACGTCCCAGAAATAAAAATTGCAAAACAAAAACCCAACCGCAAAATCGACATTCCTTCGGAAGAGGAAATGTTTGTATTCGAAGACACTTCATCAACCTCCACTCCCGGCGACTCGGCACTTGATTTCCTTAATGACACCAACAAATCCTCCGCCGGCGATTCCGAGCTAGATGACTTCCTTTCCGACTTGAACGTCGACTAATGACGACCCTCAAACTTTGGGGGCTCGAAACACTTCGCCTGCCTCAGACAAATAATCAGACAAATACTAAATGCCAATTGAATTTGATCCCTACTTCACGTGGCTGGGTATTCAGAATACTGAACGACCATTGGATCACTATGCACTTCTTGGATTGACCCGCTTCGAAAGTTCCGAGAAGCTCATTGACCAGCATTCCGTCCAACGTATCGAATTACTTCAGGACATTGCGACCGGCAGCGAGCAGGTCGAATTATCGCAGCAAATCTTGAATGAAATTTCAGCTGCCAGGATTTGTTTACTTGATCAGCGGAAGCGAGCCAAATACGATCTTCGGCTCAAAAAACAAATTGCCGGCTTCGATTCCGCAGTCAGTCGTATTGAACGCCTGTCCGCCTCCGAAGAGGTCTCAAAGAAAAAAGAGTTACCAGGGCCAACGGTAGCCCCAATTCGACTGACTATTTCCACGGATTTAGAATCAAAAAAACGAAAGTCCGGTGAAAACCCGATCCCTCGAATTAGCAAAAAGAAAAAGCCATGGGTTTTCCCCTTGGTAACGATGATCATCCCTCTCCTGATGGGAATCGGCGTGCTGATCGGGGTCTATATTTTTGTGACACCAGAACTACGCAAGGATTTAGACAAACTCTACTACGGTCGAGGTGACGCGATTGAGACCATCCACAACGACCCACCGCTTGGGGATCCATTAAACCTCAATGAAACTAAATCACAGAAATCGAAAGAGAATCAAACTCGCAAAAAAATCGAACCTCAAAATCTCAGCCCAGCACCGACTCGTGGTACCGTCATCGCCAGCTATTTCGCTGACCCAGCAATGGTAGCTGCCAATCGCCCACATCGGTCCGCGGCAATCAGTCCAGAAAAACAAAACTGGAATCGCGAGGGGATAAGAAACCTTCACGCCTCCGACATCAGTCGACCCGCCGAAAACTCTGAACTGATCGCCTGGCAAACAGGAGATAAAGAATGTGACGGAATCGATTTCCGCATGGCGATTAACGAGAGTGAATTCGATAAACTACACAATATAGGATGGCAATTGACGGTCATCGCGCGATTAATTCATGGTCCATATCGATTTCAACTGAGTCCTTCTCAAGACTCAGATTACTGGAAACGTGACCATCCTGCCAAACCCTACGGTTATTTTTCAATTCAATTAAAAAAACTGGGAAATCAGACAATAATCTCTGTCTCAGGAAATCAGAAATCATCCACTACCCTCAACGATGGATTCGCGAAGTTCGTACTTGAGGGGGCTCCCAAACAAGACAACTGCACCCTCAAGGTTTATTCAGTCGACAATGGCCAGGAACCTGCAAAACTGATCCATGAATTGAAAGATCTTAAACCAAGCTTCCAGGCAAAGCGATCTTCTCAGATTTCGATGTCCACGATGGGACCAAGAAAAAACAATTCACAGGGAGCAAAACCGAGAACTTCGCCAAGTGAAATCTTGATTCACAAAGTCGAACTCAAGACGCTGAAGTAATCCTTGTTTCTTCAACCTGCCGATCTCTCTATCCGCTTCTGTTCCGCAATCAGCGTTGAAACCAAGGCGGGTCAAGGCACAATCACTCCCGTCAACAGCTCCCTTATTCCCCCTTCGATTGGAACTGAATCGCCGTTGTCTCGATTAATCAAAACGAAATGAAAGAGAGATTTCAGGGCTACTTTTGATTCACCATTCTTGTACATCAGTTGCTCGACTTCACCGCTGGCGGAACCAAGCGTTTTCAGACATGTCGTCACTTTTACCTGGTCACCTTCAAAAACAGGAATTCGAAACCGGATTCGCAAATCCACAATGATAAACCCCAGATTCCGTTCGGCGAGCATCGTGACCAGCCCAATCGACTCCGCGTATTGCCAACGGGCTTCTTCGAGCAATTCCAGATGCCGACTGTTATTAACGTGGCCAAACGCGTCAGTGTGAAAGGTACGAATTGAGTAATTGGTTTCATGGATCATGATGCAAGTCTAACAAAACCGTGCTCCTTCCCCAATATCTAGCGAGACGACTAACTGGAACCCAAATTTGCGGAAGGCTCAACAACCGCTCTTTGATTCACCCCGTCAATCTGAGGCTCGTTTTACAAATCCAACAAACTAAAAATATTTGGTGTTGACCACTGAGACTTTACCCGTAAACTGTGCACGTCATGAGCATACAAAGGTCCCACAGATCGAAACTTTTTCTTGACTTAAAGAGCGGCCAAAACCGCTTCCAAGTGGAGACCTACCGCGCGCACATGCTCCATGTAAGTCAGTCCATCTGTGACATTCCGTGGATTAGACGGAATCAACAATTCATCAGCGCGCAGCGTTAGCGATCGACATAATCGAACGATTCTAAAGCCCGTGCTCACCAGCACGGGCTTTTTTTATAGGCCGGCATTCTATTGCCTTTTTGCAGATTTAAGAACCATGTTCAAAGATATACTCCCAGTTTCACTCGTTTTGTTTTCCGTCATCGACATCTTCGGCTCACTCCCTGTCATCGTCGATATCAAAAATCGAGCCGGCAACTTACAGGCCATCAAAACAACACTCGCCGCCGGTTTGCTAATGTTGCTGTTCCTGTTCATTGGGGACTCGATCCTCCATCTACTTGGAACGGACGTGAATTCTTTTGCGATCGCCGGAGCGATCGTGATTCTCTTGATTGGACTCGAGATGGTGCTCGGGATTCACTTGTTTAAGCAAAATCCCGACGAGACAGATACCACATCCATCGTGCCTCTTGCATTTCCCTTGATCGCTGGGGCTGGCACCCTTACGACGATTCTCTCCCTGAAATCCGAATTCAGTCAGTCGAGCATTATGGCAGGCGTCGTTATCAATTTAGCAATCGTATATGGCGTTCTAAAATCCTGCGGTTGGATCGAGCGGCGATTGGGGCGCGGCGGACTCTCAGTCTTAAGGAAAGTCTTTGGCATTGTTTTGCTCTCGATCGCCGTCAGGCTTCTCCGCACCAACTTGTTAGAACAAATCTAGATTCTGCCCGGTGGCACCTGTAACAACCGCAATTTTGAACGTTTACTTTTGAGGTGTTGGCGGTTTGACTTTCAACAAATCACCAATCGCACTTGCCGGGTTCGAGGGGCTCAATGACGCAAGATCAAGCTCTGGACGAACGCCGTTGATCACCGACTCGGGCACCACATAAACCCACTCTGCTCGTAAACGGTTAAACGCGGAAGCGCGAAGGGTGGCAGCCTTGAGTTTGTTTGTGCGATCCTCAAATTTTTTGAGGAAGTCCTTGTTGGCTTGTGCATCTACCTCGGAATCACCGTCGCCCTTCGGCTTCTGAGGCATTGGAAAGACCGATGCCTCAACCTCCGCACTGAACAACACGTAATAACTTAGTTGCAAATCCTCATCCGAAGATCGGTCAGAAAGGCCGCCAATGTACATCGTCACCTTGAGGCCATCTTTCGTCGTTACTGATACCTCGCCACCGGACGACTTGAATCGATAAACGCCATTGGCAAATCCAATTTTGTAAAACCCAAAATTCTCGAGTGACTTCAGGACTGTCGTATCCGAATCCGCCGAAGGATTTTCGAACAGTTTTTGCATTTTATCATTTTTTCGCAGGACGTCAGAAAACCTGATATTGAGTAACTGACGGAATAAGGACTGAACTTGCTGCTGCATCTTCGTGGAAATCTGACTGGGCTGCCACTCTTTCCCTTTCGCAACGTCGAGCTTCAACAGGTTAACTCCAGTCTGCCCAACATTTAACTTTGCTCGGTAATTTAGAGTTTCAGACGCGACACCTTCGGACGGTGTCAACCGATAATCTGTCACCTGTATTTCGTCAACCGGAATATTGTTGAGCAACTCAAACAGGTTAGGATCTACCCACTTTTCAAAATCCGTAGCCAGTGCGTTCGGATTAAAATCAACAACGTAAACACTCGGCTGCCCTGGTACTCGCACGAACCGCTTCTTCCCATTTGGATCATTCTTGAGGGCCGCGCCAACAATCAATTTCCCAAGCGGCTTTCCATTACGGTCTTCCAAAACGATTTTAGTACCAAGTCCAGAACGGTTGGGTTGCGTCAGGTGATCCTCAGGATCGACGACCCCGTATTCGAAATGGTCCTGCTGATCCTCGGTCTTTTCCTCCAAAACGACAATTCCCGTTAATGAATTTGCGGCTGCTGAAACCTGCTCTGCGTTGGACGCGACGTATTTTCGATTTTGAAGTAAAACCCATTTTTCACCATCTCGCTCAAGCTGGATTTTCTCAATCTCATTTTTATCGGTATTAAACTCTTGAATTTCGATCGCCCGAACGGCGGTTGTGTCGTAAGCGTCGAACAATGGATTTCCAACCATTTCGCTCTCGATCACCTGTTCGGGCCAAGGATAAAAGGACGCCGCGATGGCTGAGGAGACAACCGCGAGCAGAACCATAAATAGCGTTTTGAAAGTGGGATTGTTCATGGGAAAAATTCGGATTGAAGCTCTATACAAAAAATCTAAATATGAATTTGCCAAACAACAGCAGGAACTACTTGAGACGGCGGGCTTTGGAAATACCTTCTCGCTCTCGAAGCCGGCGACGGGTAAACACAATCAAACCAACTAGCATGGGCGGTATCGGTGGGAGGATCACGGCCGCCAATTTAAATTGCCGTTGAATTTCTTGAATTTCCAGCTCGGCATCAAGATCGATTCGACGTTTCTTGTCACTTCTTTCATTCTCAAATTCCAACTGTTTACTCTTGTATTTTTCTTGCAAATCACGAACCTGTTGCTCGAGAAGTCGCTGTTTTGCAGCCAATTTGGCCGCGTCATAATATTGATTGTTATTCTTTTTCCGCAGCTCTTTCTGAATTTCATCTTCCGTCGGCTTTAGCTTCGCCCGAATATCATTCTGTGCTTTCGTGATGTTCGTCGTGAGCTCAATTTGCAATTGCTGATCCAAATCAAAAACACGTTGCATCGATGCTTCGTAGGTTTTCTCCACAACCGCGAGAGTAACATGATCAACTTTTCGATTCCGCAGCCCAAGATAAATCCCTTCACCTGCCAAGGCATCAATCACATTCAAGACGAAACTCATATTCTGATAGCGATATTCAACGCCATCTACGATCGGCGTTTCCCGCATGGAAACATAAAAGTCGCTGAGCGTATCAATATCGGCAACATAGATTACATCCGTTTTCTGTTTCGAGATTACACCAGCCGCCTCTTTGGTCGGCACCCCTTTATCAACTTCATTTCCGTGGATATAGGCTGCTAATGTGAACTGGCGATTCGCAGAACCACTTTGATCATCTCGCCGTTCCATCACATTGGAAACAGCAATTTTCCCTGCCATATTAGTTTCAACCAGTTTTTCAAATTCTAATTTGGCTCCCTGAGTTGGCTGGATATACCCGCAATACTGAAAATAAAGTTCATTGACCCCACTAGTTGCCGGATGCTCTGGTGAAAAATACCCCTGTCCATCAGAAACGATCAGCCGTTCTCTTTGATTGAGAACACTATTTCGTGGATAGGGATTATTAGAAGACATCTGCCAAACGATAAAGGCATCTTTATCCGCCACTCTTTGATTGGGATTAACTGTTGACGGTTTGGCTAATTGCTTGCGATCAACATCGAGATCAATTGCATCCCACAGCTCTTGAATCACTGCTTTTTCGCTGCCGTTACGAGCAAACAGTCGCGGCATGTAGGTGGGTGGAATGTAATTAAAGTTCTCGGGCGAGGGCAGGGGATCTTCAAAGATCGCAGTTGGCTGCCCGAGTTGGATTGCATTGATAATGTTACCCATTTCTGCCGGCGTTGTCTGCGATGGTTGAACAACGAGCAGGACATCGTAGCGCCGTTTTATTGGACTCCCGTTCTCATCTTCAATCCACATCGAAATCGGTGTCGACGCGTCAACTTGTTCCACATTGTATTGCTTCTCAATTTCGGTAAGCAATCGCAACCGGGGAATACGGGATAACTCCTGACCGTTGTTGACCGTTGCGCCCATGATCATCGCATCGGTCTGAACAATCCCGATCGTTTTTCGTTCGGTCTGCGAAACGGTGTTAATCGAACGCATCAGTTCGTATTCAACGGGAATACCATATGGCATAAAAGGAAGCACAATTCGCTCTAGTCCACTGGAAAAGGCCACGCCAAGAATCACGTCCTCTTCTCGCAATGCCCCCCTCGATTGACTCATGACTTTGACCGGACGAATGCCGTATTTTTTTTCCGCCAAAATCGCTTCTTCGCTAAATGGCTCAACCCCTTGATGCAAATTAACTTGAATGCGGCTTCCACCAAGAACATCAAATTCACGCAACAAATTCACAAGGTCGTATTTTATTTTCACATACTCACTAGGCACTTTAGCACCGACGTAAGCCTCAATTTTGATTGGAGGTTTATCCTCGCTTCCCTCCGCCGACAACGCCTCAAGAAGCTCCGTGGTGACGGGCGCAAGCGTACTTACCTGGGCATCAGAAATGTCAATCCGAAGCCGGTTAAGCGGACTGTATTGGACAATCAATACGGCTGCGACCACCATGACCACCAGACAAGCCGCCCGCACGAGATAGTGCCACAAATACGACGTACCGTCCCGACCGCCCAGCCAGTGTCGCCTTCCGATTAAAATCAAACTGAGGTAAACACCAACGACAATAATGCCAATGAAATAACAGATCGACGGAGCACTAATTAACCCGCGTCCAAAGGGTTCAAACCGCTGTAGCAACGACCATTCAAACAAACGCTGAATCCAAGTTGAGTTCGAAAAAATCACATCGGCATTGGAAAAGAAAGCCAAGGGTGCATTAAGTGCAGCGCCAAAAATAAACCCAACGGTTAGGTTACTGGTTAAAAACGAGGCCACCATGCCAAGGGCAATCATCGACACGCCCATGAACCAGTATCCGAGGTAGGTTGAGAACAACAACAGGTTGTCCAACTGCCCTCCGGTCATAGCCAACAACACTGCGTAATTCGATAATTGAGAAAACAGCAGGGATACCGTAAACACTAGCACAGCGGCAAAGTATTTCCCGATCACAATATCGAAGTCTTTCGCAGGCAGCGTCAAAAGCAACTCATCGGTTCCATGACGTTTTTCTTCCGCCCAAATACTCATCGTAATCGCCGGGATAAATATCAACATGATGTAGGGCAAGTACGTATTCAGTTGATCGAAATTGGCCAAATTGGTCGTGAAAAATTCGTGTGGCCAGAATGCCGCAAATGAAGTCAACAGGACGAACAGACACAAGAAAACGTATCCGGTGGGATTGCTAAAATACCCAATAAAATTCCGCTTCATAACGGCAAAGGCTGCCTGACGCCAAATCCCTAACGGCAACATCAAAAGCACCAAAGCAACAAGAAACATCATGTCGACGATTAACATGAATACAAACTCAGTCACCTGAGTTAACTGAAGGCTCGTCTGAGCGAGATGAAGGCTCGTGTCCATAAAAAATCCGCTATTTATATTTCGTCAATAGTTAAGTATCAAAACGTCAACGCGTTCCAAGTATCAATCTTCATCATTCGTGTTGTCGAGTTTTACACCAGTCTCAGAATCATGACCGGTCAGATTCGCAAACACGGCATCTAACCCTTGATGGGTTGGATCAATATCCTCTAATTTGCCATCATAGACTTTTCGCCCCTCGTTGATCATCACGACCCGATCGGCCATCGCCTCGACCTCTTGAAGAATGTGAGTGGATAGCAAGATTGTCTTTTCTTGGCCAAGACGTTTCATCGTTTGCCGAACGCCCCGAATCTGATTCGGATCCAACCCGGAAGTCGGTTCATCAAGAATCAAAACGTCGGGTTCATGAATCAACGCTTGAGCCATCCCGACCCGTTGTCGAAAGCCCTTGGATAGTTTGCTAATCGGCTTATAAATCACACTGCTAAGAGCACAGAGATCAACCACCTTTTCGATCCGATAGCGCTTGGTCGCCTTATTCATCCCGCGGGCTTCAGCAAAAAAATCAAGCAAGCTATAGGGCGTCATCTCTGGATACAAAGGGCCTGTCTCTGGCAAGTAACCTAGTCTTTGGGAACCAGCTAGACGATCCGTATTCATATCGAAACCAGCTATTCTGGCAACGCCTTGGGACGGCGACAAATACCCGGTCAAAATTTTCATAGTGGTGCTTTTCCCAGCACCATTAGGTCCCAAAAATGCGACCACCTCTCCTTTGAAAACTTTAAAAGAAACCTCACGGGTCGCAGCAAACATCCCGTAAAACTTTGACAACCCATCCGCTTCAATCATGGGTGTCTGCTGAGCGGATTTTTGAGATTCTTCAACTATCGTCTCGGTTTCAGCTGACATCGTTTTGCTCTACTGTTTAATTCGCATGTTCTGGAAGTTCAGGCCGTAAAATAAAACAGCCCTGAGGCGATTTACCAACGCCCGCGTCGGCAGAGGCATGCCCCGCACCGAATCACCGCTTACCTTTTTCAATCGGCTATTTTGGTTCGAACAACCGAGCTTGTCGAGCGTCTCTGGACACTCTCGAAAAACCGTTGAATTCCTACCACGTTTCGGTGGGTTGTAGCGAACGTAACGCTCACAATTACTGCCCAAAAAGACAGGAAACCACCCTGTTTGCTACGCGGTTGGTAAAAAAACGGTTCAAAATCAAAATTCTGGTCAAAACGCAAAAAATCAACAGTCCGGCACACTGATTCAGAGAATCAGAGCTGATCCAACCATTGCCTTGTCAATCGCCCCATTTCATCAAAAACATCTTCATTAGTTTTACGAGATCGCTTCGACACGCGGTAACCATGATCGACAGCATCCAAAGTCTGAATCGTTGCTGATTGGCGAATCTGCTGATAGACGGGTTGGAATAATGCAAACGTAAATAATGGATCCTTCGTTCCCGTGAAAAAAAGAAGCGGCGCCTTTATCTTTGGCAAGTGCTGAGCCCGCTCATTGGCTGGTTTCCCGCGAGGATGTAAAGGGAATGCAAAAAAAACGAAGCCTTTGACGTTACATAATCTGTTTTCTGATGCCGCAATGGAAGTCATCCTGCCACCGAAAGAATGCCCACCGGCAAACAAGGGTAATCGCGGTTCAAGCATTTTGGCTAGTCCCACGGCGCGTTCAACGGTTGACAACGAAACTTCCAGCGAATCGCGACCTCCACCTCGCTCCCCGAACGGAAACTGATATCGTAGTGTGGCAATCCGATTGCCGTGCATTACCTCTGCGATTCGCTGCATATTTCGATGGTACATTCCAGCACCCGCCCCGTGGGCCAAGACTAACAGAGCGGTTGCCCGGACGGGAACTTCCAGAATAGAAGAGACGTCCGGTTTGTTTGGGTGGGCTGAAAACAGCTGCTCTTTCGTTTTCATTCAACCCCATCCAAAATCAACCCGGTGGGTATCGACATTACAGGATCGCAAAAATGGAATAACTTCAATTTACAGAGTAAACAAGATTTTAGACCATACTAATTGTCGTTGGCTCGATTAAGGTCTCGCATGAACGAGTTAAAATCGGGAACCCGCTCCGCAGGAGGACGATTAACGGCACTGTCTTGCCCAAGCCCTTCTGCGGATTCATCCACTGTCTTCGCTCTGCGGCTTTCACTTTTGGGTCGCAACCCAAGACTCCGAAGCGACTTTTCATACTTCTTCTGCGACTCGAGCGTGCCCACATCAGCCGCATCTTTCATTTCTTCCCATCGACGCAGAAAATTTTCCAAATCTGCTTTTGTCCAATTCATCTTGTCCAGTAATTCCGGATCTGGATCGTATCGCTGATCGGATAGCTTTTTCAGCACCATATCAGTCGCCTTTTTTGCATGGTCGAGATTTGTCTTGTCACGCTCAAGCATCTCGCCTTGAGGGGCTCCCCCTCCGGCCCCAGTACCCATCGCACTTGAATCCTGTGCACCGCCGGCAGACGTTGACTGACTAGACTCACCTGAAGGAGATCCTTCGGTTTGGCTGCTCGACGCTTCGCTTCCACTAGAACCTGCATGTTCGCCAGCACCATTTTGACCTTCGCCATT
>JAPKBL010000211.1 GCA_028823415.1 Mariniblastus sp.
CTAGGACGTTGTGCTGGAGTTAAGTTGTGCTGGAGTTAAGTTGTGCTGGAGTTAAAAAAGGCTCTTCAACAACATCCATCGCGATTCGAATTCGATGCAGTTGGCATCACACAAATCAGGTAAATCACTTTTGTGCGGAGCTAGGAATTATGAGCATTAGTCGCAGGAAATTCATTCAAAACTCGGCATGTATCTCTGCAACGGGCGCGATTGCCTGCTCGCAAAACCCTGTTCCCGCGGCGGTAGACTTGGGCGAACCGTCGACAAACATGAGGCCGCTCTTTATCGCGACTTGGCCCTTTGGCAAATTTTCCTGCGAAGCGGCGGTTAAAATTGCTACCGATTCCGGATCGATGCTCGATGCCATTGAAAAGGGAATTTGGGTTACCGAAAACGATGTCAAAAACGCATCGGTTGGAATTGGCGGAATCCCCAATGCGGACGGACAGGTTGAACTCGACGCCTGCATCATGTCCGGGCCTGACCACAACGCTGGCAGTGTCGCTGGCATTCGCGACATTCTCCACCCGATCTCGGTGGCGAGGTTGGTAATGGAGTCGACCCCTCACGTGATGCTCGTAGGTGATGGCGCGAAGCAATTCGCAATCAAAAACGGCCACCCCGAAACAAATTTACTCACTGACCAGCAAAAATCGAATTGGCAAAACTGGCAACGCAAACAAGCTAAAATGTTACAGCAGAGCCAGCCAAAAATTGACGAAGACCACCACGATACGATTGCGATGTTGGGACTGGACTCCGATGGCAACCTTTACGGAGGGTGCTCAACGAGCGGCTGGGGCTACAAGATCCCCGGTAGAGTCGGAGACTCTCCGATTATCGGTAGCGGACTGTATGTGGATAACCAAGTCGGAGCTGCTGGTGCGACTGGCCTTGGCGAAAACGTAATGCGCCATTGCGGTTCATTTTTAGTCGTCGAGATGATGCGCCAGGGGGCAGCACCAACGGAGGCTTGCGAAATGGCCGTCAATCGGATCGCTGAAATCGATCCGAAAAATCTTGACAATCTCGACATCAATTTCATCGCACTCAATAAAGCTGGAGCCTACGGAGCAGCCGGGACAAGCAAAGGATTCAAGTATTCCGTTTCATCCCCCCAAGGAAGCGAAATCATTGATGCTAAAGCGATGTCCGTGAAAGCGATCGGACCCGAGGGCGGCAATCGAAAATAAGGCACTCACTCTTCTTCAGGGTTGCCTCGTTTGAGCAAACCGGCACTCGTTTTATAGATTCTCTCTCGCCGGGTTTGTGACAATTCGGAATTCTCACTTTGTTGCAACTGAAGATCGTTAAACATCGCCAGAGTGAAACAACACTTCAAGTGATCCATTCGAAATTGAATGTATTGGGTGTCGCCTTCAGGCAAAATACCCAAAATGAAATTCCCCATCACCTCGGGAGTTGGAACGCCAATCTGATTCCGCCGCCAGATCTCACCGAGCGTATGTACACCAGCGTCGCGACGACCGTTAATCATCGCCAGTCGATTAAGCAGAGCCTTATCACTGGCAAGGACATCCTCAATTTGAGCCGCCCGACCAGAATCCAGCGATTCGTCGAGATATGCTTCCAAATCGGCATCGGTAAATTGCGGTTCCACGGATATCCGTTTCAAATCAAAAAATTGGCTTCGTCAATGTCGTTTGGCTTCGAATCCAAACCCAGCAGAAACGTCCGCGATCAATCAACCGTGCTCTGCCGCTGCTAATGATAAGACAACCTAGGTTGGTCAGCAATTGAACTACCGTAAAATAAACTTCACAAATCCAATAGAATTTAAAATATCACCTGTGAAATCGACTGCTACCGGTTAAAACTTTCTTAAAACACAGTAGTCTTTAAAAAACCCCAATCTTCCGCACCGGTCAATCCACCATGAATCAAACCACTTTTGAGAATAAAGCAATGGTCTTTAATTTCATGTTTTTGTCATTGATTGCGATCAGTTCCACAACTTACGCGTTCCAGGAACCCGGGAAAAAGGACCAAAAATCTCCCGATCTGCTTAATCAGCAAACAGCCAAAGGCGTTGTCTTTTGCGATCTCAACGGGGATGGGAAATACAACACCGGTGACTCCGCATTCGTCGGCATCAAAGTTTCCAATGGCACCGACATTGTAAAAACGGATCGCGGCGGTCGTTACGAGATTCCAATTGAGGACGGCGGCTGTGTATTTGTCATTAAACCAACAGGCTATCGCACTCCAATCAACCAACACCAACTCCCACAGTTTTTCTACCTACATAAGCCAACAGGATCACCCAAACTAAAATTTAAAGGATCGGCTCCCACAGGGCCGCTGCCGCAGTCCATCGATTTTCCGCTGTACCGCGAAAAGGAGCCCGAAGAATTTAAGATCCTTCTCTTTGGAGATCCCCAACCAAGAAACAACAAGGAAGTCGATTATATTAGTCACGATGTTGTCGAAGAGTTGATTGGCGACAAAAGCGCTTTTGGCGTTACTTTGGGCGATATCGCTTTCGACAATCTCAACACGCTCAAGACACTCAACCAATCCATCGCGATGATCGGTATTCCTTGGTACAACGTGATTGGCAATCATGACATCAACTTAGATGCAAAAAATCGAACTGAGGTTAATGAGACTTTCGAAAAAACTTACGGCCCATCTTATTACTCCTTTGATTATGGGCAGGTCCATTTTGTCGTGCTAGACAACATTGACTGGGCAGCTCCAGCCGAGAAAAAACAGCGGTGGCACTATGAGCCAAGATTCGGGGAACGACAGCTTGAGTTCTTGAAAAAAGATCTCTCGATGATTCCGAAGTCACAAATGCTAGTGGTTTTGATGCACGTACCGATCATCTCCGTCAGGGACAAATCCGAATTTTTTGAGCTGATTAAAAACCGTCCTTACTGCGTTTCAGTATCCGGCCATACCCACGATCACCGACATCTTTTCCTCGGCGAAAAAGAGGGGTTTCATGGCTCAGAAAAGCACCACCATATCGTCAATGTTACCGTCAGCGGAAGTTGGTGGTCTGGCGCGCTAGGTGACAATCAAGTCCCTCATTCGACAATGGCCGATGGAGCGCCTAATGGGTACTCAATTATGTCGTTCGATCGAGATGGGTACAAACTGGACTTTAAGGCAGCAGGACGACCGGCCAGCGAGCAACTCAGAATTCACCTACCCGCGAGTGCGGATACGCTCAAAACAGAAGAGGTGCCGATCTGGGTCAATGTTTATAATGGCTCGGAAGAATCCAAGGTTGAGTATCGCATCGACAGAAATGAAAAATGGGTCGAGCTGACCAAGACAATTGAACCGGACCCGTACTTCATTGAATTATCCAAACGAGACGAAGGCGTTGAACCCAAGCTGGCCAAACCCAAAAATTCATATCATTTGTGGAAGGGTACCCTCTCCGCCGAACTCGCCCCAGGCGCGCACTTGATTGAAGTTAGAACCACCGACCGACATGGTCGCGTTTATCTGGCACATCGCAGTCTCCGCGTGACCAGCAAACCGATCGAAGATTAATTTACTGGATAGGTCACAATTTTTTACTCGCTTTGTTGGTTTTCAACGGAAGTTGAATCGAATTTCGCTTCATTGCCGTTATCGATAAGTTTATTTTTCGGTAAATTTTTGGTAATCCAAGGCAGTTTCGAAGTTCCTGACAAATCAATTTAGTGAGTATTGAGTTGGCAACCACGACTTTACCTCCGAGAAATAACGTGAATTTAAGTGATAAAGTGTCTCCGGACGTCGACTTGATCGCCATCCAATCGGCCGTTCGCACGATCCTCAAAGCTGTCGGCGAGGATCCCGAGCGACCCGGCCTGGAAGAAACGCCGCGTCGAGTTGCCAGTATGTATGCCGAAATGTTTTCGGGATTGCATCTCAATCCCGCCCGTCACCTGTCGGTCACATTTCCAGAACAGTACGACGAGATGGTGCTCATTCGGGACATCCAATTTACCAGCATGTGCGAACACCACCTTCTGCCGTTTAACGGCGTTGCTCATGTCGCCTACATCCCCAATGGCAAAGTGACTGGACTGAGCAAAATTGCGAGAGTCGTCGAAGAAGTGTCCCACCGGCCCCAGGTTCAGGAACGAATGACACAGACGATCGCGGAACTCGTCAACGACCACCTCAACACGTCTGGCGTTGCCGTCGTAATCAGTGCGGAACACTCCTGCATGTCGATCCGAGGGATCAGAAAGCCGGGAAGCAGTACCATTACAAGTGCGCTCCGTGGTGAATTCAAAACCAATCAATCGACGAGAGCCGAGTTCATGTCACTCATTAGCAGCAAGCCGTAGACTGAATTTCGAGACAGCTGAATTTCGAGACAGCTGAATTTCGAGACAGCTGAATTTCGAGACAGCTGAATT
>JAPKBL010000212.1 GCA_028823415.1 Mariniblastus sp.
GTGGCAAAACCGTGCGTAAGGCACCAGGACGCGTCGCAGGGGATGCAACGGGGCTAACTGATGAAATCATGGAAGGTGACAAAGTAAGCTACAATTTAGATGAAGATTCAAACGAATCCGGTGCTCCCAAGACGGCTAACGGGCGGCCAAAAGTGAAATTCAAAGCGGGAGCGGACTTAGCTGGAAAAGTTAATTAATCTATCTTATGGAAATTAGTTCACGTTTATCTCAATAGAACTATTCGTCAAACGGAAAAAAATTTATCTGACCCGACGCAATGTAATTCTCTTTCGCGTATTGAAATCCCCTTAATATTGTGATTGCATCCATCGCTGGACAGTTTTTTCCAGCGATGTTTTTTTGCGCTCAACAAAACTGACCCATACGAGTGCTGGTTTTATAAACCACCGTTTTCTCATCACGATTCAAGGTTTACGGGTAGTTTTAGGTCGATAACCGAGAGATAAACTTGACTTAACGACCCCCGCAGTTTCAAATTTATTCCAGAAAACATCTCTCCGCTTTTTACCGATTGCGAAAGTGGTTTTTTCTCGACATGACCATGTAAAGTCAACTGCGGCGTTAAGTAATAAATCACTTTCAAATATTGACAAGAACTCTCCTATGAAAAGCACGATCTGTCTCCTATTTTTCCTCTTGTTCACCAACGCAAACCAACCGTCTGAAGACGGAGTTGATTTACTTGCCAACGGATTAAAAGGCTGGAATGTCGCTAAATCGGGAGCATGGAAAATTGACGATGGCGTTCTTCAGCCATCAGAGAAACCAGGTGGCTATATCTGGACTGAGAAGCCATATGAAAATTTTGAACTTTCTCTCGAATATAAAACATCGGAGAAATGTAATAGCGGCGTGTTCTTTCGGACGGATCCAAAAAATCCAGTACAAGGCGGATTTGAAATTCAGCTCGCCTCGCATGGGCTTTATAGTGGCAAGCACATTGTCGGCTCCTTGTATGATGCCCAGTCCCCAACCGAGTCGGCAGGAAAACCCGATGGCGAATGGAATAAAATGACACTCACCTGTTTAGGCCCCGAAATTAAAGTTGTCCTCAATGGTAAAAAGGTTTTAAACGCAAATCTCAACAAGTGGACAACTCCAAAACTTAATCCAGACGGCACGAAGAACAAGTTCAAGACCGCGTTGAAGAAACTTCCTCGCTCAGGAAATATTGGCTTTCAGTATCATGGGCATCCCGTTTCGTTTCGCAACCTAGTCATTAAGCAAAAATAGTGCAGGGTCCATCCTAGTCAGTCAACTTTAGAATCGAGTTTCCAGAATCATCGCTCACTTCTAAAAGGTGGACATGTGCTAGGAACAGCCTCTGAAAAATCGATGGCCAGGCTCGCACAGAAATCTGAAATTCATAGAATCGCGGGTCCAATTGATCAATGCATACGATTGTTAGGAAAAACATCATCGGCCGATTGAATTTGAGTTAGAAGCCGTTTTTAAATTCTGAAAGACGTGGCTCTCAGTTCCGCTTATCAAGAAGCTTCAATGCCAGATTTCCCGCGGCAGTTCCTGAAGTCACACACGGAGCGATGCCGCCACCCATAGAATCCGCTCCGCAAAACAAAAGACCGGGAATCGGAGATTGAGTCCCCCACCGCCCGGATCCAATTTGATTGGGCGTGTGATCCAGACCGTAAATACAGCCATCGGGCGTGTTTGCAAAGGAAGAGTTAGTCAATGGCGATGAGATTTCAATGACTTCCGCATTCGCCTCCAGGCCGGGGATATATTTTTCAGCCGCGCTTAAAAGCCGTCGCCCCACTTCATTTTTCAACTGCATATAGTCGACGTCCCGCTTTAACACAGGCTGACCGCTCCACCGTTGAAACGCCTTCCAAGGTGCGAACGTAATTAGCTCAACGGTATGTTTACCAGGCGGTGCATGGTTCGCGTGGGGATCTTTTAATGTTGGAACCGTCAGAAAAAAGGGCATTTCTTCCATTAGTCGCCCCTCCAGAACAGGCTGGTAGAGCGAATCAATATCATAGGAAGGGTAGTGCCAAAGATTGGCATCATCCAACCCATACTCATTGGGTTGCTGACTCGTTCCGACAAAAACACAAACCGAGCCGATTGAATATTGGTTGCTTTTGATTTTGGAAACCGGACGTTTCTTCAAATTCGAATAGCCGACCATATCTCGCAATGTATGCAGCGCGCTCGCGTTGGAAATAACAACCGCCGCTTTATAGCGCTCACCCGAAACGGTTTGCACACCACTCGCCTTCCCCTGATCGATAGCTATCGTCGCTACAGGACTATTCCTTTTGAGTGTCGCTCCATTCTTTTTAAGGTGTTCGACATAAGTATCCCGAACTTTTTTCGAGCCGCCGATTGGGTAATACGCCCCTCGAGAGAAGTGAGAAATAAGTCCAATCATTACCAAGGCCGATGCACGACTGGGAGGAAGCCCAATATCACCCCCGGGCCCAGAAAGCGCCGCTTTTAGTCGGGGATCAACAAAAAACTGATCAAGTAACCTCTTGTACGTGTATCCCTTGTACCGAAGCAACTGCGGGATTTTTGGGAGCAGACCCAGCGCTGACCAAAAACTATTTCGTTTTTGCAGATCTCTTAAGCTTCGATCAATTTCTTTGAATCGTTTGAAAAACTTCCGTAGAGCGGTTCGTTCCGATGGAAAATCCTTCGCTAACTGATTGTGAAAATCATCCAACGAATTTCCAAGTCGGATTTCGTAATCAGGGAAAACGTAACGATCAAATCCATTTGGGTTAAGTTCCCGAAATTTCAAATCGTCTAACAAGCCTAACTTTTCGAATTGTTGATGAAGCGACCGCCCCTTTCCCATTTCGCCAACGTAGTGAATCCCAGTGTCAAAACAGAATTTTTTTCTCGCGAACGGATTGATGAACCCGCCAAATTGTCTTTCCGCTTCCAACACGAGAACACTTTTTCCCACGCGCGCGGCGGTGAGCGCGGCACTGAGGCCGCCGATTCCCGATCCAATGACTATCACGTCATATTGAGACATAGGTTCCTTCCAAAGTAGACGTTTTTCCGCAGCCGTTTGGTCCAAATCTAATTGGGTTTAGTCGCAAGAACGTTCTGCGTGAGACCTCTCCATCAGTGATAGCCCGCTACCGAAAACTGCTCGTCAGTATGTCGCTGCCGGCAGCAAACTCACACAAACACCACGCGTCTCGATACAGCGACGGGTAGATTTCACTTTTTGCCCAAAGAATGGGCCTAAATGATGCTGAAAAATTACTTAGGTCGCTTATATAATTTCAATTGAACAAACGGTTTCAGCTGCTTCGACAGCGAAGACACAAGAGATGCGTGCTCAGCCTGTTCCGCCAAATTGTTAATTTCCTCAGGGTCATGAGTGTGATCATAAAGCTCACGCCCGGCCTTCCCTTCCAGCCATTCGGTGTAGCGATAACGTTGGTTTCGCAAAGAGTAACCCCAAGACTCGCGATTGCGCCATACCTGAGTCACCGCCGGTTTTACCCAACTTTTGTCCATCGGATCGATCAGCAAGGGTCTAAGCGAAGCGCCTTGTAAATTACCGGGAGTTTCTAATCCACACAAATCCGCAAGCGTCGGATATAGATCAAGTAATTCCACTGGCTTTTGAGTGGCAACATTCTTACTTAACCCGGGTGCCGCAATGATCATTGGCATCCGCGCCGATCTTTCGAAAGCCTTTCTTTTATACCAAAGCCCCTTCTCCCCAAGGAAATAGCCATGATCAGACCAAAACACGATGATGGTCTTTTCCATTAAATCTGCCTCTTCGAGGGCGTCCAGCAAACGACCAACTTGCGCGTCGACAAAAGAGACTGTGGCGTAATATGCCTGTTTGCATTTGCGTGCCTCCTCAACCGTTACATCCTTAAAATAATATGGCCAATTCTTTGTATCACGCACAACGGCCATAGGCGGGACGTCTTCCAGGTCACGCTCTGCCGCCTCTAGATCCGGCATCACTATGGATTCCAGAGGATACAAATCAAAATATTTCTTGGGCGCTACGTAGGGGCAATGAGGATTAAAAAATCCGGCCGAAAGGAAGAACGGTTGTCCCTTTTTTTGCTTGATCAATTCAATTATCTTTGAGGCAACCAATCCATCAGTATGTTCCTCATCGCGACTATCAGGGTCCCACCAAGCCATACTAATGCCAAGGTTTTTATCGTTTTCACGACCCGCACCGTAGCGCGTTATTTTTTCCTGTTGTGTTCGATCAATTCCAATGGGATTGTAGCGTTGGTCCCATGTTGCGGGATCATCGTTTCCATCGGTTCCGATCATACTGGGATTTCCATAATGATAGATCTTTCCAGCTCGCGCCGAAAAATA
>JAPKBL010000213.1 GCA_028823415.1 Mariniblastus sp.
GCCTTAGGTGCTTCTGCCTTAGGTGCTTCTGCCTTAGGTGCTTCTGCCTTAGGTGCTTCTGCCTTAGGTGTGTCGCTGTTGGCCTCTGGAGGAGCAGTCACATCTCCGGGAGGTTTTTCCATTTCCTCGCCACCAGTTTCGGGGTTCTCTTGCGGGGGAGGCGTCACATCGGGTTCCCCCGGTGGTGGGCTATTTAATTCAATCGACCCGTCGTCCACAGGAAGCGGTTCGAGAACCATCTCATCCTTGGCTGCCACTAAACGCTCGTATTCCTTTTGAACCTCTTCATCGGAAAGTTCATTCATTTCCTGTTGGAGAAAGGCCTGAAAATCGGCAACGAAATAGCCCAGTTTCAGCTTAGGTCCCATTTTAAAACCAGGCTTCTCGCCGTTGGCAGTCGGAAAATCATACTTCCCCTCTTCGTACAATGCCTTCACTTCGGCAGGCGAGGGAGCCGTCGTGACTTGACTTTCCATCTTGCTGACATCGACGGGCAAAACCTCACATTCGACTTGGTCGATGGTTCGTGAGAACAGTTGGACTGCTTCGGTAACATTCGGAGCACCGGAAATACCAAGAGTTCCAAAGAGCAACATTTGATTGGCAAGCAATTCAATTTTCAGTCGCTCGCGAATCCTCGACATCGTTGAATATCGACTGTTGACTTCGTTATTAATCGCTTCGTAATCTTGTCGACTGAATTCTGCACCGGCTGAAAGATCTCTCAGATAATCATCCACCATTCCATCGCTGGCAACTACGCCTTCTTCAGCGGCAAGTTGGGCGAAAATGTACCGACTGATGAGTTCACCATCGACCACTTCTGGCCGATTACTGTTGATCGGCGAAATCGGCATGACGAACGCGCGAACGGCACCACCCGCTTTCTTCTCAGCGGCCTGACGCACTCCGTCGAGGAAAGCAACCGTCTGAAAGTGATCAATTCGCATCGAATCGAGTTGACGGCGATCAAGCTCACCACCCTTCCAAGTCGCAATCACTTTGTACTCGTCGGGATTTTGATCTTCCGACATTCTTCCGTTTGAGAGTGTGTCAAAAACCGGACCTAGGCCAAAAATCGCCATTGCGGACGATCCAAGTACAACCATTAGGATTTTTGCGTGACGTCGAAACCAAGCGAGCATTTTCTTTATCCATTACCGAAAACGGGGATACACTTTTCATAAATACACTGTTTCGCCAAAAAAAGTTGATCGATCCAACCCTTGCCGGAATCCCTCCGGGGTTGACAACTTTGGTAACAAGGGATTATTTCTCATCCCAAGAACCAAGGCGGGGAGACGGACCAAGTCCACCACCCGTACTAACGTTTTGACGAATTTATAGCTCTAAGGCGGTAATTTCAATGCCAAAACAGCTTAACTAAAGGATTGGTAAATAAAACAATCGAGGATTTTTTTCCAGTTGAATTCTTTCGACGACCGATCAACATTGTCGTAAACCAGAATTATTCGATTTTTTTAGCGCCAATTGAGAAACACAAGCCACGGGTAATCCACCGGATGTCAAAATTACTGATCATTGCGGAAAAACCAAGCGTTGCCACCGATCTCGCTCGAGTCCTTGGAAAACTCCCCGAAATGGGGAAATTCAAGAAGCAAAAGGACTATTTTGAAAACGATCATGCCTACGTTGCCTCTGCTTTAGGGCACCTAGTAGCCCTTAAAATGCCGACCAAAGAAGATGGAAAAAAACTCCCTTGGAGCATAACCCATCTCCCCCATGTCCCCAACGCATTCGAGCTCGAGCCCATCGAGCGGAGCCTGGCTAAATACAAACTCCTCGTGCGTCTGCTCAAGAAAAAAGATGTCAGCACCGTCATCAACGCCTGTGACGCTGGCCGCGAGGGTGAGCTGATTTTTCGCTATTTGATGGACATGGCAGACATCAAGAAAGACCTCACGATTAAGCGAATGTGGATGCAGTCGATGACCGACAACTCCATCATCGAGGCGTGGTCAAACATGCGGACCGGCGAGGAGATGAACGACCTTGCGGATGCCGCGGTCTGTCGCAGCCAAAGCGATTGGCTAATTGGCCTCAATGGCACACGCGCGTTGACGGCATTCAATTCACGCAACGGTGGGTTTAACGTAACCTCAGCCGGTCGCGTGCAAACCCCGACGCTTGTAATCCTCACAGAAAAAGAACGGCTTATTCGAAACTTTGTTTCCCGCCCGTTCTACGAAGTTCATGGGGACTTCAAAGTCGAAAACGGTGAATATGCTTCGCGCTGGTTCGTTGAAAACTTTGAAAAAGACGAAGAGGACAACCAACGCAAAGCCGAGAGGATCTGGACACTCGAGGAAGCCGAAACTATTCGGGCTCGATGTGAAGGTAAAACCGGTAAAGTCGAAGAGAACAAAAAGCCCTCCAAGCAGACGCCTCCGCAACTGTTCGACCTTACGAGCCTGCAACGAGAAGCCGGAAATAAATTCGGATTCAGTGCTCAGCGCACCCTTCAACTCGCCCAAGCTCTCTACGACCGCTACAAACTACTGACCTATCCTCGTACCGATTCAAAATACCTTCCGGAAGACTATGTTGACACCGTCAAGGGAACCGTCCTTACCATCTCGCAAGGGAAGCCGAACGAGACGCTCAATCAGACCATCGTTAACTCGGCCAAATGGCTGGTTAAAAACGACAAGATCGTTCCGTCCAAACGAGTATTTAACACGAAAAAAGTAAGCGATCACTTCGCGATTATTCCTACCGGGAAACTTCCGCCCGCCAAACTCGATGAAGCGGCCGCGAAACTCTATCAGTTGGTCATCCAGCGATTCTTCGCGATCTTCTACCCTCACGCCGAGTTTGAACTGACCCGCCGAATTACCCGAATCGGTGAGGATAGTTTTTTGACTGCGGGCCGGATTTTGGTTGTCCCAGGTTACCTCGAAGTCTACGGACGCAAACCAGGAGTCGCGGCTGACAAAGACGAACTCGTGTTCGTTGCCGATGGTGAATCCGCCGAAAATATGGCAATCGAAATGCGGGCCAACGAAACTAAGCCACCGGCTCGATTCAACGATAGTACTTTGTTATCTGCCATGGAAACTGCGGGGAAGCGAGTCGATGATGACGAACTTCGAGAGGCGATGAGCGATCGCGGGCTCGGCACCCCGGCTACGCGCGCGGCGATCATTGAAAACTTGATCCGACAAAAATATGTCTTTCGAAATGAAATCAATAAACGTGAACTCGTCGTTTCCAATAAAGGAATTGCGTTAGTCGACCTCCTCGACGAGATCGGAATCACGACGCTTGGTTCACCCGAGATGACCGGCGAGTGGGAATTTAAACTCAAAGAGATGGAGGCTGGACGACTTAACAAAGATCAGTTCATGAATGAGATCATTGAACTGACCAACGGTATCGTTGCCCAAACCAAAGAATTTACTGCAGAAAAAGTAAATCGCATCTTCCCCGACCTCGTGACCGCCTGTCTCGAGTGCGAAAACTCTCCACTCAAGCAAACCGATGGTGTATTCGAGTGTACGAATCCTGAATGCAGTTTTCGTCTCAAAAAACATATCGCCAGCCATGAGTTAACCGCACAGGAGGCGCGGACCCTCATTGTCGACAAAAAAATCGGGCCGATTACGGACTTTAAAAATCGGTTCGGCCAGCCGTTTGAAGCCGAACTTACGTTCGCCAAAGAGAAAAAAACGTGGAAAGTCGCCTTTGTTTTTGAAGGCGACGATCGCCGAGAAGAGGAACTCAAGAACCTGCGAGACGAACAAATCATCTGTCAGGCGAAACTGAATGATGAGTCCGAACAACTCATCCCAATCTACGAGGTCGAAAACGCATACCTGGCCCCCGCAATGGCCACCAAAGCTGACGACCGGGGAGTTCGAATCAGCAAGACGATTCTTAAACGCGAAATTCCGACAGAACAGGCGGTCAAGCTGTTTGTCGAAGGAAAAACTGACTTGATGCCCGGCTTTCTTTCCAAAAAAGGGCGTAAATTTGCGGCACATCTCACCATCGACCGAGAGAAAGGAAAACTCGGATTTGAATTCGCGCCGCGTAAAAACGCAAAGAAATCTGCCGAAGATGGCGAAGCGGATACCGAGTTAAAAGCCCCGAAAAAAACGGCAGCAAAAAAGAAGAAAGCAACGAAGAAGAAAACTACTCGCAAAAAGACGACGACAAAAAAAGCGAAAAAGAAGTCGACTAAAAAAACACCCAAGAAAAAACCAGCCGAAAGTGAATCGGTTGCCGCTGAAGAAAAAAGCGAGTAGTGCCAGCAGTTGAATTGCAGGAGCAGAGAAAACAAATCAAAGGTTATAGCGTTACCCCGCGTTACCCCGCG
>JAPKBL010000099.1 GCA_028823415.1 Mariniblastus sp.
AAACGTTAACTAAACGTTAATGATTTTTCAGTTCGGACTTGAATCAGTTGAGCAGAGGGACGGAGAGTGATAAATTGATTGTCGAACTAACGCACTGGCCAGAAAGCACAATTTGATGAATTCCAAATACCCACACCGACCGACCGACATCCTTAGCGCTTCTGTATTAGCGTTTTTTCTAATAGCGACACTCGCAACGCCAATTAACGCTCAAGAAGATAAAGACCAGGGAAAATCGGTTCCTCAATTTAAAGACGGTGAGGCACAAGAGGTTGAGGGATTCAAAAATCAAAAAGACTGGATCACCCACGATCTGTGGGTGCAAACAGATTTTGATTCCGACCAGGACGGTTCACCGGATCGTATGCATGTTTCGGTGACTCGCCAAAAACAAACCGACACCGAGGGATTAAAGGTTCCGGTGGTCTACGTCACGAGCCCTTATTTTGCGGGAGTGAGTTCGACATCTAAAGAATACATGTGGAATCCGAATCATGAACTCGGAGAAGTCCCGCCCGATCGCAACAACCCACCGCAGATCAAAACAAAAACTCAACGCCCCTTTATCAGTCAATCTCACCTCAAAACTTGGGTTCCTAGAGGCTTCGCTGTCGTTCATTCTTGCTCGCCGGGAACCGGACTTTCACAAGGATGTCCAACGGTCGGTGGGATCAATGAATCATTGGCGCCAAAAGCGGTTGTCGATTGGCTATGCGGTCGCACGAAAGGATTCACCACTCCCGACGGTCAAGACGAAGTGCGCGCCGATTGGTGTACCGGCAAAGTCGGGATGACGGGGACCTCGTACAACGGAACCCTTCCCATCGCCGCTGCCACGACAGGGGTCGAAGGACTCGAAGCCATTATTCCGATCGCACCGAACACTTCGTACTACCACTATTATCGCGCGAACGGGCTCGTTCGGCACCCCGGCGGTTACATGGGAGAAGACATCGATGTTTTGTACAACTTTATCCACAGCGGCGATCCAGAGAAACGTGAACATTGCGACTGTGAAGTTCGCGACAAAGAAATGGCAAATAACCAGGATCGATTGACGGGAGACTACAACGATTTCTGGGCAGGCCGCGACTACGCCAATGCCCTCGATAATTACAAAGCCGCGACTCTGATGGCCCACGGTTTCAACGACTGGAATGTGATGCCAAGCCACACGATTCGCATTCATGAAAAACTAAAAGAGAAAGGCGTACCGCTTCAGACTTATCTTCACCAGGGAGGACATCGCGGTTACGTCCCGATGAAACTGATGAATCGTTGGTTCACTCGTTACCTTCATGGAATTGAAAACGATGTCGAAAAAGACTCTAAAGCCTGGGTCGTTCGCGAAAACGATCGCCCGCAAAACCCCACGCCCTACGCCGACTACCCCAACCCCGATGCCGCCCCAGTGATACTCATGCTTGGAGAAGGTGGCAAGACCACCGGATCGCTGAAACTTGCCAAAAAGGAAAAACCACAGAGCAAAGAAACGCTCACCGATGATGTGCAACTCAGTGGAAAAAAACTAGCCCAAGCAGCCGAGTCGGATCACCGCTTGCTCTACGCCACCGCTCCACTGAAACAACCGATTCACCTTTCGGGAACCTCGACGCTAAAAATCAGGCTCGCTTCGAATAAACCGGCAGCCAACCTGTCGGTGTGGTTAGTATCGCTTCCCTTTAGCGATTCACCCAAGCTCAATGAAAATATCATCACGCGCGGATGGGCTGATCCTCAGAATAACGTCTCGCTAACCGAAAGTGCCCCGTTAGTTCCACGAGAATTCTACGAGCTCAGTTTTGAACTAGAACCCGATGATCAAATCATTCCCGTCGGACAAAAAATTGGACTGATGATTTTTTCAAGCGACCGGGACTTTACGCTCTGGCCCGATCCCGGCACCGAATTGACGGTCGATCTGAGCAACACGACGCTTGAAATCCCAGTCGTCGGCGGTTCCGAAGCCTTCGAGCAAGCGGTTTCACGCTGACTAATCCGAGTATTTCCTTGATTTGTAAATTGGCTTACGGTTCCCATAAATGCTCTGCTGCTAGCAGGCGTATGCGTTGGTGCTTAGAGTAAGGGCCAAAACTCAGCCAATCAGAGGAAAATTCGGCACCCGCAGTCGTAAAGTTTGTGACGGTCAATCGTAAAATCGTTATTACTCGGATAAGTAAGGTAAAATGCTGTAGGTTCGATCTCTGCTTAATTCGAGCCGAAAAGATAATAAGGGCAGGGACGGTCCTTCGGACTCTCCACCCCAATTCAGACTATCGCGACACGATTTCTCGAGGTGCGGATCACAATTGTGATGTTTAACAACACTCATTTCCGAAAATGTTCAACACGACCAACCGTTCGGCTTGGATTGTCGTTACTTGAACTATTGGTGGTCCTGACAATTCTGATCGCCTTAGGTGGGATTGTTGTTTCAACATTACCTGGGATGCTCAAAAGAACGCAGGTTGCCACCGCAGCGTCGAACATCCCTGAAATTGACGCAACCATCCGACGCACTGCGATGCTGTCCCGGGGGAAAATTGGCAATCGATTTGATGCCCTTGTTGCGGGCTCCGATTCACTCGACGGTAACATTCCGAGCTACATTGGCGGGGCGGAAACATTCGAAACGACCAATCTCAGCGTCGCCGACGTGGGAGCTCTCAGAGAGATCGGCATCACCGAACTCGTGCCGGCAGCGGTAGAGACAATCAATGCCACCTACAATTCCCACGATCAAACGCCAGTGGAAATCGGCTCTGATTCCAATGTCTGCAGCCTCAGTGGCGATTCCGCAAACACCATTCTTACTCAAGACTGGAATTTAGAACCAGCAGAAAACGCGAAATATATCGTGATTGGATTAGGGGAGCAGTGCTCGATGGTCGGCGCCGGAGCGAAAGCTGCTTTCTCGGAGAGTCCTGTTCATTTTTCAGACAGCCGAGAACAAAGTCCCGACGAAATGTACTCCCGCTATTTACTGTTGGTCGAAATAAAATCGGTTGACGAATTGAAATCTGTTGCCCGCTATATCGGAGCAGCGATTCCGGGTCGAGATGGAATTCACAGTGTCTCCAAGGAATTAGAGGACTATTACACAGATTAACTTTCAACGGTTTCTCGTGATGGTAACAATCATGATCTACAGCAACACAAACAAAAATTACGACACATCCCCATCTGCATGCGGGATGAGCTACAACCGTGGACGGCGCTGCCACTCGTACCAACGTGGCATGACCTTACTCGAATTGTTAGTGGTCTTGGTAATTCTAATTGCGACCGCGCTGATTCTTGTCCCAACGTTTAGCAACATCGATATCGTCTCGCCATCAGGAGAGTCTAACAGCCCTGTTGAGATTGCGACGCAGGCCACGCTCAATACGGTTCGCGAAGCGATGGCGGGAGAGGATGGCGTCATCGAGTCACTGTCACACAAAACAAATGCACTACCGCGTGAAATCAACGAACTACTCATGGAAGAGGCTCCAGCGCACATGGAAGAGGCCGCGCCCGAACTCAAAAACTACGACCCGGTTAATAAAATTGGCTGGCATGGACCCTACGTGCACGCAACCGGCCGCAACGAAACGGGTGAGCCAACGATCGTAGACGGCTGGGGGAATGAACTTGAGTTACAAGTTGACTTTGACCAAGACGGCACGATTAATCAAACGGAATCCAAGTTTATCCGTGTGGTTTCAGCGGGGCCCAATGGGGAGATTGAAACTCCCGATGACATCGCGAACATGAAACCGGGAGAGAATGAAGTCAGTGAACTTACTCTTTCAGAGTGTGGCGACGACCTCGTCATGTTCCTCCGCTACCCTGACAATCGCAAGTAACCCCTTGCCACCGCGGCCGGTTCTACGAAGCCGTCCTAATCGACGTTGGCCTAACAAAACCGAGGACCAATAAGATGGCATGCGTTTGCTCAGCCCAACTTACCTGGACCTCTCCGCACCGGCGACTCCGCACCGGTTTGACCCTTCTTGAACTGATGGTTGTCCTCGTAATCTTAGCAATCGTCGCAACGGTTGCAGTTCAGTCGCTACAACCTCAGGTCGACAGCCAGAGATTCGAATCGGCTGCTCGCTTGCTGGAGGAAATTCGAGGGGCAACACTCGGCCCCGCACGAAAATTTCAACTCGACGGCACGCCTCTTGTCTCCGGATTCATCGCAGACATTGGCCGGTTTCCACGGGTGGAGCCTAGCGATGACGACTCGGATGAAATGCAATCACTATCCGAGTTGTGGTCCAACGAAAACCAGCTCGGAAGCCAATTCCCCTTTCAATTTCGACCTGGCCCCGAGCAACCAGTTAATTACTCCAGCATTCGACTGCCTTGCGGCTGGAGAGGCCCCTATCTACAACTTCCAATTGGCACCCAAAAGCTCGTCGATCCATGGGGACGCCCGCCCAAGACGGTCGTGGACGAAATGGGCACACTCAGTCAGCTGCTAATTACGATTCCAATTTCTGCGAATCAGACCGAACCACAGACCCTCGCGGCAGATTTATCGGGCGGAAAAGTTGAGGTAACCGGCAAAGTCCTCCTCGATCGGCCCGAAAGTGCTACCGTTCGGATTGCATTGTTAACACCCGATCCAAATTCCTCCTTGACGTCGCTCGCAGTATTTGACGATGAAGATCAGCAGCCTGAGTCATTTCTATTCAGTCGCGTTCCCGTCGGTTTTCGGGCACTTGTTGCTGATGTCAACGGAATACGGCAAGTCAAATACCTTCAAGTAACTCCCAACGGCCCACCCGTAGTTTTCGATTTCCAATCACGTGCGTCGGCCATTAACGAATAGTACATTCGATTAATTGCAACCGCGCCATTAGACGTTTCCCGCCCTTTCAAACAAGGCTGGCAAATCGGAGTCAAGTAAACTGAACCTAAACCAGAACTCACTGAATTTTCACGCACTGTAATGGCCAAACGATCTGACATTTCGATTCTGCTTTTCTTTGATCGGCAGATTGTGCGCGCCGATTTTGGCAAAGACGTTTCGCAGCCGAATTTTTACCGACAGGAAACTGTCGATGTCGAGTCGACATTGTTCGAAGCCATCATTCAGGTCACCCAAAACCAACCCAGACTTGGCAGTCGAACACTCGTGCTTTCAACAGATGTCTGGTCTCAGATCGTTTTACTTCCCAAGCTTAGCGTGAGTGGAATTGAGCCGAGTGACTTAGAGGAAGTTCTCAAGTTTGAGGCGGAGACTTTATCGGGTATCGACATCGACGAAATCTCGCTTGCCTCGACCAATCTCGGAGTCGAAGACGAATACCAAAAATTCTGGGTCAGTGCGATTAAAAGCTCGGACTTGGATGCGATCAATGAGCATCTGGAATCTCTCGGATGCCGCGATATCCTAATCGCCCACCCCTCCGGCTTCGCAGCCAATACTGAAGTGAAGAGCGATCGCCAGACACTCGAAGTCTGGGAAGACTTGGTGTTTTACTTATCCGAAAACTCAACTCGGCTTCAGCAAGTCAAACAACTAACGACGGATCAACTCGTTTCAAACAAGCCTATCCTGACAGGCAGCCAAAACATTGAATGGGACGAAGAGAACACAAATCTTGAGCACCTGACAGATGATGCGATTGCCAAAAGGTGGGCCGGAATCGTAGCCGGCAATTACCGAAAGCGACTCGACGCAATCCTTGCCCCTCGACTGCGACATTTTGATCTCGCGACCACACGTCCGATCCGCCACATCCTTTCAGGAATCATCGCTTTGGTCGTTGTCGGACTTTGCTTTTGGCACGGACAGTATGTTCAACAATACAATCAAACCTTGCAAATAAAAATCCTTGAGATTAAAGAACCAGCTGACCAAAAAAAGAAAAATGATTCCCAGTTGATCAAGATTCTTGAAAAACGCACCGAGGTTGAAACCGCCGTCACGGCCCTCGGAGATGATCTTAAACGCATCACGTTTTTTCTTGAAAACCAGAACAATCGATTCGTCACGCTGCTGGAACTACTCATCGAAATGCGAACCGAAGACCTGGTCATTGAGCAGGTTGAAGGGACCGAGGAAGGCCTCCTGATTTCGGGCGTTTCACTCAACGGCGAGGCGGCACAGGGGCTCGCGAAAAGTCTCCGAGAACGCGCCGTCCAACTAGGCTGGGCAGTCAATCCGGCACGGCAGGAAGGCCAACAAAAACTTACCACCGGTGGACCTTGGAATTATGAAATTCTCTTAGCGGAAACAGGCCCATTTGAGTCCGCAATTCAACCTCGTAAAAAGAATTGAGCGATGGCAACAAGGGGTCCCCGGGGCACCAGTCCTTACTGACGATGGCAAGCTGCGATTTTAAAACCTAGAAAACACCATTCTTTAATTCAAACAAATCTCCATGGCGATCACTCCCCTCAAAGACAATCCCAAGCGTGAACGGTTCTTGCTGATGCTGTTCCCGGCGGCTTTGATCTTGGCGGTTTACTCCGTTGTATTCGCTATCCCCCTGCGGCAAGAAAAGTCGCAAGTCGAAGCGGAATACAACACGGCGTTGCAAATCAGCGTTTCCGAAGATGCCGCGCAGTTGTCAAAACGGTATCTCGAAAACGAAAAAGAAAGTCTCGAACGACTAAGAGCACGGGAATCTAACTCAAAAGAACAAATTCGAGAATTAAGCCAGAGTTGGAGAAGCCGGAAATCCCGTCTCGATACATTTGAGAAAATCACCGAATTAATGCGTGACTACAACCTCTCGATTGTCTCGCAAGGCGGCACCGAGAGTATGACGGTCTCCTCATACATGCGTGATTTGTTTGAAATGATGAACGAGCAAGCGGTACAGGAACCGGTTGAATTCTGGCCAGTTGAAATCAAAGGTGCGTTTTTCGACGTGCTCAAATTCCTGACGGATGTCAACAAAGTGGCCAAAAGCATCATCCCCGTTTCGATTACAATGAAACCAGACCCTGAGAACAGCACTCAAAAGACGTGGACGATCGTGTTCGTAATTTAGTGACCGAAATTTCAATCCACCACCGGCAACACTGCCCACCGTTGAAAAAACAATGAACCCCGATAAATCATTTCCTGAATTCATGAACGCTCTCTTGGCGCGTTCCATCGACTCCAGTGCGTCCGACATCCATTGCTCGGTCGGTGAGCCGATTCATTTCCGGATTGATGGACGGCTTAAAAAAGAAGACTTTACGCTGCTTGTAGAGAACCAATTTACATCCCAATTGGCCGAAGAATTTGCAAATGCAATCCTCACGCCTTCACAACTTGATCAGCTCGCTTCTCGCGGATCGGTCGATGGTGCATTTTCCATCAATGGCGGTCACCGTTTTCGATTTAACATTTACCGGCGACAGGGCCAAATTTCGTTTTCTTTTCGATTGCTTTCAAACGACATCCCCTCCCTTGATCAACTAGGGTTGAGCTCAAGACTTTACGAGAAATGTGCTCTGCAAGATGGCTTGTTCCTCGTTGTCGGGCCGACGGGATCCGGAAAAAGCACGACCATTGCGTCATTGATCGACCGAATCAATTCTCAACGAGCGTGCCACATCATCACACTCGAAGAACCAATCGAATTCATTCACCCGTCTCAAAAATCGTTGGTTAACCAGCGTCAAATTGGCGTAGACGTCGAGAACTTCCACCAGGCACTTGTCGATGCGGTGCGTCAGGATCCCGACATTATCTTGGTGGGTGAACTAAGGGACGTGGACACAATCCGAACCGCGATTACGGCTGCCGAAACCGGACACCTTGTGTTTGCTTCGCTCCACGCGGGCGATTGTAAAACCGCAATCGAACGTTTGATTAGCGCCTACCCAGCCGAAGAACAAGATCTCGCTCAGCAACTGGTCGCGACAGTGCTTAGAACCATCGTCGTTCAACATCTTTTGCCTCGCCTCTCGGTCAAAAGTCAGGCCCCCGATCCATCAGTGGTTAACCAGCGGGTGCTCGCAAGCGAGGTGATGCACGCCAACCAGGCAATTTCAAACTTAATTGCCACCGCTAATTTCAATCAACTCTCCTCGATTATTCAAAATAGCAGCGACGAAGGAATGTGGACCCTCGATGACAGCCTCGCACGGCTTTGGCGACAACGGTTGATTTCGGAGCACACCGCCTTCAGCCTCGCACGAAATCCGGAAATCTTGTCCCAGATATCACTTCGCACACGAGCTTGACCGAGAACTTATGTCCGATAATGGTAACAACACCGAATTACTAAAGATGGATCAAGTGAAAATTGATCCCGTTTGGGCATTGCGCATTCCTGCCAATCTCGCGACGCGACGGCAGGTGTTGCCCTTTACATTACAAAATGAACGTGTCCTGGTTGCGTGCAAAGACCTTACCGACGACCAGAGCATTCAGGCGGTTAGCCGTTATATCTCCAATCCTATCGATGTGGTTGCAGCTGATCCTGAAACTTTATTTGAAGCGATTCAGCGAATCTTCCAGGACACCGTTAGGTGGAATGGAAATCAAAGTGAACCGGTGCGGATTCAGTTTACCGGTACCCAAATCGATCCGGAATCGGATAACATCGTTGCCGTTGGCGACGAAATCTTTCATGCTGCCCTGATCCGGCAGGCGACCGACATCCACATCGAGCCCTCTTCGATAGATCTCCGGATTCGCCTCCGCGTTGATGGGTTGCTCGACGACTACCGTCAGTTCCCTCTTGCCGTTCATCAACCCCTATTGTCCCGTCTCAAAGTAATGTCAGGAATGGACATTGCCGAACGGCGGGCCCCGCAGGATGGACGTTTCACACTCAGCTCTGACCATAACAGCGAAATCGATATCCGGACCGCGACGATCCCCACAAAACACGGGGAGCGCATGACGCTTCGTTTACTGGCGACTCAAACGCAGGACCTTACCCTCGGCCGCCTGGGAATGTCTTCCTCTGACCGTGCCCAGTTTGAACGTGTGATTGACCGACCCAATGGTTTAATTTTAATGACTGGTCCGACAGGTTGCGGCAAAAGTACAACACTCTACGGTGCGATTAGATCACTGATCAATCGAAAATCGCTCAATGTCATCACCATCGAAGACCCGGTGGAATACGTGATCGACGGGATCTCTCAGGTTGAAGTCGATGCCAATGATAAGGTCAGCTTTCACAAAGCACTTCGGAGTTCGTTGAGGCACGATCCCGATGTATTAATGATTGGTGAAATCAGAGACGAAGAAACCGCGGAAACCGCGATTCGAGCGGCACTAACGGGGCACCTCGTCTTTACAACACTCCACGCCAATTCTGCCGTTGGCGCTATTACTCGCCTTGCCGATATGGGAATCAAACCTTTCTTGATTGGCGCTGTTTCCCGAATGTTTGCCGCCCAAAGACTGGTCAGGAAGCTTTGTCAAAGATGCAAACTCAGCTACGCGATGCCGGAAGCCGAGGCAATTTTATTAGCCCGCCCCGAGTTGACTGGCACCACCGTCTACCGCGCCAGTGGGTGTCGTTATTGTGCGGGGACGGGATTTATGGGACGCGTCGGATTGTTTGAGTTCATTGTCTACGATCAAGAAATGGCCCGTATTGTCGCCAGTCGCCCCGATGAAACTTACATCCAGCAACTTCTTAACGAAAGACAGTTACCTGATTTGATGGACGACAGCATCTCTAAACTTACCCAAGGATTGACATCCGTCCAACAAATCGCCACCGTCATTAGCCCTTACTAGTCACATGCCAGAATTTCGTTACAAAGCAAGAGACGCAACTGGCGGGCCACGCGTAGGTGTTGTCGATGCCACCAGTCGGTCCGTAGCAGCATCGCTTCTTCGAAGCCGAGGACTGATTGTGATCGGCGTGGATCCAGTCAATGCATCGTCTGAATCGAATATCAAATTAGACTTTTCTAAGTACCTTCGCCCTCGGGCAGTCGACGTCGAACTCAGCCTCCAGCAACTCTCCATGATGCTTAAAGGTGGCATGCCACTTCTTTCAGGTCTCATCGCACTCACCGACGAGGCCCCTCGCAAGTCCCTCGGATCGATCTGGCAAGTGATCGTCAATAACATCCAATCGGGTGACAGCCTGTCTCAAGCGATGAGTAAACACCGTTGTTTTCCTGAGTTCACGATCCAACTGATTCGGGTCGGCGAGAGAACGGGTGAACTGCCGCCAGTTCTTGAAAGGGCGGTCGCCACCATGCGTTCGCGAAGACGAGGGATTCAAGAGTTTTCCTCGGCATTAGTCTACCCCCTACTGGTCCTCCTGATTGCCGTTGGCGTGACTACCTACATGGTTGTTTACCTGATCCCGCGGCTGGAAGTTTACCTCCAGAGTCTTGGGAAAGACATGCCAGCGATGACGCAGCGATTAGTCGACACCTCCAGTTTTATGAGACAGTATTACCCACTGGTCGGTATCATCCTCATCGGCGGCGCGGTTTTTTTAATCACTACCTATCGTTCCAAGGAAGGGCGAATGTGGATCGACCGAAGCGTTCTGCGGATTCCAATCGTGGGAACACTCCTCAAGCTATGTGAAACTTCAACGTTTGCAAGAAGTTTAAGTGTTATGCTGGAAAGCGGGATCACACTGATTGATGGGTTGGGAACGGTTGAGAAACTATTATACAATCGTTTTACTGCCAAAATCGTCAACAACACTCGGACATCAATCATTCAAGGTGGAAATTTCGCCGATGCAATCGATGTGGGCAACGCATTTGCGCCGATGTTAAAAAAGATGGTCTCCGTGGGGCAGCAATCCGGAGACCTGAAGGGCGTCTTGGAAGAAGTGGCCGATTTTCACGAAGCTCAATTCCACACATCGGTTAAACGGCTGAACTCTATTTTGACTCCGTTACTGACAATCGGAATCGGTGGAGTCGTTGGCTATGTTTACATCTCATTCTTCGTCGCTCTACTTGCCGCCGGAAACTAGACGCAGCATCCCAATCGAATTTTTAAACCAACAACTCATCGATCGAACCCTCAACCTGAAAGCACATCATGAACAACTCAAAATCGATGTTCGCAGTGCTTTGCACGTTCGGTCTGTTGGGATTCCTCGCGCTCGCGAACTCGGCGGACGCCCAGGAAAAACAAGACCCGACCGCTCCATCAGCGGTTATTGAAAAAACGCTTTCTAAAATTCGAGACGTGGAAAAACTGGATACCTTCGTGCAACAAAATGCATTATTGGTTGAAGAAAACAAAAAACTAAAAGTTGAAATTGCTAGCATTCAAAAACAAATCGCTAAGCTAACCAAAGACTTGGAACAACAAACGATCAATTTGCGGAAGCAACTCCTGCAAATGCCAACGTTTAACGTCCAATCCAAGATAATCAATGGAAGCCAAACCGCCGCGATTTTAAAATCTAAAGACACCGTTATTAGAATTCGGAACAAAACACAACTTTCAGTGCCAGTATCCGATGGGGTTTGGGTCTTGATGCAAGTCAAGAATATCTCTAAAGACATGATCGAGTTGTACTTTCCAGAGCTGGAACGTACCGTTTATTTATACGATTAACCCCCCCCAAACTGTCCGATTCACGGGTCTGCCATTCTCGACCAAAGTGAATTTGGAGACACTATGACACGGATGTTTCCCAACGCATGGGCGCTCGCAATTCGCGGCTCACTCATGTACCTAACTGCGTTCTCATTTTTCGCTATCCAGGCGGACAGTGGTGAGTCGCATGCGCAGGTTGTCAGTCCGACGTCAAACGCGCCCACTCCGATCATTCAGGAAAAAGCGCCCGTCACCCCAGTATTCGATCCAGCCAACCTCGAACCCTTAATCGATCCCGAAGACCCGCTCTTGATGTCGTTTTCGGATCGACTTGTCATTCCCGACAAAACCATTGAGGTGGTCGATTTCCGAGACGTAGACCTTGGCGCCGCCATGCGTCTTTTTTCCGAACAATCCGGCATCAACATTGTTCCATCGACGGACGCGAACAAAGTCAAGGTCAACCTCTTTCTGCGCGATGTCAAAGCGATGGATGTTCTGGAAAACCTAACGAAAACCCACGATTTATATTATCGCACCGATGAAAAATCTGGGGTTATCCGAATCCACACCACCGAAGAGTATGAAGAAAACCTTGCCAGTTTTCGCGACGAGCAAACAAAGGTTTTCACTTTACTCTACCCCAATCCGGTGGATGCAGCTGTGGCGATCCGCGACCTCTTTGGAGATCGCGTCGTCCTCAATTTTGGCGTCGGCGATCAGGACTCTGTGCTCGATCTCGTTCATCGTCTGAACCGTTTTGATCTAGTCGACAGCCGTAATCTTGGCCTCGGCTCTTTCCAGGGGCAAACTTACGGCGGTCGTTCATTTAACTCGCTCAATGGGATGGGCGGATTTAGCACAAACCCGGCGTATCGCGACAGTCGCAACCGAGCCATTGATGAATCGGAACCATTGAGTAATTTATCTTCGGATGAAATTCAGCAACTAATTGACGCCATCAATGACCGATCCACTCGTGGCGAGATACCGGGGAACCTAGACGACCCAATTTCCAAACTCCTCAAAGAACGCCAAGCAACCATTTACGTGACGGTGGTTCGCCGGAACAATCAAGTCGTTGTTCGAACCGGTGATGACGCGACGATGGACCAAATCGCAACTCTGATTCAGAGTCTCGACGTCCCAACGCCCTTAGTATTACTCGAACTCAAGGTCATGAGAATCCTCCTCGATGATGAATTCAGGAGTGTATTTGACTATCAATATTCTGACGGATCGACAACTGCCGGCAGTTTCACAACGGGAGACATTTTACCAACCCCCTCAGATAAATTCTCCGGTAATGCGAGAAAACTCGCGTCCATGATTCCTGACGGTTCCGTTTTAAATAAAGGTGATTTTACATTTCAGGTCGTCAGCAATAACTTTCGGGCAAGAATGCAGTTACTCGAAGATGACAACCGAGTCACCATTCTCAACTCTCCGCTGCTTTTAACTGCCAACAACGAAGTCAGTCGAATTTTCATCGGTGAGACAATCCCATTGACCATCGGTTTCAGCCCAACACAAATCGTTGGAACCTCCGCCACGAGCTCCAATACAATCGCCGGGACCCCCATCACAGAATTACGTGACATTGGGCAATCCTTATTGATCACCCCCAGCATTAACGCTGACCGCACTGTCACCTTGCGGGTGGTTCAAGAAAATGCCCAACGGGTAATCGATGGTGGAAAAATACCAGTACTTGGCCTCGGCAACTCCACTCAGGAGTTCGTAGTCGACACAGTCACTCGTAGTACCGTGAGCGGAACCTTTGTCGCCAAAGACGGTTTAGCGGTTGTCATGGGCGGACTGATTGAGGATGAAATCTCAGATCAAAGACAGAAAATCCCAGGCTTGGGGAAACTGCCAGTCCTCGGTTTCTTTTTTCGAAAGCAGAATACCAGCCGTATTCGCCGTGAATTAGTGGTCATGATTCGGCCATATGTTTTTAACACGCCCACTGAGTCTGCCGCTATCAGTCAAGATTTGCTACAGCAACTGAGTGTTCACCCCAGCGCACTTAGCGGAGAACCAACCCTCTCAACGTTCTTGCCGAGCGAAGTCCTTCAGACCGAACTCGACGACTGCGAGCTCCATAAATTTTTCAAATTCCACAATATCGTTCCGAAAGCCTATTAGGCTTTTCCGACTCTACTTATTGCCCCATTAACTTTTGATTGTTTGATCCTTGAATAACGCCAACACACCTGTGCGGCAAAAATTCCCCGGCAAGACCCTTGCCTTGCGGGCCGGAGGGATGTTGTGCCTTGCGATTGGGATTGGATTAAGCGGGTGCACTCTGTTTAAGGTTGATTCGGAAAAACCAGAGACTGACCTTTTAAAGAAGTCGATTTTAGACTCCACCGAACTTCCATCAGCGGATCCTCAGTACGACTCCTCTGGTAAACCCATCCCAGCAAAAACCCGACTCGCCGGAGGCCTCACCCTTGGAGATACCGGGAATCTCGCATTCACTGCAGAGTCTCTCTCCGCCGTCGTTGAGGAAATGGTTGAATCAGAGCGATGGAATTCGCTTCGAAATATAGTCGCTCTTTATCCGGACGTCACCACAAAAATATTTTGGGGAGAGGGACAAAACCAACTCTCTTCCAGCCAACGTGAAGTTCTTGCTCGAGCGATGGACCTACAATGGACGATGGGGGAAGTGGATTCATGGCAATCTTTTGTCAGTCAACAATACAACCACGGTAACCCGGGAAATTACTTAGAAAACAGAAACCGTTTCCTTGCGTTTCTGCAAGTCAATGACACGAAGTCTGCATTTTCAATTAAGTTGTCCAAGAGCGTCGAGAAAACCAACTCACAAATTGCCAAAGCAGAATCACTACGACTCGAAGGTATCGCTCATTTGATGAACGAGGACTATGAAAATAGTATCAAATCATTGAGCCAAGCCAGAGCACTGCAAGAAAAATCACAACCCATTCAGGCCAGTCACACCGGCCTGCTGCTGGGAGAGGCTTATCGGCACGCCGAAGAACTGGATCAATGGCAGGCGAGTTGGCTCAAAGCGATTGAAGTCCAAAGCCAATGGGCAGTAAAACGTGGCCTCATGGATCCAGCTTTTTGGAACAAAGCTGCGTTTCTAAGACCCGTCTCGGCCCAATGGCCAGCAGAAGTAATTGGTCGGTTAGAACACTCTTTACGAAATGAAAATCTCGAATTTGGTTTTAGTGAATCCTCGATCGATGAGGCGGTTGTTTGGGCCACCATCGGCATCCAGAGTTTGAAACGCCATGAATCGCAAAACTCAATCCTCGCCTTTAAAAAGTCAGAAGCTTTGGTTAACGGCGTTTCGCTTCGAGAAGAATTACAGATGCAACAGGCACTCGCCATGATTGACGGAGGCCAACAGGGGCCGGCATCGGCCATTCTCTTGAGACTTGGATCTCAACCTTCTCTGCTGGGGGACCGAGCCAAGGCAATCCTCGCGACACTTAAACTGCAAAACGGAAGTATTGCTCAGGGCATGAACCTACTGCAGTCAGCAATCAAGACCTCCAGCCAGTGGCCGATCCATGAGCGGTTACGCGCTCAGGCTGATTATGGACTGGCTTATTTAATGCGTGGTCGGGAAGAGCAGGGGATTGGATTACTGAATTACGTCTACGACGAGTTTCTGAAATTACAGAGTTATGAAGACGCATCGCAATGCTTAGCCAACATCGCAACCTATTACGAAAAAACTGATCAAAAAGCAAAACATCGCATTGCCCTTAAAAAATTACAGTCCCTTGAAATAAGGTAACACTGACCCAGGTTGGACTGAATTAGCTTCACCCCGTCAGTCAAGGCAGAGGATTAACTTTCCGAGAAGACTGCCTTTTCAATTTTTTCCTGCGTTTGACGCCAAGAGGAAGCCACCACAGATAAGCTCCTGTGAACCACAGCCCGAGCAAAATAAGTCCGTTGGGAAAAAACACCCACAGTTTCGCCACGTCACTAAAAAAAGAGCCGTCGTGAAGGCTTTCAATTAAATCAGAACGACGATAGTTAACCGCTCGCACTTCGGAGGTTTGAAGGTCAATCTGGATCTCCCAGCGATTTTCACACTGAACCTTCGCAATCCCTTTACCGGGACGGACATCAACCCGATCAATATCATCCCAACTCGAAACTTCGGATTGCGGAACCTCGACAACAGACTGAAGTAATCGCTCCCATTGGACTTCAGGAACTTTGCCGACTCCCTTGACCGTGGCAGGTTGAACCCACGAAGACTGCTTTTTGACCTGCAGCAGTAACCCGGAGCCAATGACTAACAACAACGGCAAGCAGGTCACCACGGCGCCCCAGCGATGCAGCTTGCGAGTCCAGCGATTCCAGGAAATGGCCATATGGGAGAACACTCAACAACAAATCGCGGGGAACTGAACAAACATCGAGGTCATTTAAAACTGGCATCCAAGTTGAAACGCCGTTCTCTCGTTATCGACTACCGGTTCGTAATTGCTGACGATCCGCTTCGAGTCGCTGACGCGTTTTTTCGATCGTCGAAATTTGGCTTTTCAAATCCTTTAGCTCAGTTCCATAAACGGCCTTCTTCTCTTCAATAACTTTCAGGCGTTTTTTCAGATCAGAAATTGATTTATTTAATTCTTCAACCCGAGCTCTTTCCTGGTTGTATTTCTGATCGAGTACTGTTTTTTTATTTGGGAGATGCGAATACTTTTCGTCCATTTCTTTGAGCTCAATCGAGATACTCTCGATTTCAGCCTTGTTCACTTTTTCCGGTGCCTTGTCTCCGGTCTTCAGCTCTTCGATGACATCTCGTATCTCGCTGACCGGCAACGCCAAACTAGAAACGCGTCCAGCCCTGGCGATATTAATTCCAACGATCTTTCCTGAGAGATCAACGATCGGGCCTCCGCACGTCTTCGAGGTCAACATTGAATCATGCTGAAATGCCATTGGAAACTTTTTTCGCCGACTGCTCAGAACGCTTCCCATACTGTTTTGCATATTGCTGCGTTTACTATCGGGTGAAATTTTCTCGCGCTCGCCTAAACTCAGACGCAACTCCATCTTTTTTTCACCGCGAAGAATACCAAGCGTTACGCGGTCGTTTACATCGTATTGGCCAATCGCATCTAAAAGTGCCTGACGGTCTTTAATTGCAATATCATCGAGCTTGAAAATAATATCATTCACCCAAACGTCGGCGAAATCTGCTGGGGAAGGGGATATCACCTGGGTGATTCGAATTCCCTTATCATCTGGCACGTCCTCCATCACTATTCCGATGAATGGCTTCGAAGGAGGAATGACACGCGCGTCAACGCTAACAACGCCGATTGTCGCCTTCCCTTTCGCGCCCGCCTTAGGTGTTGCCAGCCATCGCCCCGTTTGAGGTGTAGGATCGTCACTCCATTGCCCGACAGACAGACCACTCGCATCGACTTTAAGAAGAGCTAGATCGGTTGGTTTATCGACACCAATGACCCTCGCCGCCAAAATTTTACCGTCTGCCATCTGAATGCCTAACTTACCCCGCAACTCACTGGCTTTGGTAAGTACCAGTCCATCCGCATCGACAACGGTTCCCAACGCGATTTGTCTCGTTCCGGAAACGACTTGCAATGTGGACGCGTCGACGGAACCTAGAATGGGTTCAAAAACCGAGACGAAATTATCGGATTGTTTTGAAAACTTACTTACCGATTGTGATTTGCTAGAGTTGAAGCGGTTTCTAAAAGAAGTCCGTGCTTTCTCGGCAAGGCTTTTTGTCTCATCGTCGTCCTTGTCTTCTTCCTGCTGTTCCTTCAAATCAGACTTTTTCTCTGACTGCTTTGGATCAGTATCGCCTTTGTCCTCTTGATCAGATTTTTCACCATTCGCTTCATTCGATTCAGATTTCTCCGATTCAGGTTTCTCCGATTCAGGTTTCTCCGA
>JAPKBL010000100.1 GCA_028823415.1 Mariniblastus sp.
AACTGTCGTTGCCAGCAATCCGACAGCCTCACAATCGGCGCCATCCACAACACAAAAAAACAAGTCCGACCTTCCGCCGCTTAAAACCGGCCGGGAGCTTTCTCCAAAATCTCGGCGGGAACGATTTGAAAAATCGCAACAACAACAGCGTGCCTCTGAGCAGGGTACCGTCTTTAGCCATTCCGGTCGGCCAGAGGATATGGAATCCAAAGACTTCCCCGCCACCGATTTGGGAACTCAATTTAAATCCGCACTGCAAGCTCTCATTGCAAAGAATACGATCTGGCGATTTGCAATTGCGATGCTGCTGATGTGTACCGGAGCGGTGGTGATGGAATCTATTTCCCCATCCGCCGTGCCACCAGAGGCTGAATTGGAAACAGGATTGGCTGAGCAATTCTTCACTTTTGCGACTTGGTTCATTGTCGGATGCACGCCATACCTCTTGGGTTGGCTGATGCTTTTGTATACGTCAGCCTACGTTTTCCGTGATACGGCACTGGGATACCGAACCGTCAACTCATGGAAAAACAGTGGTTTTAATGAGCTTTCGTCGACAATTCTGGTATTTGGATTCAGTTTTGTTGCAGCGGGAATCATTATGCTATTTCTTCCTGTACTCAGGCTGCCAATGCAATTGCTTTTGGCTCCATTACTTTTGACCAGCGCCTGGTACAGTCGTAGTCCGTTTAACGTTGCGAACATCGATGCGTTTCAAACTAGTCCCCAAGTAATCCAATTATGGAAGTCTTTCTATCAGTTGATGATCATCTTTGTAATCGCTGCTCTCTTCAGCGGATGCTTATTGCTGGTTCGCAGTTTCGCATTCATGCCCCCTGCCTTCAGCATTGTCTTGACGATTCCAGGTGTATTCCTAAACGGGCTGATCACGACTCTATTCGCTGCCACTTGCGGTTGGCATTGTGGTCGCATATCCACCGAATCGTTGGATAACTAATACTTCATCTGCTTAGTCCAGCGATCGACCGATCGCTTCCTCGCACAAAATTGAACCTAGAATAAATGAACACCCCAGAAACCCAAACGAAACCGATGACCGCGAAAAACCTTCAGACAGTGATCGGTTATTTAGCGGCTGTGCTTGTTTGTTGCAGCATTCTAATGTGGAGTGTTTTCAATTTTTGGCTGAATGTTCTCGCTTACTCGAATCGAGACGCCAGCGATCAAAATTGGATAGTTGCGATCGCGCTGGTTGTCGTCACTTCCATCGTCCCCTTTTGCTTTGCTTTGCGTTTGCTTCTAAACACTTTAGAGAAAAAAAAGAAGCCAGCCACCAAATAAGGTGGCTTCCCAATCATCGTGCAACTCTCAGGTCGCGGACCTTGCACCTACAATCGCCTGATTATTTCCACAGGGTTAGTCCGGAGATTTCCTTCGTCTGTTGTCCAAAGAACAGGCTCGCGGTGTATCCGATCGAATAACAAACCGAGATCCCGATGAATGCGTATAGATAACCATTGACCCGGTAAATCTCCCAACCAAAGAAATCAAAACAAGCACGGAAATCAATTCCCATCATTAAATTATCTTTGGCTGCTAAAAACAAAGCAATCATAAACAGAATCGCTGTGAAGGCACCGATCAAACTACCGATTCCGTTGGCACGTCGGGTGGTGGCACCGAGCGCAAACAGGCCGGCGAGAACACCCAGAAACATACCGAGTATTCCTATAAACTCGTCAAACAAACTCTTGATCTCAGGGTTGATGAAAATCAAACCCGCCGCTGTTCCTAACAGCCCCATCGCCAAGGTAACCAACCGAGCGAGCCATAACGCTTGACGATCACTCGACAATTTCAGTCCAGGTTTAAGGAAATCTGTCACAATGGTGGTTGCACCGGAATTCATGCTTGTTGAAACAGTCGATTGGGCTGCTGCAAAAATTCCGGCGACCACCAATCCGGCAATACCGACCGGCAACTCCTGACTAATAAAATGCGGCATGATCCGATCCGCTGCAATCGTGGGATCTAAATTCTCAGGATGTGACCGATAGAACATCCAAAACGCTGTACCCATTCCAAAAAATATAGCGGATGCCGGAATTGCCATTAATCCGTTAAGCCAAATGGATCGCGCCGCCAGCTTCTGGTCCGGAGTCGTCATATAACGCTGAACCACCGCTTGATCGGCCGTATAGCTGGCTAGATTTTGACCAAAACCGCCGAGGACAACCACCCAAACGGCCATTATCGCAAATGAGTCAGTACCGAACTCAACATTGACCCAATGAAATTTCCCAGCTTCGGTAGCTTCCGCAAAACTGCCCGGATCAGAACCGTTTAACGCAAAAACCAAGCAGGCAATTGCCCCTCCAATCAAAACAAATGTCTGAACCGTATCCGTCCAAATGACAGCTTCGATTCCCCCGAGTGTGCAATAGACGATCGACAACCCACCCATCACTAGCACACACTGGGCAGGACTAAGCGGTGTCACACTGGCCAGCGCAAGTGCCGCTAATGCCAAGACAACGCCCATGCGAAATATATGAAACAAGCTAAAGCTGCCCGATCCGATTAAGCGGGCCGCCCGATTGAACCTCAACTCGAGGTACTCGTAAGCGCTGGTCGCATCGATTCGTCGGAAAAATGGAAGCGCAACATAAACGGCGATCGGCACAACGAAAAGAATCAGAGAACTACCAAGGGCGTAAACCCAATCCTGCGCAAATGCTTTCGCGGGAACCGCCATGTAAGTGATCGAACTGAGCATCGTTGCAAAAATACTACAGCCAGCCGCCCACCAAGGGATCGACTTTCCTCCGCGAAAATAATCATCCGTCGAATGATTTCGAAAGGAAAAAAACACGCCTAAGCCAACCATCGCCATAAGATAAAGAACAACGACGGTCATATTGAGCCAGCCAAATTGTTTTTTGTTTTCCAGCACCTCAATCCGCCAACCTTGACGCGTCCTGACCCGCGGCCGAATTTCGCCACTTATCAAAAACAAGTCTTTCCCCCACCGCACCGCAGGTGTCGTCACTTGATTCGAAGGTATCGCCCCAAACTCCGTCCACGAATCAGTAATCGTGTGATAAGCATAAGCAAGCTTAGGAAACCCCGGATGGTCAAAATCTTTCATCGGTATCCCGGATTTTAATTGCTCGCTTAAAATCTGACCGGTTGCGTAGGCAGGCACGATGACATGAGCCGGGCCATAGGCGACTGCGGTACCTGCAGTCATCGGCACTGGACAATCGGCGATTCTTTTCCACAACTCAGAGGACTGACGAGACTCCCCCTCGCTCGAAAATCGAGAAGGATCGAACGACCATGCATCGGTTAAAAACTCCAGGTTCTTCGCGTCGGAGTGATCCTTGCCTTCAGGGAAATATCGCCCACTAAACACTAGCAGTCGCTCAGTAAATCCATCGTGCTGCGATGCTACCAACGGGAACATTCGCGGGGGACCCTCGGCTGGCCATCCCGGCAACGATTCCCAAAGCTCACTCTGTTGATTTACGTCCACCTTCGGATCGAGAGAAATCGTTTTTAAATTCAGCCTCCAAACTGCGCGACTGCCATTGGCGACCCCACCGGAGTCAAGCATCTCCCCAGCCACCACATAGACATAGTCACCAATCACAGCAGCGCCACCACCTTTGCATGCCGCTGGTAAATCGGGCACCTGCAGATCAAATTCGACAGACTCAAAACCATCGCCAGCTGGCTTGGGCTGAACCTGCAAAAGGAATGCCCGACGCGTCAACCCGTTTGCATTTTCGCCGCCTAGCACCAAAACCCCAAGCTTCGTGCTGACAACCGACGCGTAGCCGATTGCCTCACTAAGTCGCAACGGGTGATCGGAGCCCGTCCACGTAAAAGTCGGTGAAGCTAAACTCCGGTCAGCTTCCATCACCCAAATACGATCGTGGTAAAGTTTGGGAAGCTCCCAGAGTTCCGGGTTTTCAGGGGTCGCAAAATTCGCGCCGCCGGCCACGATGAGTCGATCTTGAAAAACACCGGCAATTGGTCCAGCGACACCGATTCCATCGGGAAGATTTGGAAGCTGATCGAACTTCAATCGCTGCTGCGCATTTCCCTCATCAGCGGCAACGTTAGCCGCCAGAATTACGAATCCGAACAAAATTGCCAAAACAGCTTGCGGCAAAAATCGAAAAGAAACTAACGACAACCTTGATCGCCTGTGCCAACAGATCTTGCAACTATTTCCCATCATTGCGCTCCAAGACTCCTAACGTGTCCAGTCTCTCCGCAAACGATTCATACTCGCTGTCACTGATCGGACCATAGGGCAATCGAAAACCTCCACAGTCAAAACCTATATATCGCATAATAGATTTCCAATAGGAACGGTTCTCGTACTGAATCATTAGGTCTGTCACCAAGTTGATTTGCGACTGCAACTGGGCTGCCTTGTCAATTTTTCCTGCGTGGTAATTTTCGTAAATGGCAGAGTAAAACTGAGGGCCAAAGTTATACGTTGAGCCGATGCCACCATCAAAACCGAACGACTGCCCGGCCACGAATTGCTCATCAAATCCACTCATCATCGCTACTGGCCGCTCAATTCGACGCCTCAATTGCTGGACAGAAAAGAAATTCGCCCCCGTGTACTTTAGGCCGCAAATATTTTTCAACTCAAATAAGCCTGCGTCTCGCACGGGATCAATCACGCCCCCCAACGAGTAGGCCATAAAAGGAAGGTCCGTAGCATTTGAAATCGCCGAATAATGGCGCACCAAGCCTTCATAGGTTGTGCCGTAATAGATCGGCGCGACCGACGAAATCCAATCTGCGCCAGCCTCCGCCGCCGCCCTCGCAAGGTTTACCGCAACGTCTGTACTAGGATGCCCGACGTGCGCTACCACTGTCGCTCGATCCCCAAAGCAATCCACAAGATGACGGATTACTGACGTTCGTTCTTTCGACGACAACAACAACCCCTCACCCGTCGTTCCCGTTGCGTAAAACCCATTGAGCCCATGCTGCAACTGATATTCAGCAATGGACGATAATGCATCAAAATTAATCTCATTCGACGAATCGAATGGGGTGAAAATTGCCGAGAACACGCCCTTCATTTCAGAAACACTTTTTTCATGAAGCATTCTTCGCTACCGCCTAACTATAAAAATAAATCGCCTTAGCGCACTCAAAATCGATCATCGATTGCCACAAATCAAATGAAAGTGTCGCCCTCTTCATCGAGTAAACCTACCAGTGAATCCCCGCATCAACGAAACTACATTCCAGCATTCGCAATGATTCCACTTGGAACACTAATGGAATCCATGCCTTCCTCAATTGCAATAATTCAATTCTTGAACCTCTCTAAATCCTCTCATCCATGAAGCACCATTCTAAAAATATTTCAAGAGATTTCATCCCGACCCCAAAAATATCAATGACTCGATAGACCATACTATCACTACACTGACTCCATGTACCGCGTTTCGCCGGCGAAAGAGAAAGAAGCGATAACTGATGAAGCTCGTTTCAAAGCAAAAAGATGAAACTGTCTATATAATCCCTTCCCCAATGACCTCGATCCAACGATTAGACCGACTTCAATCCTATTTAGCATTAGAACTCATTTTCGGTCGTAAACGGACTGGCTGGAAACCCCGCCGAGTTCACTAAATTTACCGAGGGTTCCGGGAACGGAACCCAGGCATATCGAGCATTAACTGGCCGGGGAACCATCGCGTGCGACAACCGCACGCGCTTATTTTGCAACTCAGCATCCGCGTGATAAAAGGCACCATCTTCCCCCGCTATCTCAAAGTGAACGATTGGTTTTCCGTCAACGCTTCGCAAGCCCTCCCCCGCAAATGAAAAAACGACTTCCAGTGATTCACCAACTCGAGTGCAAGATTCAAACAGAGGCCCTGATTCAATAACGGATTGGCGATAGACATGACTCAGCGCCCACGCGGCCGAACGCTCCCCGACGGGTCGCTTTTTCGCCGGATGTACATTGGACCGATTCCCCACATCCATTGTAATCGCCATTCCAACGTCAGAAAAACGTTTCAAACTTCGCCGCTGGTATTCGCGAAACTCCGGCCAGAACGGACGATCCATCGCTGGCAATTGCACAAATGCAAATGGCAACTTTGACGATTGGAACCCATCCCTCCAAGACTCAATCAGCAGTGGAAATACTTGGTCGTACTGTTTAACACGCGCGAGAGATTCCGCATTGGACTCGCCTTGGTACCACAAGACGCCGGCAATCGCCATCGGTTGAAACGGAGCAACTGCCGCATCAAACATGAACCCCGGCTTAAACGGGTGATTGGGGCCCAACTCATCTCGAGCCATCTCAAACACACCGAGCAACCCATCCCTCAAATTCGAGCGAGCTCGAGTTTTACACCAATCGTCTAGAATTGGATTATCGAGCCAGTCGGCTGCTACCATTTTCTTGAGGCTAGGTTGACTAGCAATTTTTTTTGAATCAACCCATGACTCTACCGGGGTGCCACCGGAAGAGACGTTGATCAGTCCGACAGGACATTTGAGTACCGATTTAATTTTTCTTCCAAAATAATAACCGACCGCGGAAAAGTCTTTGACCGATTGGGCGTTGGCTAACTCCCACGATCCCTGTCCAAAAACCTCTGACCGTAGAGAGTCCAAATCTTTCTGCGAATAGACTCCCGCCCCCCCGCTTCCGCCACTCTGAAAATTCAACAATCGCAACCCAGCATCACTCGACGATTCAAGGGCACTACGACCGTTGGTCGATCGTTGAACTGGCCATTGCATATTCGATTGCCCCGCGCACAACCAAACTTCTCCAACCAAGATACGGTTAAACTCTACGCTTTCGCTGCCGGCACGAACACGCAATTGGCGTTCTTCGAAACTACTTTCACAGGGTGGTAGAACAGCTTTCCACTTGCCATTGGCGTCAGCATCGGTACGGGTCGCGTGGCCGGCAAATTCTACGTGGATCTCTTGCTTGGCTGGCGCGAGTCCCCAAACTCGAATTTCTTGACCGGCCTGAAGAACCATGTTGCTCTGAAAAACTCGAGCCACGGTTAGTCCAGCGGGTTGTTTCGGACTCGCCTGCTCACTCGGCAGCGGCGAAAGTGATAACTTTGGATTCGCAGTTTTCTGCGATAGGGGCGGTGACAAAATATCTTTGAGCTTAACCGACTGGAATGTCATGTCAGCCTGACTACCCTCGTAAAGAATCCCAACCGTTTCAGCATCGATCATCGACATGCAGGAATAACCTCGACCTGGTTCTTCATCCAATAACAACTGGGTTTGATGTGGCCATGTGTTGCCGTTATCGAGCGAGGCTTTGATGGTGATATGGTTGCGTCCATTGAGCGAATTCGGATTCGAGTACAGCAAGATCGACTGATCATTTTCCCGTTCGATCCCTCGCCACGCCAGCTCTCGATTAACATTAATTAAGCTCGCCATGCACGCACCCGGTTCGATCAAGTTGCGCCGCGAAGTCCCGTGCTCCACCCAAGTTTTCCCCATATCGTTGGTCGTCATTACCACACGGGTACGATCACGGTTGTACCGGCAGTTCAGCATCAACTGGCCATTATCTAATTCGATCACTTGGGATTCAGTGGTATCGTCTTCCGCCCCGGTGCCCATTGACCATGTCTTTCCATGATCTCGACTGTAGATAATGCTGGAATGGGGAAGCCGATGCGCCGTGCGATCCGCCTGATTTGGCGGATCTTGATATTGAGCGGGAAAAACTAACGTCCCATTGGCCATCGAAATCCCTTTCCCAGGGCCTTGAAGCAAAAAACACCACTCAGGTAGTTTCACTTGTTTCGTAATGTTAATTGGCTTGGACCAGGACACCCCATCATCATCGCTCCTGACCATGATCCACTGTCCAGTCTCTTCCGGCAATAAACCCGGGCCCGAGCCTCTCCATGACCGATTCCCATGGGACCAAGTGGCTGAAACCCAAATGGTGCCTGTCTGTCGATCCACGAGGATGGTTGGGTCGCCAATTCCATCGTGATTCCATTTTGGATCATCTCCCATATCCATAATTATTTCCATAGGCTGCCATGTCTGCCCGTGATCTAAGGACCGAGACAATCCAACATCGACATCACCAGGAAGATCTCCGCCGCCCGACCGTCTGACGTCATATACGGCAAGCAATGTTCCCTCATTAGTGGTTGCCAGCCCTGGGATCCGATAGGTGTGAACCCCGTCATCGCCTGACTTGCGAACGGCAACACCGACAGATTGAAATTGAAGTTGGTCGCCATGCTTTTCGCGCGTCCCATCGCTGAACCGAGTCTTTTCCGGATTCAAACTTGCCCCAACTTTAGAGCCTATCTTGGCTTGCGAAGAGACCGCCCCGGCCAGCCAAAAATAATTCTCGCCCTCGGCCAGTTCTTGATTCCCGCTAAAACTAATTTCAGTCTCAACCATTCCTTTTTGACGAATTGGGTCGTCGGTCACAGGATCAACCACGCCCGCTCCCGAAATCTCAGTGGCCGCAACTGCCAACTTCTGACCGAATTGGTTACCTACCGAAAATTGACTGCGAGCTCCCGTGAAGTAAATTTGCACCGATTTTAGCGCCCCCGGTTTCGACGAAACGAAACCACCGAGTTGCTTCAATGAAATCGGATTGACGGTCCCTTCGACGTCGACTCTAAGTTTTACCAGCGGACTTGCATCACGGCCGATCAAGGCAGGAATCGCAATGGGCACGACGCTGATTTTGGAAATCCGTTGAGGTAGCGGTGCAGCGATCCGAAAATCGTCGATCAAAACACCCGTTCCCTCTGGGCTCGACACCGTAATTCTTAATTTCGAGAAACCTCCCGCCTTCACATTCACCGACACCTTTGACAAAAATGCCCGGCCTACTTTCACAGCCTTCTCACCATTAAATATCTCAGACCACTTACCATCATTCCATTTTTCCATCCGAAATCGAAATGGAGCTCGCTGGGTCCACCGTTCAGCCCAAAACGAAAGCAGACTGTCAGTTGCGACCGCCGAAGGCAAGGTAATTTCGATGACCGTTTCCTGACCGCCCAACAGGTGCAGACATTGCCCACCTGTTTTCGCATGTTGATCATCGATCTCCGCAATTCCTTCCACAACACTCCAAGTCGATTTCCCAAATTCAAGTTTGGAAAATTCACCGGGTTTAAGGGACTCAAAACTGGTCTCAAACAGGGGACGTCGGGAAACCTCGGGGGACGGCCCTACGGTTAAGCCAAATGCTGACACCAGTTGGCGGTTAAGAGATTCAACAATCCCCCTATTCTGCGACAGTTCCGCGACATTCCTGCGCTCGATCGCACTCTCGTCGTAATCATAAAGTTCGGTGGCGACTACACTGCCATCCGGTTTCCGCCATTGCGTTAATCTTCGAGAATCCGTTCTCAACGAATAACCCATCACCTTGCCACGAGGAAACTGACTTAATGCGAATTGCTTCGTCTCCAGACGCGCGTCATCGAGCAACGACAGAAAGCTCTGACCTTCGAGCTTCGGATACGCCGGAAGCCCCGCCGCTTCAATCAAGGTTGGGTAAACATCGACTAGCTCTACCAATGACCTCGACTTCCTGCCCTTGGATTTCATACCCGGCATCCGCACGATCAACGGAACCCGCGTGTCTAACTCAAAATTAGTTGTCTTTCCCCAGAGGCCTTGTTCGCCGAGATGATATCCATGGTCTCCAAAAACACAAACGATCGTATTTTCAGCAAGCCCCAGTCGATCTAACTCGTCCAATACAAGTCCAACTTGGGCATCGATAAAACTAACGCACGCAGCGTAAGCATGCCGCAAACGCATCTGTTTCGACTGACTGAATTCACCTTTGTTCGGTTGATCCGTATAGCGTCGTATTTCACCTGAACTGTGACCGGCAATTCGTGGGGCGTCTTGAGGAAATCCGCGGGTGTTTGCAACCGATTCCCCATCGTAAAGATCAAAGTATTTTTTTGGAGCGATAAATGGAGAATGAGGTTTAATAAAACCAACTGCCAAGAAAAATGGCTTGGGCGAAGCCTTCAGCTCCTGCAACATCGCGACCGTCGTTGCCGCAACCTTTCCATCATAAAATAGCGCATCCGGAACGTCGGGAGCTTCCGTGGCTAAGCCAAACACCAACCGCTTTGTCCAGTCAATCCCCGACTGCCTCAACCCCGGATAGGATTTTTCAAAGGCTTGTTTTGCTGAGGCAACCCCTTCCTCGGTGTAGTAATAACGAGGGCCAAACCGAATCGCGGGTACTGACCAGCTTACAGGATCCCCCATCGTGTCCCACTTAGTTTTACTCGCCCCCTCGGGAAAGACACCATGAAAGATCTTCCCAATGGCCTGAGCGTGGTACCCCTGCTGCTTGAAATATTGCGGCAACGTTACCACATCAGGCTGGCTGGTTCGAAAGTGAATGTGATTACCAAGAACCCCAATGCTCTCGGGTCGCAATCCAGTGAGCATGCTGGTTCGAGATGGGTTGCAGACTGCCTGCTGACAATAGGCTCTCTCAAAAATCAAAGCCGATTTTGCGAATTGATCCATCCGAGGTGTGACCATCTCTGAGTTGCCGTAACAATTCAAATCGGGCCTCAAATCATCAATCGCAATTAATAACACATTCGGCGAGGAATTATTTTCCGCAACAGCTTCGTGGATAAAAATAACGCCAACGACGAAGGTCGAAAACCAGAAACACAGCCGACTGAAACTCATTCACAATTCTCCAATTTTACTAGAAACCAAATATTGTCCCACGAAAAACTGCCACTCGGTCTCTGGCGTGCTTAAATCAATCCGGCTGACCCAAACACCCAAGGCTGGTTTAAGGCATATCTTTTTCGATACCCAAACCTACTGGCAAGATTTACATGGTAGAACCCCACTCATCGGGTGGGTATGATCTTGCTACATCCCATGACCAATGTCAAATTTCCGACAGCGTCGCATGCAAACTTAGAACCTGAAAATCTGAGCCATTCGTTCTTGTAAATTGGAAGATTCCCTATGGCCCTAACAAGCACCGAAAATCTAAAACAAAAATTCGACTCGGACGGCCTGGCCTTTATCCCGTCATTTCGGTCAAAGCGCGAAATTGCGGACATCCAAAACAATCTGGAACGAATCATTGGCGATGTCGTCCCCACCATGCCCGTAGAGCATGTTTTCTATGAGGACAAGCAAGACCTGTCTACGTTAAAGCAACTACAGAATCTTCATCTCCACGACGAGTATTTCGGTCAATTGATGAGCAACAGTCCATTTCGAGAGCTCGCCGAAAATTTGCTCGACTCAAGGGTGGTTTGTAAAAACATGCAGTATTTTAATAAACCGCCTAAAACCGGTTTAGCAACGCCTCCGCATCAGGACGGATATTATTTCAAGATCTCACCCTGCGAAGCAATAACAATGTGGCTCGCACTCGAACCCGTCGACCACGAAAATGGCTGCGTCAGATATATCCCTCGGTCTCATCTCGAACCAATGCGTCCCCATGCCTCCACTGGCACCCTTGGATTCAGTCAGGGAATCACTGATTTTCCGACAGCGGATGACTCTGCAAACGAAATCTCGTTTCCTGCCCAAACTGGCGATTTGTTAGTTCATCATGCACTTACCATTCACCGAGCTACCGCCAACCGAAGTAAAATTCGCACAAGGAAAGCGATCGGCCTGATCTACTATCGAGAAGATGTAACAGAAGATTTGGTTGCACGAGCGACCTATCAGGGCGAATTAATTAAAGAAATGAAGGCAAAGCAAAGAATTTAGAGAGTTCTTTAATCCCATTGACTTGGCAAAGGCTTGTTAACCAAGTTTAATATTGCAGTCGGTTTCATTCACTCTGGACACTTCTGGATCAAAATCAAATGACTGGTTCCTCTCCCGTACTAATCGTCCGTTTAGCAATCATGATGTTCCTCCAATTTTTTGTTTGGGGTGCATGGTATGTTTCGATGTACGGATTTCTTGACGCAAACGGAATGACGGCCTTGGGCCTAGGTGGCTCTTTCGATGGTGCCGCCTACACCGTCGCTCCAATCGCAGCAATTATTGCCCCACTTTCGCTCGGCTTAATTGCCGATCGTTTTCTCAATACAGAATGGGTACTGGCAATATTGAGTATCTTAGGTGCCGCGCTACTTTGGTACGCGCCTTCGCTGGCAGCCGCTGGTGCCCCTGAAAGCTTCCTCGGTCAATTTACTCACCCGATGGTACTTTGCCTGTTAGCCTACATGCTGTGCTTCATGCCGACACTCGGCTTGACGGCAAGCCTTTCATTTAAACACTTGAACAACGGGGAAAAAGAGTTTCCGATTGTTCGGGTATTCGGCACGATTGGCTGGATCGTCGGTAATTGGGCAATGCTTGGCTGTCGAATTTTCACCGGTGAAAATGTAGTCATTAGCCAAGCTGAGACCACACTTGAATCAGCAACAGCTGCAGCCGGCAGTAATCCAGAGGCACTCGACGCAGCGAACCTGGCATTCAGCAATGTGATGGATACAATCCAATTTTCCGACAACTCCGAATACATGTTTCATGCAGCGGCGATCGCCTCGTTAATTTTAGGCGTGTACTGCCTTACCCTTCCTAAAACGCCCCCACCTGCCAAAGGTGAACCAATCTCGGTCGGAAAAATATTTGGGATCGATGCTTGGGCGATGCTGAAAGATAAGTCGTTCTTTATATTTGCCCTCGCCTCGTTTCTAGTTTGCATTCCACTGGCCGGATATTACGCCAAAGGTTTCGGATTCGTAGGCGATATGGGAATCACCTTATTCGGCTCAACAACAGGCGCCATGAGTACCGGGCAAATGAGCGAGATCTTCTTCATGCTCCTGATGCCACTTTGCTTCGCCCGCTTAGGAGTGAAGAAGATGTTAATCATCGGAATGCTCGCCTGGGTCGTTCGGTACGGACTCTGGGGTTTCGCATTTGGCCAAGAAGGAATTCTATTAACGGCACCGATATTTATCGGCATTTTACTTCACGGAATTTGTTACGACTTTTTCTTCGTAACAGGCATGATTTACACCGACAAAAAAGCGGCTCCGGAAGTTCGGGGACAAGCACAGTCGTTGATTGTGATGTTGACCCAAGGTTTGGGACTCGGAATTGGGGCGCAAGCTTTTGCTCAGTGGACCGGTCGGTGCACCACCGATGGAGTCATTGACTTTAGTAAATTCTGGTATGTCCCCGCCATTTTCGCGGCGGTCGTCATGGTATGCTTCGCTTTGACGTTCTGGGACCGCTCGGCCGACGAAACGAAACAGGAATCGACCTGATCGTAAAAAATACCTTCAATCGTGTATTGAAATAACAATCAAATTGAAAACATTTTCATTCGCACTCTACCATCAAAATGGAGAGTGCTTTTTTTTGCGCATTTCAATGATCAGTGTTAAACTAAACCAAACTCACCGCACCCTGTCGTAAGATCGTTTGCATACCGTTAAAATTTGTCGTTTGAAAGCAACGTTCCAGAGAGTTCAAGATCATGGCGACACCCCTCGAATATGAAAATGCTGTTGGCGAACGATACGCCAAAGCCGCCGAAACACGCGAAACATCACTCTGTTGTCCAGTTGTCTATCGCCAAGACTTGCTCGAAGTAATACCTCAGGAAATCATCGAGCGAGATTATGGATGTGGAGACCCTTCTCCCTACGTAAAAACCGGGGACACGGTCCTCGATCTCGGTTCAGGCGGCGGTAAACTCTGTTACATCGCATCCCAACTCGTCGGCGAGCAGGGTGCTGTGATCGGCGTCGACTGCAACCCAACGATGCTCCAGTTGGCAAGAAAATACCAAACGGAAGTTGCCGCGAAAATTGGCTACAGCAACATCTCTTTTCGCGCAGGAATGATTCAGGATTTAAAACTTGATCTCGAGCTATTTGCCTCGCAGCGCAATCGCGACCCTGAATCAGGGCTCTCTGGTGTAATGGAAGATCGGAACTTAGCCCAGCGCCTTTGCCGAGAGGCAACATTGATCGAAAGCAACAGCGTTGACTGTGTTGTTTCCAACTGCGTCCTAAACCTCGTTCAACCCGAGGATAGAAAACAGCTCTTCCAGGAGGTTTTTCGTGTCCTTAAAGTGGGTGGCCGCGCGGCAATCAGCGACATAGTTTCCGATGAGGATATCCCGCAGCACATGCAAAACGACCCAACCCTATGGTCGGGGTGTATTTCCGGCGCATGGCGTGAAGATGAATTCCTCGCGGAATTCGGGCGTGCTGGATTCGAAGGAATGCACTTAGCCAAACGCGAGTCCGAGGCATGGCAAACCGTCGAAGGGATCGAGTTTCGATCCGTCACCGTCGTTGCTTACAAACCCGACGATTGCCCCTGTCTCGAAAGAAATCAGGCGGTCATCTACCGAGGCCCATTTAGCCAAGTTCAGGATGACGACGGTCACACTTACTATCGCGGTCAACGCATGGCCGTTTGCGACAGGACATTTAGAATGCTGCAAACGGGCGCCCTCTCCGATTCATTTTTCTTCGTTGAGCCCTACCAGGAAATCCCTTTGAACGAAGCAAAACTCTCAAATTGCGAAGAACGCATTCGGCCGGTTCGCGAAACGAAAGGTGAGTCATACCAACTTAATCAAACACCCGAGGACGATTGCGGCGGTGGAACCACGTGCTGTTGATCAACTGACAAACTTACGACCAATCCATTCCGTCAACCCATTGCATTGATAGATTGAGGATTTTCCGGATGAAGCCAAAGACGTCACTCCACCACCGCGGAGAGCGATTCGCCGATGCGAAAGAGCAATTAGTCGTCCTCGCGCCCCAAACAGACTCCCAGCAATTTCAGTCCGCATTAGCCAATGCTGGTGTATCCCAGTTGACGGCTAATCGAATTGAGATCCTCCAAGTCAATCTTGGTAAACTCTGCAATATGACGTGCGACCATTGCCATGTGGACGCCGGTCCTGATCGCCGCGAAATCATGCAACGTTCAGAGATTGATGCGTGCCTTCAAACGCTGCAAAACAATCCTGAAATAAAAACACTTGATTTGACCGGCGGCGCCCCGGAAATGAATCCCCACTTTTGTGACTTGGTGACCTCGGCAAGGAAACTGGGGTGCCATGTGATCGACCGCTGTAATTTGACAATCCTGTTGGCCAAGGGCTACCAGCATCTACCTCAATTTCTAGCAGAAAACTCCGTCGAAATCGTTGCCTCCCTTCCTTGCTACTTAGAAGAAAATACCGATTCGCAACGCGGAGATGGAGCCTTCTCAAAATCGATCGAAGCCCTGTTAAAATTGAACGCCCTTGGGTACGGGAAAACCGGCACTGGCCTTACACTCACCCTGGTTTATAACCCTGTCGGGCCAAACCTTCCCCCAGCCCAAAGCGATTTGGAATTAGCCTATCGACGCGAACTGCAAACACGGTTCGGAATCGAATTTGACCGCCTGTTTACGATTACCAATATGCCGGTGAGTCGTTATCTCGATTTTCTAATTCGCACCGGCGATTACTCCGCTTACATGGAAAAATTAATTAACGCGTTTAACCCTGCTGCCGTGTCCGGACTGATGTGTCGCAACACACTCTCGGTCGGGTGGGACGGTCAATTGTACGATTGTGATTTCAATCAAATGCTTGAACTGAGTTTGAATGCACCGAACCCAACGAGGATTCAAGAATTTCAAAACGACAAACTAATCAATCGCCCGATTCAAGTAGCCCAACATTGCTTCGGGTGCACCGCCGGAGCGGGTTCAGGTTGCCAGGGATCCATTACCTAAACCAAAATCTTCTCAGCGGATTTTGTGTCGCCTGTTGCCAACAGAGCGTCGCTTGTTTCTACTATAATTTGTCTCCGGAACCACCGCCGCAAAACCAGCGGAGCAAGGCACCAACGACCGTAAAAATAAATCTTTAAATTCGATATTGAGAGGGAAAATGATGCTAAATAAAATTAAGTGGATGCTGCCCGGGATGTTAATTGCCGCGTCAATCATGGGTTGTAATCAACCGACCGTCGCTCAAGACCCTGACGATGCCAAAATAACGCATCAGGTTTTCTTTGACGTCAAAATCGGTGACGAGAAACCCCAACGCATTGTCATGGGGCTCTTTGGTGACACCGTTCCGAAGACAGCCGAGAACTTTCGTGCTCTTTGCACGGGAGAAAAAGGGGATGGTAAATCAGGTAAGCCACTTCACTACAAAGGAAGTGTTTTCCATCGCGTTATTCCCCAGTTCATGCTGCAAGGTGGTGACTTCACTAATGGCAACGGAACCGGTGGAGAAAGTATCTATGGAGAGAAATTTGCTGATGAAAATTTCAAACTGACACATACTACACCCGGATTACTCAGCATGGCAAATGCTGGCCCCAACACAAATGGCTCGCAGTTTTTCGTTACCACAATTAAAACAGGTTGGCTCGATGGGAAACACGTTGTCTTTGGAAAAGTCATTGACGGCATGGACACCGTTCGAGCAGTAGAAGCTGTTGGCAGTCGCTCCGGACGTACGAGCGAATCTGTCACGATCGTTGACTGTGGAGAACTCAAAGGCGCAGACATGATTAAAAAATAATCGCAACTGGCGAAACGTTTACCAATGAAACCACGATGACATCGTTATCGTGGTTTTTTTTATCGCCAATCTAACCCCACCGGCGGACACTAAATTCCTGCAATACAAAACACCCGCAAAGCATCCCAGAATAAACTAAAGCCTACTTCCGATCTCCGGAATAAATTGCCTTAAAATAAAAAACCAGAGGGCAGTAAGGCAACTAAAACAATACAACTTCAGTCCATCAAAATAGCGTCGCCGATTAACGCCGGCGACGCTTGATGAACAAGAAACATTGCTCAATTAATGTTCCCCCTTAACATTAACGGTTCAGACTCTCGGCACGCAAACCTTTCGCAATGACCAACGTCAAATTCAAATCCTTCCCCATCGAGGTAAGCGTTACCGTTCGCATTCTGTAACAAGTTTCAAACGCAAGGTAGGAACCGTCGGCGTCGCTCTCCATCGCAAGTAGACGGTCATCGGTGTGGCCAAAGATTAAATCCAATCCCGTTGGTTTGCATCGACAGCGTTCGGTGCAGGATGCGCCACAGTGTTCACACTCCCTGATGTCAGCATCAGATAGATCCGAATCGCCGCCCGTGCCTGCAATGGTTCCTTTGTTGGAACGCGAGCTATTATGATCAACAGAACCCGACTTCGCATCGCCAGAACCTGTCTCGCCTGTGTCTCTTAGGTCGCGTACCATCATTCGTCGGTGGGAACAGATTGATGACTTGCCCTTCTTTGCTCTTTTCAGAACTAAGCGCACCCTCCAACACAGCGACGACCA
>JAPKBL010000020.1 GCA_028823415.1 Mariniblastus sp.
TTTGGGGAGGCATGTTTTGGGGAGGCATGTTTCTGAGTTCGACGTTGGTGGCACAGACGGCAATTCCGTCTGCCTCTGTCAGTTTAAACTCCGGTAACGGAGATGTCGTCTCAAGTTTTTCGGGTGTTTTGCGTGAAGATGGGTTCGTTGATTTGTTTAACGGCAAAAATCTGGATGGCTGGGAGCAGAAAAATGGAACTGCAACCTACGAGGTAGTGGATGACACCATTCTAGGCCGTACCGTTAAGGGGAGTCCAAACTCATTCCTCTGTTCCGAAAAAGAATATGGTGATTTCGAGTTAGTGTTTGAGGTCAAAGTTGACAAGGGATTGAATTCGGGAGTTCAAATTCGTTCCGTGAGTAAGCCCGACTATAAAGAAGGTCGAGTCCATGGTCCGCAGGTTGAGATTGAATGGGATCCGGGGGAATCAGGGTATCTCTATTCGGAAGGAACCAAGCGGGGGTGGGTTAGTCCAACTCGCACCCAAAAGAACGTATTTAAAAACGAAGGTTGGAACGAGTATCGCGTGTTAGCCGACGGTCCGCGAATCCAAACTTGGATAAACGGAACCTGTATCGAGGATATTGAGATGCCTGCTATTGAATCGAGAAAGGGATTTTTGGGACTTCAAGTTCATGGCGTCAAAAAAAATGCCGGTCCTTTCAAGGTTCAGTGGAAAAATATTCGAATTCGCGAAATCAGTGGTGATGAGCAACGTGAAATGAAGGCGTTCAAAGGAACACCCAAAGTGGATGGTAAAGTCGATGATCTCTGGATGGGTGTGCCCCGCGTATTGACTTCGCGGTCGATCGACGAGGTGGATGAGCTTTCCACAGAGCAGAAAGCTTCGACAGCTTGGGTGCGTTGCTTGTGGGATGAGGAGCATCTTTACTGTTTGGCTGAAGTCACTGACGACGCAATTAGCTCCCTGGCCGGGGATGAGTGGGATCGCGATGGAGTCGAGTTTTTTCTTGATCGAAATTTCGCGAGAACTTCGACGTACGATGACGACGATGCTCAATATCGAACTGAGCCCGACGGGAACGAATCGAGTGGATCCGAAAATGATCTTTCGACTTATAAATCTGTTGTGACCAAAACTGAGCATGGTTACATTGTCGAAGTTTGCATTGACTTAAAGGGAAAGGTCGGGAAGAAAATCGGATTTGATGTTCAAGTCAATAATGATCCCGGCGACGGGCGTCGGATGTCCGCGATGAAATGGAATGATGCTTCCAATGACACGTATTTTGACATGTCCAATGCGGGGACACTCGAAATGGTGGAAGGTAATTAGTCGTTTTAACGATTGAACAATCAACCAATGGGTGATCGTCGGAAGCTTTGGCGATCGCCTACTTTTTTGTCCTTCACGAAAATCAAAAACCAGATTTAGTTCAAAAAAAAATAGCCACGTCGTTTAAAGTGGTTTTTTGGACTAGACTGTTTTAGCAATGCAAATTGCTCCGCGGCATCATTGATAAGCAACATGAAAAACAAGGCTGATATTTCTACCATGGGAACTCCGTCCACCCGAATTATTGAAAAAAAGACATTCGCCGAGAAGGCTGATAAATTTCGCTGTTACCAAAAGTCTGTGCAGTCGCCAGATCATGAAGTTAAGTTTTTTGAACAGGCCTTTCGAGATGCCTTTAAGAGAAAGCCTCATAGTCTTCGAGAGGATTTTTGCGGTACGTTCGCGGTTTGCTGTAAATGGGTAAAATCCAATACTAAAAGAACGGCGCTCGGGGTAGATCTATGCTCGGAGACTTTGGAATGGGGGCGGGCGAATAACCTGGCAAAATTATCGGATGCCGAAAAGAAGCGGGTGCGTTTGCTTAAGCAGGACGTCCGGAAAAGAAATCGACCTCAAGTCGATGTGTTGGCAGCGCAGAACTTTTCATTTTGGATTTTTAAAACAAGATCTGAGGTGATCGACTATTTCAAAGTGGCGCGTGCAAACATTAAAGCCGATGGCATCATGGTCATGGACATGATGGGTGGGGGAGATTGTCAAATTGAAGGGCACGTTGACAAACGTATTGTCAAAAAGGGCAAACGAGGGTTTCGGTATTATTGGAAGCAGGATAGCTACAATCCTATTAATCACGATGCTAGTTTTTCGATTAGTTTTAAATTTAAAGATGGAAGTCGGATCAATAAAGCATTTGAGTACCACTGGAGATTTTGGAGTATCCCAGAGGTTAGGGAGATGCTTGCTGAGGCGGGGTTCAAGGAAAGCCACATCTACTGGGAAACGGAAGACAAGGACGGCGAAGACACTGGTAAATTCGAACGGCGCGATTCGGTACCGAGTGCTCCCTGTTGGATATCTTACTTAGTCGCCGTCGGTTAGTTCGCGGCCTCAGAAAGTCTGAGATTTCGACCTTATAAAAACGTTCAGGTTTGGCGTTTTTCCCGCGATTTAAGGCTCTTTTTGAAAGGGTGTCCACTTTCACTAAGGCTGACGGAGGTGCTGATGGAGGTGCTGATGGAGGTTCAGATCAAAACGGTGGTGAGCGTTGGAGTGAAATCAACTATGATGAACCGACTGATCGCGTAGTTGATTGTCGATAGGGAATCAGGATGTTTCAAATTCAAGCGCATGTCGCGGCCCTAATTTTTTTAATCTGTTTATTGCCGATTGGCCTTATTCAGGGTGACGGCCTTATTCAGGGTGACGAAAAAGGGGCAGAAATTTATCGCTCCCAATGCGCGGTTTGTCATGGCGAGAATGGCCAAGGGAATCCCGAGCATTATTCTGATCCGCTTCGCGGAGATCTGGCGTTATCTCAACTTGAGAAACTAATTGTCGAAACAATGCCCGATGAACATCCGGAGACGTGCGTTGGTGACGAGGCGAAACTGGTTGCCGCATTCGTTTACGACCGCTTCTATTCGCCACACGCTCAGCAAAAGTTAAATAAATCCAGAATTGAATTGTCTCGTTTGACCGTCCGCCAGTTGCGAGAGTCGATCGTAGATTTACTCGGAGTGTTTAGCGATGAGGTTGTTGTCTCCAGCGAAAGAGGATTAGAGGCCAACTATTTCGCGTCGCGAAATTGGACCGAAAAGAAGCGTTTGTCTTCACAAACAGACAGAACAGTTGATTTTAGCAACGGAGTACCTCATTTCGATCCAACTGGAAAATACGCGTCTCTAAAGAAGGATGATAACCCTAAGAAAGATGCCAACCTGATGAATCACGGGTTTTCCACCCACTGGCGTGGCGGGCTTATTCCCGTAGAAACCGGGAGGTATGAAATACTTGTCGAGTCAAAAAATGGGTTTTCTCTAGCGATTAATGATTTAAAAAATCCACTCATTGATCGAAAGGTTCGATCCGATAATGTCGTCGAGCATCGTGCCTCAATATTTTTGATTGGCGGACGTCCTGTTGGCTTAAGCCTGTATTTATTTTCGTATCCCCAGCCGCCAGCCAAAATACGATTACTGTGGAAACGCCCCAATGGAATTGTGGAGGTCATACCGGAGTCGAGTTTGATTCCGGTATCTCCTCCGGAAATATGTATTTGCTCTGCGGTTTTTCCGGCGGACGACGCGAGTCATGGTTATGAGCGGGGGATTTCAGTATCTGAGCAGTGGGATCGAGCAACGACCGACGCGGCGATTGAAACGGCGGAATGGGTTTCCGAGAGACAGTGGAAACTAGCTGGCACAAGTGAAGATAATAAAGATGCGTTAACTAAGTTGCGAGAATTTTGTTATCAATTTGTGGGTCGCGCGTTTGCCACACGTCTCAGTCAAGACGATCGTGAATTTTTCGTGGATCGCCATTTTGAGCAAGAGATCAGTCAAAAAAATCAGGTCAAACGAGTTGTGTTATTGGCATTGAAATCGCCTCGTTTTTTGTATCCCGCAATTCAAAGTCGTCGTCGCAGTGAAGAGATTGCGAGGCATTTGGCACTGACGATATGGGATTCTCTGCCGGATAAGCGACTTTACAAAATTGCCGAAGAAGGGAAGTTGGTGAATCCGGAAACCGTGGAGCAAGAATCGCGGCGCATGGTACGTGACTGGCGATCTCGGCAAAAAGTGAAAATGTTCTTTCTTGGGTGGCTAAAAGCTGAGCGCGCGGCCAGTTCGGCTAAAGATAAAACGGCGTATCCTGATTTCGATCATGAACTCGTCGCAGATTTGCAGACCAGCCTCTTGCTTTACTTAGACGACGTTGTCTGGAAAGACAGTTCTGATTATCGGGAACTCTTTCTGGCTGATTATCTTTACGTTAACAAGAAAATAGGTGCCTTTTACGGGATCCCCGTTAGCGGTGACGGTTTTCGGAAGGTCAGTTTATCATCGGACAATAGGAGTGGGGTCGTGACGCATCCGCTGTTGATGAGCGGTCTGGCGTATAGTAAAGGCAGTTCACCAATTCATCGCGGAGTGTTTATCGCCAAGCAAATACTTGGAACCAGTCTTCGGCAGCCCCCTGATGATGTGGAACCGTTGACGGAAGAATTTAATCCTGAAATGACCACGCGCGAGAGAGTCGAGCATCAGACGAAAGAAACTGGGTGCATGAGTTGCCACCAAGTGATCAATCCCCTCGGATTCAGTCTGGAGAACTATGACGCAGTTGGGCGATTTCGAACTCATGAAAAATCGAAACCAATTGATGTGAATTCGGTTTACACAAGTCCCGAGGGAGACGATGTGAAAATCGGCGGAGCCCGTGATTTAGCTGAATTCCTGGCAGGCAGTGAACGGGCGCAGAAGAGTTTTATTCGTAAGTTGTTTAACTATTATACGAAACAGTCGCTTGATGCATTTGGGACGAATCAAATTGATGAGTTGCATCGCAAGTTTAAGAATTCGGGTTTTAATATTGAAAAGTTGCTTGTCGAAATATCTTTGGTACCAGTAAATTACCAAAGCAAGAAGGACGGCAAATAGGTTAGCATGGTGAGAAGTGCGATTGGGGAACATCGTTCTTCCTTAGATTTTGAATGGGATTGCTATGAGTTCAAAAATTTTGCGACGAGAGTTTTTGCGAGGCGCGGGTTCTTTTGCACTCGCGTTCCCCGGTCTATCGAGTTGGCATGGCCTCAATTGGGCGATTCCTGATTTGCATTCAGGGAAAAAAAAGCGTCTTGTCGTCATGTTCTCACCGAATGGAATGGTGAGAGAAGGGTTTTGGCCGAAAACCGAAGGCCCCGACTTTGAAATGGATCAGGTTCTTAAACCACTCGAAACCCTTCGCGAAAAAACATTGGTCGTCCACGGGATTTGTAATAAAGTTCGTGGAGATGGTGATAATCATATGCGCGGGATGAGTTGCTTGCTGACAGGCAATGAGCTGTTTCCGGGGAACATTCAAGGAGGTAGTGATAAACCTGCTGGCTGGGCCAAAGGGATTTCGATTGACCAGGAGATCAAGCGGTTTCTGCAAGCGAATCAGGCGACAAGCACCAGGTTCGGCACTCTCGAATTTGGCGTTCGCGTACGCCACAAAGCGGATCCATGGACGAGGATGGTGTATGCCGGGCCGAATCAACCGATCGCGCCGATTGCAGACCCATACCGGATGTATGAAAAAATGTACGGCAACGTCAAGGATCGAGAGAATTTACTGAGTGTGCTGAATATGGTCCGGGAGGATATGCAGTTGACCGGGGGTCGAGTCGATGAGCAGGACCGGCATTTACTCCAAGCCCATGGGAAATACATTGGGCAGATGGAACAGGAATTGGAGAATCGAGACGAGCCTTCGTATCTTGCTGCTCCGGTTGAGTTACCAAAGAATGTTGGTAATTCTGATGACGACATGCCGACGTTGTCCAAAATGCAAATTGATTTGTTGGTGAATGGTTTTGAGAACGATTTAAATCGGATTTCTACGTTGCAGTACACCCAGTCTGTCGGGCAGTCAAAAATGAAATGGCTCGACATCAGTGAGGGGCATCACACGCTCTCGCATGATCCTGATGGAAAAAAGGTGACACAGGACAAGTTGCGCCGGATTAATACTTGGTACTGTGAGCAACTTGCCTACCTTTGTAAGAAACTGGAGACAACGAAAGAACCTGGAACAAATGAGTCAATGCTCGATAATACGTTGGTTGTTTGGACCAATGAATTAGGGCATGGGAATTCACACACACTCGATAATCTCCCGATGGTGCTTGTGGGAGGCGGTTTTGGTTTTGAGATGGGGCGATTTGCGAAAGTCAAAAACGTAACGACGAGTCGGCTATGGATGGCGATTGCCCATGCGATGGGGCATCAAATCGACAGTTTTGGGCTGGCCAATTTGTGTAAAGAAGGTCCAGTCAAACTCTAAGGGGAGCGTCGGGTTTTTAATCGGCTCGGGTTCTCGAAATACAGAGAGCAATTCAGTCGCGAGGTTGGTTAAACTAGTTCGCGTTCGCTGGGACTTTGGCGTCTGTGTCAGCCATCCATGTTTCTAGTTTGTTCTTCAATTCTATCATTTTATCCGGCATGGATTCAGCCAGATCGTTTGATTCACTCAGATCTTCCTTGAGATTGTAAAGCTCAACTGAGTTGTCGTCATAATGTTTGATCAGTTTGAAATCTCCACATCGAATTGCACTGCCCGGTCGATTTTTTTTATGGAACGCATAGTTAGGGTAGTGGAAATAGATTGCGTCGCGATTGAGTGATGATGTTCCGGTAAGTAAACCGGTGAGGGAAGTACCGTCAGGATGATTCGATGGATCGGCATCGATCCCGACGGCGTCGAGAATGGTTGCGTGAAAGTCCATGCTGATGACGGGCGTCTGGCTGACTGTTTTTGGTTTGACTTTTCCAGACCATTTAACAATCGCGGGAACGCGGATACCGCCTTCGTAAAGATATCCTTTTTCACCTCTAAGTGGTTTGACGTTGGCGGCGAACGGGCCGTTGTCCGATGTGAAAATAATTAAGGTGTTTTCAGTTAGGTTGAGCCTGTCTAAGTTTGTGAGTAGTTTGCCAATGGCCCGGTCCATTCCTTCAATCATTGCTGCGTAAGTTGGGTTTTCGATTCCCGGTCCTTTTCTTTTCTCGTATTTTTGAATGAGCGACTGAGGGGCTTCGAATGGATAGTGTACGGAATAATTCCACCAGCACAGGAAGAACGGCTTGTCCTGATTCGCCTCAATGAAATTAATGCACTCCTGGCTGCATCGATCAGGAAGATAATTTAATTGTTCGTTGGAGGAAATGTTGGGGATGCGGTATGGTTCAAAGTAACTGGGCGGACCGCCAAAAGAGCAGCCGCCGATATTAATATCAAATCCTTGATGTTCTGCTCGCAATTCAGGTTCTGTTGGGCCATCTGATTTTTTGTTTTGGTGCGAGAGGTGCCACTTGCCGACGAATCCGGTCGCGTAGCCGTTTGCTTTTAACTGCTCGGCAATGGTGACCCGGTCAAGAGGTAGGTTGCGCTGCCACGGAACGGTTTTTATTTCCGTTCCGGGTTTTTGGTAACCGGGCGGATGCCCAGGAGCATGATTGGTAATGTTGAGCCTTGCCGGTGACTCTCCGGTCATCATCGCTGCGCGTGTCGGCGTGCAGACTGGCGAGGCCGCATAGGCATTGGTAAATAGCATGCCTTCTTTGGCAAGTTGATCCAAATTGGGGGTTTCTAGATTTTCATTACCGTAACAGTGGAGGTCTTTCCAGCCGAGATCGTCGGCCATGATGAGCACAATGTTGGGACGACTGTCAGGTAAGCCATCGGTTTGACAGGCACTAAGGTTTGCCGAGCCAAATATCCAACAAGAGGGTAATAAGAATAATGCTAGAGGGAGGCCGTATGGGAAGGATATCTGATTTTTGCTGCAATGGATGATCTGTCTAGTAAGCATGCCCAAGCTCATGGCGTTCCCTTTGGAAAAATTTGACGAGCCGTTGTGTAAACACGACGGCTCCCTTAATTGAGTGTTTTGTCTGGCAAAAAACTAAACTCTGGTATCGGACTTTGAAAAGAGACACAAATTACAAGGTTGGCGGCGGCTGAATTAATTCGCAGGCCGCCGATGTTCACGGTACAATTGTAGTTCGTTGGACGAGGCTTGGAAACCAAAGCTGAGCCAATCGCAGACGACACGTTGTTAACGTGTTTTCGCGGATGGCTGCGTTGTTGCTTTGATGGATTAGTGCTTTTAGGAATGAATCATGCGAGCTCCACTAAAACGACGAAGTTTTTTAAAAGGAGCCGGCGTTGCGATCGCATTGCCGATGCTCGAAGCGATGGTTCCCAACAGTCATGCCTCGTGCTCAGGTCAGCGACCGGTGAAGCGATTTGTTTGCCTATCGAATAATTATGGCATGTATCGAAATGGTTTTTTTCCCGCATCCGATCAGGTTGGAGCCGGGTATGAAATGCCAGAAACGTTGCAGGCGCTCGAGCAACATCGAAACCAGCTAACGATTTTTTCAAACTTGGACCATGGGAATACGGGCGGGCACGCTGGCGTGCCCGTGTTGTTGAGTGGGGTGCGACCATCGTTAGCCCACGGGTATTCCGAGGGCAATCTTAGTCTAGATCAAAAACTGGCGGACTATTCCGGTACGGCAACGCGGTTCCCCTCGATGACGATCGGTTGCAATGAACAGAATTTGATCAGCTTTACGCGTGCCGGTGTGCAGGTTCCAACAATTGATATGCGCGCCGCCTATCGACTCATGTTTCTTGATGACCCCACGGCAAGAAAAGCAACGGCCTTAGAAAGATTGAAACGCCAAAATAGCATCTTGGATGTAGTGATGGGACAGGCAAAGTCACTTCAACGACAACTCGGCAAACAGGATCAACAAAAGCTTGAAGAATACTTTGGTTCGGTTCGTTCCCTTGAGAAGAAGATTGTCCAACAAGAACCGTGGATTGACCGACCTAAACCCCAAACTGATGTTTTGGAGCCTCAACTGAAGGGCGGAACTCCGGATCGTCTTAAAGCGACAATTGAAATGATTGCTTTAGCGCTTCAGACCGACTCCACTCGCGTCGTGACCTGCGTTAGCGGTTTCGCAAACGGCGATTTTGGGTTGAGCGGTGGCTATCACAATTTTTCCCACCATGGAGAAAGAGCAGAACCAGTGGCAGCCCTCAAAAAAATAGAGGGTAATCAAATTGGGATGATGGCCTACCTCATCGAACTATTGCAACAGCAGAAGGACGTGATAAACGGCGGAACGTTGTTGGATCATACGACTATTTTGTTTGGGTGTGGGATGGCAACGGGTACGCATCAAACCAGGAATCTACCCTTGCTGCTGGCTGGTGGCGGTTATCAACATGGAGAACACAAAGTGTTTCCTGAGGTAGTTGGGCGAACACCTGCGGCAAATCTCTTGTTGTCAATTTTGCAGAACCATGGAGTCGAAGCGGATCGTTTCGGTACCAGCAGCGGTACGCTAACCGGACTTGGGTGGAGTTCGTCACCGTGAGAGACCTTATCGTTGCGATTGTGTTGGTACTTATTGGGGGAATGCCTGTCACCTCATCAGCGGATGAATTACAGGTGTTTTTGAATCGGAATTGCCTCGCATGCCACGGTGCGGAGCGTCAAGAAAACGACAGACGATTCGATAATCTTGGTAACGATTTTTCGAACTCGGAGACGCTTGTTGCGTGGCAAGAAATTTTAGATCAGTTGAATCTTGGGGAAATGCCGCCGGTCGATAGTCCACAGCCATCGAGGGAAGCAACTTCACAATTTACTGAACGGCTAACTTTAAAGCTCAAATCGGCCTATGCAGCCCGCCGCAGCACGGAAGGGCAAACGATTCTGCGAAGGCTCAACCGTCATGAATTACGAAACACATTTCGTGATTTGCTCTATCTTGAGGGACTGATGTACCGCCCCGGAATAGCCAACACTAGGCTTTACGATAACAACGGGAACGGTCGAGTCGAACATACGGCCGACGATCCCGTTCGTTTTTTTCCTGCGGATGAAGCCGAGGATGGTTCCGCCAATATCGGTGAAAAATTAGTGATGTCTGACTTTTTATTAAACCTCATCTATGGTGCTGCGGATGAGTCGATCGGGGCGGCGACCCATCAGGAACTCAAGCCTAAAGTGGAAACGAGGCGGTTTACCGCCCCGCTCTACAAGCGGGGCGCGGGGGACCTCGAGCGGATTGCCGGTGATCTAAATCTTAAGTTTGATACACTTTTTCGGAATGCATCGCTCAAGATTGACGGACTAAATCGAGTGGAAACTTCGACTCGCTATCGAATCGTGGTGGAATTGTCTGCAGAGAACCAGCATCATTCGTGGGGGGAGCTTATTCCAACTAACCAGGATTTGCCATTCTTAGTCAGCTTAGAACTAGCAAAGGGACGCAATCAAATACGCGTCGCTGACTGGGAGATTCCCGCGGATGGCCGAACCCGCAAGTACTCGTGTGAGACTTGGATTGATGGTGACTGGTTTCCTCAGTTGACGTGGCAAAACGGTCCTTCTTCCCGTGAACTGCAAACGGAGCATTTAGTAAAGAAGTATCTGCCTGATCAATATATTGAACACCTGAAGCAGGAACAGTTTTTGACTAAGGCTCAATTTGACGACGCGCGTCGCGAACGAAGTCGAAAGATGGCGGAGTTGCTGTTGAAAAAATTTCAAGGTCCGGTTGTTAAGATTCATAGTTTGACACTAGAGCCACTGATCGACCGATGGCCTCCCCAAAGTCATGAGGCGCTTTATGGGAACGAATCCGGGGATGAGGATGAAGTTCGTGAACTGCTTTATCGGTTTGCCCAACGTGCCTTTCGTCGTCCGGTAACGAAGGTAGAAATGGCCCCTTATATAAATTTGGTTTTGAGTGCAATTAAGGACGGCCAAGGGGGGGCGGTGGAGGATTTGCGATATCGTGTTTATCACGGTCGATGGGATAAGTTACCCGCGTTCGATACGCTCACACCAGTTTCGGAGGGGGCGTTTTCAAGTGGACTTGTCGATCTCAATGCCTCTAAATCCAAGGACTATTTCGGCCTCGTTTGTGAGGGGAAAATAAATGTGCCTGAGGATGGAGAGTATTCGTTTGAGATGGCGTCCGACGATGGCGCTCGAATTCTCATTGACAATAAAACCGTGGTCGAGCATGACGGATTGCATGGCGCAGTTCCGAAGAAGGGGCGGGTTCAATTAAAACCAGGCATTCACGATCTTCGAATTGAGTATTTTGCCTTTGGCGTCCCTAATCGATTCCGAGCGAGTTGGTCGGGTCCGGGGGTGCCGTTGAGTCCTTTGTCCGTTGATGGGCTGAGGCCGCAAAGTGACCCAGGTTCGCAGTCTCAGGCCAATGGAGTAGTCGGGGCTTTGCAGGACGGCTATCTTGCAATTTTGTGTTCACCTCAGTTTATTTACAGGAGCGAGAATACCGGTTCGCTTAGTTCTTATGAAATCGCATCCCGGTTGAGTTATTTTCTGTGGTCGTCAATGCCCGATGAGATTCTCTTTCAATTGGCAAGTAAGAACATGCTTAATGACCCCCGCGTGTTAGCGCAGCAGGTCGACCGAATGCTCAACGATGAGAAAGCGAAATCATTTGTAAGGAACTTTTCATCCACGTGGTTGCGGTTGGATAAGCTTGGGAAGATGCCCCCCTCAGAGCAGTTTTACCGAAATCTGAATGTGGAGCAGTTGATGATCGAGCAGGTTGCGCGATATTTTTCTGACGCGGTAGTCAATAACGACCCCATCACGCAATTCATCGATTCCAATTATACCTACATGAACGATGTTCTCGGGAAATGGATATATCGTCGTGAGAATATTCGTGGGAGTGAATTACGGAAAACGGTAGTTAGTGATCCACGGCTGGGGGGAATATTTGTGCTTCCCGGGGTGATGACGGCTACTGCGAACGGGGTGGATACCTCGCCGGTCGTTCGCGGGGTTTGGGTATTGGAAAATATTTTGGGATTACCCCCCTCCCCTCCCCCGCCCGATGTGGAACCGCTTCCGGCCGATACTCGAGGGGCCGCGACGATTCGTGAACAGTTGCTGTTGCATCGCAAGCATGAAGCGTGCAACGGGTGCCATCGGAAAATTGATCCGATGGGATTTGCGTTTGAAAATTTCGACCAAGTTGGACGTTGGCGGGATAAGTATCCCAGATCAAAAGATTTGATTGATGCGTCGTCGACGATGGCCAATGGACAATCGGTAAAGGATATTGTCGAATTCAAGCAAATGCTTCTCTCGCGGGAGGAAGAGGTGACACGTTGCCTCACCGAAAAATTATTGACCTATTCCAGTGGAAGAGTGATGGAACCGGTTGATCGGGGCGAGATCGATCGAATCGTCACAGATTTAGCGAGAACCAAGGGTGGAATCCGTGACTTGATCAAACTCGTCGTCGAGAGTGAGATTTTTTTAAACAAGTAATGTTCAACGAAGGTGCGGCATCCTTCTGGAATACGCTTATTGAATACCCGCGACCACAGCATCGCCCATTTCTGATGTACCGATGGCTGTTTCGCCCTCTAGTGCGATGTCGGCGGTCCTTAATCCGTCAGCCAACGCGTTCTTAACTGCGTTCTCAATCCGTTGAGCGTCGATGCTATTTTCGAATGTTGTTCTCAGCATCATGGCCAACGATAGGATCGTTGCCAAGGGATTGGCTAAGTTCTGGCCTGCGATGTCAGGCGCAGAGCCATGGACGGGTTCATACATGCCCTTGTTGTTTGAATCCAGCGATGCAGAAGGGAGCATGCCGATCGACCCGGTCAGCATTGAGGCAGCATCAGAGAGAATGTCTCCAAAAAGGTTCGTGGTTACGATTACATCGAATTGTTTAGGAGCGCGAACCAATTGCATGCATGCGTTATCGATGTACATATGTGAAAGCTCAACCTCAGGGTATTCGCTACTCACATCGGTGACGATCTCTCTCCAGAGTTCAGAAACCTCCATCACGTTTGCTTTATCGACACTGCAAACGCGTTTGTCACGTTGCTGAGCAACTTGAAATGCGGAATGGGCGATCCGGCGAATTTCCGGTTCGCGGTAAACCATGGTGTTATATCCGATTCGAATTCCATCATTATCGGTCGTCAATGCTCGAGGTTCACCGAAGTAGATGCCTCCCGTTAATTCGCGAACGATCATGATGTCGAGGCCAGAGACAACTTCGGGTTTTAGTGTGGATGCGGCTGCCAGTTCTGGGAAAAGCAGTGCCGGGCGAAGATTGGAAAATAATTCGAGTTCACGTCTTAAGGACAGCAACGCGCGTTCAGGGCGGTGCTCTCGCGTAATCGATTCCCATTTTGGGCCGCCAACGGCGCCGAGCAACACCGCGTCCGATTGGCGGGCGAGTGCCAGTGTCTCTGGCGGCAGCGGATGTCCATGCAAGTCATAGGCGGTTCCACCGACGGGTGCTGAGGTGCATTCCAGTCCGGTTGAAAAATCTGCGTTGAGCTTATCAATAACGCGAATGGCTTGTTCGGTGACTTCATGACCAATTCCGTCTCCTGGAAGGACTGCGACGGTACCTGATTTCTTCATTTTGACCTGACCCTGAACGTGAAATTGCCGCCATTGGGAGACTTGATTTTAAGGACTATTTTAGGAAAAACGGCATCAGTTCCCAGCCGTTGAGCATTTCTAATTCGCTTGATTCTGCGTTGGTTTCGTTATATTTATCAAACTGATCAGCTGAAATGCCTGTTCCACATATCGTGAATGGAACATTGCCATGAGTATGTGTTTTCGTGCTGAGGTAAGTTGGGTGGTCAGGCGTTACGAGGATTCTGAATTCTTCTCCGCTGGATTGCAGGTGTTTAAGTACAGGGCCTACGATTTTTTCATCAATTGCTTCGAGAGATGTAATCTTTTTGTTGAGATCGCCTTCGTGCGAAGCTTCATCGGGAGCCTCAACATGGATGCAGACCAAATCATAATTGTCTAACGCTTCGATGGCGAATTTCCCTTTGGCTGCATAGTCTGTATCGGTGTATCCAGTTGCTCCCGGAACCTCGATTCGATCCCAGCCAATCAAGGCCGCCAAGCCGCGAAGCAAATCAACCGCTGTAATCATTGCGCCGTTGACTCCGTGAAGTTCGCTGAACGAAGTCAAATCCGGGCGTTGTCCCAAACCCCATAGCCAAATGTTGTTAGCGGTGAGTTGGTTATTGCCTTGGCGAGCGATATTAACTTCGTGTTCGGAAAACCAGCCCGAACTCTGATTCATCAGATCACAAAGTAGGTTGCTGCCTGGCCCTCTCGGGAAATCTTCTGCCACCGACTTATCCGAAAGATCATGCGGAGGCGTGGCTCTTGTCTCATGAGAAAAGGGAGCTGGGGAATCTGGCGATCCGCGGAACATCAATAAGTTGCGATAGCTCACCCCAGGGATAAATTCGAGTTGGGGGATCGTGCAATTTTCCTGAGCGGTTTTGAGTAGCTTTTTGGCGTCTTGCGATGAGATGTGTCCGGCGGTGAAGCTCGTCATCGTTTGATCGGTGACTGTGACGAGGTTACAGCGAATGCACCAGTCGTGCTCTCCAAGTTCGATACCTTGGGCGGCCGCCTCAAGTGGAGCCCGCCCCGTGTAATTTTTAATCGGGTCGTAACCTAACAGGCTCATGTTGGCGACACTGCTACCGGCGGGCAAATGGTCGGGCGTATGGTTGGCTCGCCCGACAATTCCGTGGCTGGCAATTTGGTCCATCGCCGGTGTATTGGCCGCTTCGAGTGGAGTTTTTCCATCGAGTTCAGTTTGAGATTCGTCTGCGCATCCATCGGGAATAATGATGACGTATTTCATAGTTGATTTTGTGATCTTTGTTTGAGAGTCGGGCCGTGAGAATAGGGTTTCACGGGCGCCACTTTATTAAATAGACCCATCGGTCTTAGCTCAGAATTCTAAAACGTTCCGGAGATTCGGCAACGGTGGGCATGTCAGCAATTTGTTTCATCGCAGCTCGAGCTGATGATTCTTTTGCGGCATGCGTCATAATCACAATGGGAACCGTCTGCTGGCGCTCATTTTGGGTTTCGTGCTGGTAAACCGATGCGATCGAAATTCCATGTTGCCCTAAGCGGCCCGTGATTTGTCCCATCACGCCTGGCTGATCAACGACATCGAATCGCATATAGTACCGGCCTTCGAGATCGCCAGGTTCGGCAAAATCGACTCGCTTGTGACCGTCAGCCCATAATTCCAGTGTTTTGAATGTGATGGCTGTACGCCCGACGGCGGTGTCGATCATGTCGGCCACGACGGCCGAAGCGGTTGGCATTTGGCCTGCGCCTTGGCCGTGAAAAAAGACCGGGCCGACCGCATCTCCAACGACTCTGACAGCGTTAAAGTTTGCTTGTACTTCGGCAAGTGGTTCCCCTATTTTCACCAGCATTGGTGAAACCATTAGTTGGATACCCGAACCGGCTAGTTTGGCGAAAGCGATTAGCTTGATTCGATAGCCAAGATTTTTCGAGAATTTCAAATCGCGATCATCGATTGAGTCAATTCCACGTCGAGGGATTTCGGACCAGTGAACGCGGGCTCCGAAGCAAAGATGAGCCAAAATTGCCAGTTTTTGGGCAGCATCGGTACCATCGACATCCATCGCGGGATCCGCTTCGGCTAACCCATGTTGCTGGGCGAGTGCGAGAGCTGATTGATAGTCACCGCCCTCGCTATCCATTTTGGCAAGAATGAAATTACTTGTCCCATTGAGGATCGCATGAAGCGATTCAATTTGGTTCGCGGAAAGGCATTGGCTTACGTTGGTAATAATTGGAATCCCACCGGCAGCTGATGCTTCAAATGCAACCGACCGGCCCAGTTGACGGGCGCGATCGAAAATTTCTGGACCGTGTTCGGCCAGTAACGCTTTATTGGCAGTGACTACATCCTTGCCACTTTCAAGCAACTTTAAGATGATTGAGCGAGCCGGTTCAATGCCCCCGACGAGCTGGGCAACAACCTTCACGGAATCGTCATTGATGACCCTGTTGAGATCGTCGGTAAGAATTCCCGCAGGAAGCTCAACATCTCGCGGTTTGTGGATGTCGTTGACGACCACATGGGTCAACCACAACGTTCGCCCCGCATGACGCGCGGTTCGATCTCCGTGGTCGAGAAGTAATTGAGCTACGCCCTGTCCGACTGTCCCCAATCCGACAATCGCTACGCCTGTTTTTTTCATTTTTTACAACAGTTTGTTTGACTTCCCAGATTAAAATTGTGTCTGCCAATGTACGGCGAGTCTTGGTTTTTCTCAAGCGATATTGCCCAGCTTCATAGTGTTCAATTGAGGATTTTCAGTTTTGTTGATGGATTGCCGATCCTAGCGTCGGGTTTCGGCATTGCCAGATAGTCATAGGGCGGTTGGGAAGCTCAACTCGCTTGCCAACCTCGTTGAGGCAATACGACATTTGTAGTGTTTTTTTGATCGAAAGCAGGAAAAACGATTTCAAGCCCGTTATCCTTTAAAACGGGCATGATCAAGGCCGTTGGGCAGTGTGCGTACCATGAAAATTCGAACGATGACACAAGTTATTACAGACCCTTTCGATTGGGACGGTTGGTTGTTTGGGACATCGTTAGAGTTAGTGCAATTGACGGGAGTCGAATTGCGCAGCTCTCAGACAATGATTGAATTAGATGGAATCAAATTACTAAGTTTATTTGTTAATCAGTCGATTGTGGTTCGATCCCGTCTGCCAGCACGGCGGTACATTGCGACATTGTTCGCCACGGAGCACGGTGGGCATTTCGCCGGAGAGCAGATTGACGCCCGGCGCGTTTTTATCATGCCTCCAGTTTTTGATTTTGATAGCTGCATCAATGACGGTCCGTTTTCCTCTAGTTCAATTTTTGTTTCTCCGGAGCAACTTGAACCCTACTATCAAACTTTGTTTGGTGAGACTCTGGTTCAGAGTTCGACACTTCGAAGCGTAATGATCGATTTGGAAGCGAGTTATTGGGTTGCGAGTTGGCCTCGGAAACACTGCGACATGCCGGTTGGAATAAAATTTCCGCCAGTGGTCTTTGATCAAGTGATCAATTTGGTTTCATCTCTGCAATCCAATCGCGAATTAGAGCGAGGCCCTCATCGTGAACCAACGACTTGCCGAATTCCGGCATGATTTCGCCCGATTTTGTGGTTCGCAAACGGTACTCCAAAATTGACTCGTCCGGTTTCCCCGGCACGATTCCGTACAGCCTGCCGCCGGTTCCTTTCCCCGCGGCGACGGGGATTTTGAATGTTCCTAGGTGATAAGGGTTCGTCTCTTCAATATTGAGGTGAAGCCCCGAATTCCTAGCCGGTCCGATCGGATTGTGGCAGTGCCCGCAATTGACTTCGAGATAAGCCCGGGCGCGGTGATCGAGCGACCCAGTTGACTGGTCATTCCAGACGGCAAGCTTGGGCACTTCGGACAACTCGGGAAGCCCATCGATCAGTCCGGCAAGGTTCCAGTGCTCAAGTTGGTTGTCGTGACTGTCACCGATTGCAATGTCGCGGTTTAAATTTGCTGCTTTCGGGCCAAGTGGATGCATTTTAACATCGGTATGGCAGCGTTTGCAGTCATTCAGATTCGGAACAACGTGGGAGTTTGTGCGGGATTTTCCGTCGGAGTGAATCCATTCGACGTCGACCGTCGCGCCGGTAATCGCCAGCTCGGCATCGGATTGGTCGGAGTTCCACAGATAGGGGATGCCAACCCAGCCATCCGACTGGTGCTCCATTATTCTTGTTTCCACTAACTGGCGGGGCGATGCAGGATTGCTGAGGTCTGCAGAATAATAAAATGTCTTGGCAATGATGGTTCCAACCGGGAAATCCAAAGGCCCCTGGGGTTTGTAGTTTATACGGGCACCGGCAGGTAATTTGATGAGCCGTTGTTTCTGTGAATAGTCGCTGAACAATGGCGTGTTGAGATCGTACTCAATGACCTCGCTGGCGGGCTTTAAGTCGCCCATGGGCATCTGGAAAATCTGATAGTCAGATAGCTTGGATTTGTATTTGCTGATTCGACTTTTAGTAAGTTGATCCGCTTGGGAAGCCGCTTGTATTTTTGACTGTTCGGTTACGTTCGAAGACGCGTTTCCGGGGGAAGCTGTTTGACCGCAACCCGTTAAAGCAAATACCAACACAATCGGAATCCAACGGAGATTCGAGAGTCGATTCAATCGATCTGAGTAAGTCTTAGGCACGGAGTCTATTATTAGCCGGTTGGAATCGAATTCAAGGCCAAGCCGGAAATGTCCCTATTCAACGCCCTTGATTGTGACCGTTTTGACCGGCGGTAACGGGTGAGCAAACTCTGTGAGGTCGGTTGTCATATTGGGTTGTGAACCGGCAAATAGAGTTCCAAGGTCTAGATTGACAAATGTAGCATCCCCATTGTCGATGATGGAAACACCCAATTCGGTGGGTAATTTTTCATCAACCAGTTTTTTCGGGTCAAGAATGCCGTCATAAACGATATCTGGTAGGTTCTGGCCCGTTGCGTCGGTGAACATTTTGAATTGTTTACCCTGGGGGTCCGTGCCGCCGTTCTTAAAGACATTGTTTTTGATGGAGACCGCTTCGGGGTAAGGGTCATACTCAGCATCGTCGAACTGACGCTGTGTTGTAAGAAAGCTCACAATCAAACATCCAGCTCCCGCGTTACCATCAAATGTGTTTCCAAATGCTTCGACGCGGTCGTTCGCCATGATCATCAATCCGGTCCCTGATGGAACGGTGGCAACCATCGCTCCTGCTTTGGCAAAGTTCTCATGGTTGTTGGAAGAGATTGTGTTATTAAAGACGCGACAGTCGGTGCCATTTTTTATGGTCAAGCCCGGCAGTGAGAAGACGAGAATGCCTCCGGCGTTATTTTTGCTGACGTTGTCATAAACGTCCGCACCGATGCAATTTTCAATTTCAATTCCAGCGACATTTTTTTCCGTAACGCAATTTCGAACGATTATCTGTTTCGATTGTCCGACGTAGATACCTGCGTCGGAAGCACATTGGGCAACACAGTTTTCAATGAGGACGTTGTTGGAGAGTACCGGATATAAACCGTAAGCTCCATTGTCTGAAGAAGGCCCATTGGTCCACCATGTGCGAATGCGGCGCATCGTGAGGCCATTGCAGTCTTGAAGTTTAATGGCGTCGCCGGGCGTATCCTCGATCGTCAGATCCTCGATCGTAAATCGATCGGCGTTCACTTTGACTCCTTCGCCGCCTTTCCCATCCTGAAATTTGGCAAAGTTAAGAATCGTTTTTTCCATTCCTTTTCCACGAACCGTGACATCGGCGGTTCCGACCAGTGAGATCGTTCCGTCAAATTCAAATTTACCTTCCGAAAATTCTATAACATCCCCTGGCTCGGCAAGGATAAATGCTTCTTGAGCTTTTTTTTGCGCGTCGGCACCGGGAGTAATCACGATGGTCGCGGTGTCTGTTGAGGCAGCGGTTGAATTTTGTGCCGGTTTCACGACTGGCGGTGTTTGAGATTTTTCACAGCCACTGACAATCAAGAAGATAATAGAAATGGTTACGATGGAAAAGTTCTTCATTTTATTTATCCTGGACAGATGTTTGTGCCGAATTTCGAGTGCTGCTGTTAGTATCTGTAACAGTCCGTTAGCCGCGTAGGGCATGAAAGAATAGTAAAGGCAAACGTGTGATGGATGGTTTTTCGTAAAGTCTCAGTAGTGACCAGCCAACTTGATTGGCTGTTTTATGAGAGTAAAACCAAACCGGTTTTGGGTAGCTGCAAAGGGGACCCCGCAGCACGGTTTTCTCAAAGTTTTTTAAACCGAATGTATTGTGCACATGACCGATTCCGCTTTGAGGTGATTTTAAGTTGGAACTTGAGTGACCGCCCCAAGGTGGCGTCATTAGCCCATAGACTACTCCAGCCCACTGGTTAACGCATACCGATCCATATTGCAGTTGAGCGATGGCTTCTTCCAAAGCAAGCGTTTCCTGATTTTCAAAAAGTTTCGGTACCGTGAGGGTTGCACACAATGTGCCAAAAAGCTCATTGTTGACGAATTCGACAGCCGAATTCAAAAATTCGATTGGGTTTGAAGCAGGCAGTGTTGTTTCCGCACACACGCACACAAAAGACTCTTCTTGGAAAAGGTGAGCCGCTGTTTCAAGGGTTGTATCTCGAATTAACGTCCATGGGAGTTTCGATGATGTCCCCGGAATCGTGTTGCCTCCGGTTGCTAGTTCAAATCGCTCGCGGGCGCCTGGGTAATAGGCATGTCGCCGGGGGATGTTTTTTAGCAACGTCTCGATTCGGGCGAGAAAATCGGAACGTTGTGGCCAGTCTCTACTGGTCACAATCATCTTGGTCGCGACGCAATTAAAGGACGCATTATTTACGATGGAAGCGGCAATGTGTTCCGCCTGAGATTGTAACTGGCGGCTTGAATATTTACCGGGAACGACGATCCACGGGGTGACATTTCCAAGTTCGCTCGTAATCGGTTTTTTAACGAGAGGGTTGTCATTTGAAATCCTTTTGGAACGCTCCGTTTCGGTTGCTCCCCAGATAATTGCATCGTGCGAATGATGCGAGCCGGTAATGTGGAGCGAGTCGATGTCGGGATGGCTGACGATTGCTTTTCCGACGTCGGTGCCGCCCTGTAAAATGTGGAGCAATTGGTTTTCAATTAGCGGAGCAAAGACTGAGGTGAATGTGGAGTAGAGGTAGTTATTGACGGGATTGAGTTTTAATAAGACGACTTCTCCATCGTGGAAGATCTTATACAGCATGTCCGTCGCTGGGATGGCACTGACATTCCCTGCTCCTAAGACCCCTGCAATTTTCCCATTGCCCAAGGTGTTTTGTTCTGAGGGGAAATCGGCAAATATATCTTGATCATCATTGTCGACGTTTAGCCAAACTTCAGCCGAGAGACCTCGGAAAATTAGCTGGTCAAAAAGACTGCGCACCGGAATGACTGGAATGCAAGTGCGTCCAATCTGATTGCAACTGGGTTGGCTCGGTAACCGAGGTTTCCCTTCCTTTTGGATATCGCGGAGCAAACGAGACAATAAACGCAGGTAGCGGATCAGTGTGCCGGGACCGGTAAGGATTTCTTCAGAAGCTGCGGACTGCGCGAGTGAAATTTGTTTCGCAGCACAGCCGACTTCCACCCATTGTTGGGCGAAGGCAGGAATGTTTGCCGCACAGGAGTCGATCAGGTGCCGCCGCTGTTTTAACGGCATCGACTGCAAACGGAGTGCGCCTTGTTTGAGCTTTAGAATTGCGGAATTCAAATCCGCTTGAATTTCCGACGAAACAGTCGCGTTCAATTCGATCGTCCTGTGTTATTGATAGCAGTTTGCCATGTTGAAAACCAACTGGATGCGATCACGGAAGCAAAAGTCATCGTGGCGAGGCCATGGGGATGAAGTCACTCAGTTGACCGTTGAATCTCGATTGATTCAACGGTCAACGACGGTGAATTCTAAAAGCGCTGTTGTTGAATTTTACCCGGCAAAGGTAGCCGAATTGAAAAATTAATCCAGTTCAAAAACTTCTCGGCCCTGAATTGTGGAAATCGCCTGGTAGACTTCGATAGAAGGCTTAGCAATGAACTGTATTGAGCCGTCCCCAAAGGCGAAGTTTGAGCCACCTGGGTGGTTACTTCGAAAGTTACTCGTGGCGTCACCGTCGGCAACGGTGCCACCGGCAGTTCCAGCAAATCCAGAATCGTCAATGATCGATTGAGTGACTGGGTTCTTGTTCAGGTAATCTGCTGTCGACGCAAAAATACTGGTTCGCGGCGAGAGGCCCGCAGCTTGATAGGAGGTGCTATTGGGCTGAGGTACTAGCCAATGCTGCTTGGCATGAACTTCGTTTCCGGAAGCATCTGTCGCCGGGGGGCCTTCGCTACCTTGTGCAACACATACTTTCCAAGCTTTACCTGACGCTCCTTCGCCAATGCCCATGGTGTTACTCGATCCGTCAGTGATGTCACTGAACTTTACTTTCATTCCGAGATCAAACATTCCCTTGCCCAGAAGCGTGTAGGGTTGGTTGCACCATTTGTAGCCTGAGCCGCGTGAAAGTACGTAAGTAGTAACACCGTAAGTGTCACCAATTGGAAGTCCGTAACCTTGGGCGAAGGCTCCAAATTCAGGATCTACGATTACTTCTTCTCCCACGTTGGACGGGCAGAAAAATGAATTAACGGGTGTTCTCGCCACTGCTGCCTGCTGCTGTTCCCAAGGCAAGGTAAAGTCGATCAGATTTTGCAAGTTCTCTTGTTCAATGAAAGGTAAAGTCAAAGAGAAAGCACTCATATACAGATTGGAATCCGGGAGTGTATTTCCTAATTGACACTCTGCACCCATAGGGAAGTGTTGGTAAGCGCTTTCATAGTTATGCATTGCGAGCATAACGTTCTTAAGATTGTTGGCGCAGGTAATTCGGCGGGCGGCTTCTCTAACTTGTTGAACCGCGGGTAGTAGCATTCCAATTAAAATTCCAATAATCGCGATTACGACCAACAATTCAACGAGGGTAAAGCCTCTTTTGTTTTTTCTCACTTTGCTTCTCCTTTTCTAAAATCTAGCGTCGTGCTGCCGGGGGTGGTCAGTTGGCAACGGGGAACGGGGGGACGGGAGTAAAAATAATGAAGGGACCATCACATTTTCAACAAAACTAATTATGTGAATCTAATCAAATTCAGCCGCAATGCTATCGAAATTCCGCAAGGAGGAAAGTAAGGTTAACGGTGCAAGTCTCTATGGGGTGTATTGGTGCCATAGCCGAGCTGTGAGTCAATTTAGCGGTACGGTTATGGTTCTTTGCTTAAATAGAACTCTTTTTTTCGTTTTGATTTGCGAGCTCGTCTTTTTAGGGGGGCAGACTTGGAATATTTTGCTCCAGCGAGATCCCGGAAGTTTTGGCTGGTGATAGGGAACTGCTCGAATTTATGACCAGCCGGCCTTTCAGGGACTCGACTGTAGAAGTGACCAATCAACGGAATTGATCGCTGCTGCAAAGCGGAGAATTAGGTTTTAGTTTTGAATATTAATTTGCCAAGGCATTGAAATGTTTTAAGGCGTACCGGCGTATTGATGGCGATTGCCGCTGGGAAAATAAAGGCATATTTTAAGAGAAGCGTTAGACGGAATGGCGGTTTAATTTCGGTTTGTGTTTTTTAGAAGGAGTGAGATAATATGAGCTGATGCTTGCGGCCACCATGCTTGATTTTCCTCTCGTCTTTGTTTTCATTAGTCCTGACAGCTTTCGTTTTTATGCAAATCGTTTCCCATCCAAAGCGCGGCTTTACGCTAGTTGAATTACTTGTTGTCGTTGCAGTCATTGGCATTTTGATTGGGATGTTACTTCCGGCAGTTCAGATGGTTCGGGAGGCTGCTCGTCGAACTTCATGTCTCAACAACATTCGTCAAGTCGTTCTCGCTGCTCATAACTACGAGTCTGCGTTTCAGCATTTTCCACCTAGCTTTGAAATAGAAGTGGGAAGTGTGCTGACGGGCAATAATGGATCGTGGTCGGTCCATGGAAGGCTGCTTCCTTTTTGTGAGCAAAGTAATTCATACAAGGCAGTCGACCTGAATGTTGCGTGGGACGCTCAGCTTGACACCGGTGTGCCGATGCTGCGAATTCCGATGTATCAATGTGCCAGTGAAGTCAATGACCGTGTTCGGAATGATTCATTGGGGAACCCTAAGGTTTATCCACAGAATTATGGATTTAACTTTGGCACTTGGTTGGTTTATGATCCCGTCAATGGACGGCGGGGCGATGGAGTGTTTTATGTCAACAGTAAGACTCGATTTGGTGGCGTTACAGACGGCGCGAGCCAGACGCTTTGTCTCGCCGAGGTGAAAGCATACACCTCTTACATTCGAAATACGCAAGATCCAGGATCTGAGCCGCCAGATTCCCCGGGTGTTTTTTCGGGATTCACGGGGAAGTTAAAACTAGGGCCGGGACTTGAGGAAAATACTGGACACACCGAATGGTGCGATGGAAGAGTGCATCATTCTGGATTTACAACTGCATTCACTCCAAATACTAAGGTTCTTTATCAGCGCGAGGGCAGAACCTACGACATTGACTTTAATTCGGTGCAAGAGGGAAAGCGAAGCGACCAAGCGAGTTACGCGGCCGTTACCTCGCGGAGTTACCATTGGGGTGGAATGGTAAATGTCGGGCTGATGGACGGTGCGACGCGCACCGTTTCAGACAAAATTGATTTGCAAATTTGGCGAAATCTTGGCACCATCAGCGGTGGTGAGATTGTCTCTGAGTTTTAGTCGGTCAGATTTAACAAATGGAGCTTGTGGTACGCGGTTTTAGAAGGAACCGTAGGCTTTGAATGCCCTTTCGTAAGATGATCGGAATTGCTATTATTAGGGTCAGTTGCGGGCAATTGATTCGATGCGATGATCTTATCTATTCCCCGCGATATGAAAAATTCGGACGGATGGCTGAGTCTGGTCGAAGGCACCGGTTTTGAAAACCGGCGTAGGGGTAACTCTACCGGGGGTTCGAATCCCTCTCCGTCCGCTTTTTCATTGATGATCGCTTTTGGAACACGCGATCCTTGTCCGGCGTTCACCTTTTCAGCGGCACCCGCAAATCTGGGTTGGGCAGCGTCTAATAGAACCGAGATAGTCCTCACCGTGAGCGGTAAGGAACTTGGCATCATCATTACAAAGATGGATTTTGGCCGATGTTTTTTGCACAAAAAGAAACGCGGCGTCAGTGTGATCGATTAATCGAGCGTCAACGCATTCTTGATTGCTGGTTCTGCGAACCAGAGACGTTTCAAGCCTCCAGACGTTTTTCGGTATTTCACCTCACCGGAAAATGATGCTGCGCGATTCAGTGAGTGCAGTCATCTCGGCTGAGAATTTGTTAATGCTAACTCAGAGTGTGACTAGTTGATCAAGCCTAAGCATTTTTTTTTGTTAGTTTCTGCAGCAACTGGAGTCTCGCTGCTTTTCAAAAGGGCGTGAAGATTGGTTGTTAAGATTGGTTGTTGTTACTGAGTTACCTTTCTCGGTTGAGCGTGATTATCGGAAAATTGCCTCCCGTGGGTCTGATTTTTCACAAACGGTTAACTAGCTCATCCCCATTTCTCTTTTAGCATCGACGGTTTGGGCGACGCTGAGCGGACGTTGTTGTAGTTAGAGGGTTAAAGTAGACAAGTGGACGATATTTAGTTCTACTCAACTCTCTACAGTCCGTGGCGTTTGAATCAGCAAATCAGAATTTCTTCTATAATAACTTGCTTGTACGAACCAGCAGTTCAATAATAAACCAGACGTGAGAGTCGCTTTTGTTTCTAACCGTTTGAGTTGCCTGACCGCCAATTTATCGACGTCGGTTGTTTCTAATAAATCTAATCCTAGAGTAAGCCTGGAATTATGACCCATTTTTCGAAATCAATTCTGAAGACCTATTTTTTACGTTGTCTCATTTTAGTTTTCCCTGTGTTGGTTGCGATTGAGACTGCGCGTTGCGACGAGACGTTCGAATTTAAGAAAGATGATGTTGTCGCTGTGTATGGCAACGGCTTGGCAGACCGCATGCAGCACGACCCGTGGGTTGAGACGGTACTTCAGAGTCAACTCCAGGGAAAAAACGTCAGTTTCCGGAACATGAGTTTTTCGGGCGACATGGTCAATCGAAAACCTCGGAGTAAGGGCTTTACTAACGACGAGGAATATTTGCAGTTGGTTGGGCCAGATGTTGTGTTTGTTTTTTACGGATACAACGAGTCATTTGCGGGACCGGGCGGTGTCGATGGCTACCGAAACGAGCTTGTCAAATTCGTCAATCGTTATAAGCAGCTTCGAAAGGAAGCTGGTAAGAGCGTACGGTTTGTTTTATTCAGTCCGATCGCAGCGCAAAATACCGGAGACCCTCTTCTTTCGGATGGCGTGGATCTGAACAAGAATTTGGCCGCATACACCGAGGCCACAAAAGCAGCCGCCAGCGAAACCAAGGCCACGTTTGTCGATCTGTTTTCTCCGACACGTAACTTGTTCCAAACGAGCGTTAAGCGTTACACGCTAAACGGAATTCACCTCAACGCACTGGGTTATCAAAAACTTGCGGGGTTTATCTCGGAGGCGTTACTGGGCAAGCGCATGCCGGCTGAAGAATCACTCGATAATTTATATGCCTCGGTCACAGACAAGAATTGGCATTGGCACAATCGCTATCGGGCTACCGACGGCAATGATGTTTGGGGCGGCCGTTCGACACTGACGTTTGTGGATGGACAAAGCAACGCTGACGTTTTGAAGCATGAGTTAGTGATGCTCGACGTGATGACCGCGAATCGAGATAAAGTAATTTGGGCCGCTGCGGAAGGTAAAAAAATGGTGGCGGATGACAGTAATGTCCCACCACCGATCAAGGTTATTTCCAATGTTGGCGGTGGAAGTAAAAGCTCAAATGCTGAGAAAGAGGGGACGCTCGGTTACCTCAGTCCGGAAGAGAGCCTTGCCAAAATTAAGGTACCCGAAGGATTTGAATTAAATATCTTTGCTTCTGAGGAGATGTTCCCTGATTTGGCGAATCCAGTCCAAATGCAGGTGGATACAAAGGGCCGGCTATGGGTGGCAAGCTGGAACACCTATCCCAAGTGGGAACCGCTTAAAGAGATGAATGACAGCCTCATGATTTTTGAGGACACTGACAACGATGGCGTTGCGGATAAAAGAAAGATTTTTGCCCATGTCCACAACCCACTTGGTTTTGAGTTTTGGGGTGGCGGAGTTTTAGTCACTTCTGGCCCTGACTTGTTGTTTCTGAAAGACACCGATGGCGATGACAAAGCCGATGTTCGATTTCCAATTTTGCAGGGCCTCGGTACTTCCGACACACACCATGCGGCGAACAACCTGATCATGGGCCCCGATGGTGGAATTTACTGGCAGAGTGGGATTTTCCTCGTCCATAATCATGAAACACCATGGAAGCAAAACATGACGACCGGCGGTTCGGGCATGTATCGATTTGATCCGCGGACGTTCTCAATTACCCCCCACGCAGCGAATTCTCCTAACCCTCATGGTACGAGTTTTGATTATTGGGGTTATTGTTACGCCAACGATGGAACTGGCGGAAGGTCTTATCAGGTTCGACCGGAGGGTAAGGGATTCAAAATGCACCCTTTGTTGGTGAAAGAGTTCCGCCCTGTAGCCGCTGATGAGATTCTATCCTCGGAGCATTTTCCCGATGAGATGCAGGACGACTTCCTGATTTGTAATTGCATCGGTTTTCTGGGGATTAAGCAGTACGATCTTGACCGCGAGGGAAATGGAAGCAATCGCAAATTTGGCGATGTTTGGGGGACACCCGGAGTTGAGTTACTTAATAGTGAAGATCGAAATTTTCGCCCGACTGACGCTATTATCGGCTCTGACGGAGCGTTGTATGTGTCGGATTGGCAAAACGCAATCATTGGCCACATGCAGCATAATATTCGCGACCCAAATCGTGACCATCTGCATGGTCGAATTTTCCGTCTGACCGTGAAGGACCGTCCTCTACAGAAGCCTGTCAAGATTCATGGGCAACCGATTGAGGCGCTGTTGGAAAACCTCAAGCATTCGGTTGACGGGGTTCGTCAACGGACGCGCGTCGAGTTAAGTGCCCGAGACGGGGACGCGGTAATTTCTGCGACCCAGAAGTGGATGAGGGATTTTGATCCAAACGATGAAGCCGAGGCTCATCACCTGTTGGAGGCACTTTGGTTACATCAACAGCATCACGTGCGAGATGACAATCTCTTGCAATCTTTGCTGAACTCGAAAGTTGGTCACGCGGCGTTGGCTGCTAACACCGTAAGGCACTTTTGGGAAAACGTGGATGTAAAAGGAGCCACTCAATTCGCGGCACCGGCTGCGTCGCATGTCGTGAAATACGCAGTCCCAAAGCATCTCAAGCCGGCTGACAGAAAAATCTACAAGCTGGGGTCGGAAATTTATCAACGCGAATCTCATTGTGCGACCTGTCATCTGACCGACGGCAAAGGCAATACGAACGTATATCCACCGCTGGTTGACAGCCCGTGGGTTCTCGGGAGCGAGGATCGTCTTATTAAAATGACGTTGCACGGTTTGTGGGGGAAAATGAAGGTCAACGGAAAGACCTACGATCCAGCTCGTGGAGTGCCTCCAATGACCGCGTTCCGCTCAATACTAAAAGACGAAGAACTGGCCGCTGTACTGACTTTTGTTCGAAATACATGGGGTAACAAGGGTTCTAAAGTCGAGCCGGAAGACGTGCGACGGGTTCGAGAATCGACGGTTAAACGATCGACTTTTTGGACTCCCGAGGAATTGCTGGAGGAGCATCCGTTTTCTAAGGCGGAACTTGCGATGGAAAAAAACGAGAGTGAAGTCGATCAATTTACCAACGATCAGTTGGAGTTAGATTTGCTTGCGGCGGATCCGTCTGAGCTCGCTCGAGTAGCGATTTCTGAGGGGAATGCGAATCGAGGTAAGGCACTCTTTTATCAGTCTGCAGGCGCATGTTTCGCTTGCCATGACCCAGGAAGTGGTGCACCACAGGCCGGGCCGGATCTAAAAGCACTCACTACGTCATTGACGCATGAAGAGTTGGTCGAGTCTATTCTCTACCCTTCCAAGCGAATCGATAAGGAGTTTGCCCAAGTCAAGGTGCTGACACTTGATGGCGTCTTGTATACCGGCATTCGTATTTCGGAATCCGACGACGAGTTCGTGCTGCGGAGTTTGGCTCAGCCGAAACCGATCGTTATCAAGCAGGAAGACATTGACGATGTTGTCGAGTCGAAAACGTCATTGATGCCAGCGAACTTGGTGAAGGCCCTGAAGAACCGGGGAGAATTCAACGACTTAATGAAGTACGTGATTGAAATCAGAAAGCGGTAGGTTTCGCATCCCAAGGTCAATTCGGTAAAGTACCGTGGGAAACATTTGCCTCGCCCCATTGAGCCATGCAGAGCCGCGCGTGAGTTGCTGGCGTACAAACGCGTAATGACTTTGTTTGGCTAGACCCCACACGGGTGACGTTTGAGGGGGCACCCTGCTGCCGATATTCAAACGTCATCTTGCCTGTGAGTGAGGTTTTTTCTCGAACGGCGGCTAGGGATTGGAAGGGGGTTGGGAAAACAAGGGGATCAGGTGATCCAGGATTGCCTTCAGAGGCAGGTTGATAGATTTCTTGTTGTGAGCCGTGGCGACGGCGACCAGATTTAGTTCGGGGAAGACAGACATGTACTGTCCACCTGCGCCAACGCCGCTAAAAAAATTAATCTTTTGATCGCGGGCTCCAAGACTACGGTTGTGAAAAAAGTAGAAATAGCCGGCGCCTTTGTTTGGATTCATGATTTCAGCAACATAATCCCGCGCAAGCAGTTGTTGGCCATCGTAAAGGCCACTCTGAAGCACGGTAACACCGAGTTTTATCAGACTTCGTGAGGTGAAATTGCTTCCGGCCCCACATTTTGGAATTCCACAGCTTTGGTTTTCCCAAATGTAATCGAGTCCTAGTTTGTCGGCGATTTCCTCTTTGATGAATTTTTGCACATTGGAATCGGTTTTGATATCAATGATCATCATGATCATCGAGGGATCAACGCCGGTGTATTTGTATTCTTTACTCGTCTCAGTGATGGGCGCCGTTAATTCAAATAGCTTTTGGAAGTACGCTTGTTTCTGGAAGTCTTTTCCAAGCGTATTAATCGCCTTTGGGTCTTTAAATCGAAGCCCAGATTTCATCATCAGCGCGTTGCGAAGCGTGATTGAGTCGACGCCCGGTTGGATTTTTGTGCGATCGATTTCTGGCATGAAGTCAATGATCGGCTTATCAAGGTCGGTCATCTTTAAAAGTCCCAGCTGAATGGCTCGGGCAAGGGTGAGTGATGTCAGTGTTTTGGTCACCGACATCGCGTAATGCGGCGCGTCGACACGTCCGCGACGGTTATACATTTCAAATACTAACTTTCCGTCCTTCCAAATCAAGATGCTGTCGAGATTCTGAAATTTTCCGGCTTGGTCGGCAGCGATGAGTTCCTTTACAGATGATTTGGTGTTTGCGTGGTTGGTTTTGCCAACTTCCAGGCCATCGCCGAGGTCGAGGGGAGACAGGCTAACGTATGCTTTCTCCAAATCGGGTAGTTTTTGCTGTTCTCTGTACGTCTGTTCTTCCGCCGGGAATCGTTTTGAGAGTCTCGGCAGCCCATCGCTAAGTGTTTCTTTACGGACGGGATTGTCTTTTAGCGTTTTTTTTTCTCGAGGTGTCGCTGCGTCTGAAATCTTGCGATCGGGGCAACGTTCATCCGTAATGAAAGGAGAAGCCGGAAGTCCTTCGAGATTGATCAAGCTGACGTTTGGATTGGGTGGAGATTTTCTAAATAGATACCGGACATGGACGGGAGTCGGGACCGAGGGAGAGGAGACGATGACTGCGTCGTCAGCAATTCTTGCGTCGGCATCGAAATATTCTCCGTCCGCCCCGGAGATTTCAAAATAGTTGAGGCGATCACCTTCCTCTGCATTAGCCAGTCCGCTTCCAATGTGGTCGAAGGTAAGCGTCGCCTGTTTGTTGTCGATTGAAAAGGCTTTCAATAATGGGCCGGAATAAACCAAATCCGTTTTTCCATAATCTTTCGCGAGAGCCCAGAGAGAGAGTCGCTCCCCTGCATAACGTTTTTCATGCGGATGTAGGCTTGGTCCATAGTCATAGAACACCGCCATCCCAGTGTTTTCACTTAGATCTAATGCACGTCGCATTCCATCTCGCAACCATGGCCACTCATTGCTAGTTGCCGCCGAACGATTGGTTGATAAGTTGGCCTGGGTTGGAACCTGGACATAGTAAAAAGGAAACTTGCGCGTTTCCACTTGAGCTGACTTTGCCCAGGTTTCCCGCCAAGTTTGAATTAAAAACGGAAGCAGTTCTTTGTATTCCCACCCTGTAAATGCCTTTGCATTTCGTTCGCCTTGGTACCAAACGACTCCGCGGAAGGCGAAAGGAATGATCGGACGAATTTTGTCCTCAAATTGAACCGCCGGATTCCTGTTTGCTTGAGCATCATTCCAGTCGGCGGGGATGTTGAGGCGCTTCCGTATTACCTCCGATTGCATTTTAGGTATCCACGACTGAATTGGGGTGCCGGAGTTGTAGCGAAGGACGAGACCGATGGGAATGTTTAACTTTCGGTAGAGTTCGAGTCCAAAATAAAATCCAACTCGGGAAATTGATTGTTGTGATTTTTCATTAATACTCTCCCAGCCGCGTTTGTTCGAAACGCGAAAACCGGAAAGATCAGAATTCAAAATCTCATCGGGTATAAACCTGTTTTTACTCTTGTTGAACGAATCCGCCATGTTGGATTGGCCGCTGCAAAGCCAGACCTCACCCACTAAGACGTCGCTCAAAATTAGTTCGTTGGTTCCTTTGACGGTAAGCTTATTTCCGACAGCGGAAGTTTTAAGCGGATTCAGTTTGATCATCCAATCGCCATTGTCGTCGGCATTCGTTGAATGTTGCTGTCCGGCAAAGTTGACGGTCACTTTCTCTCGGGGGTTGGCTGTTCCCCAAATTGGGACGGGAAGATCACGTTGTAAAACCATTCCGTCATCGAAGACAGTTGGAAGGACAACGTCTGCGGTCGCGGTTGTAGCAACGCAAAAGCAGACGAAAGCCAAGACCGCATGGGCGAATTTGAAGTTGTTCATTTTATTGGATCCACTCAGTGAAATTGAATTCAAATGCCGGGTGCGCGACAACGCTTAATTCGATTGTGTCACCACTTACTAGGCACTAGATGGTTCAGTCAGTTAAAAAAACGGACAAAAGCTCAAAAGTTTCCGGCGTGTCCAGTGATGCTTTTCCAAACCCCCGTTTCGCGCCAGCTGCGACGGCTGCATCCTGAGTTTCTTGATAATCTGAGATGATCATCGCAGGTGTGTTCTCTGTTGCTGGATTCGATTCTAGCTCATGCAGGACCGCCATGCCCTCAGAACGGTCGGTATCCAGTAGGCGATTAATCAGGATTAGATCGAATTGTCTGTCGAGAGCGCTCTGTAGCGCGTCATCCAAAGAGCCTGCGCGATGGACCTCAATTTCGTAGCTCTTTGTGGTGATATGGCGGATTCGCTGATAGTCGAAATCACACTGGCCAACGATTAATAATTTTCGCATGGAGATTGCTGGAGTATGAGTTGTGGAAGGGAGGCACAGTTATTTGGGCGAGGCGAGTTAATTAGAATAATAAATTGCGAAACTTTGCCGTGATTTTTCCGCGCCGATGGAAGAGGGGCAAAGTGTCGTTGATGAATTATCGCGGATCAAACGGTGCAGATTGTGATTCCTTGTTTGAGCGACTCAATTGGATTCTCGCGTGAAGGAATGAACTCTTGCCCGACGAAGCCGGTGTAGCCAGTGCCACGAATCGCACGCATGATCGCAGGGTAAAAGAGTTCTTGCGATTCGTCGATTTCATTTCGCCCAGGGACTCCACCGGTGTGGTAATGGCTGATGTAAGCGTGTGATTTGGTAATCGTATTAATGACATCGCCTTCCATGACCTGCATGTGATAAATGTCGTAGAGCAATTTAAAGTTATCGCTTCCAATGAGATCACACAGGGCGATGCCCCAGGCCGTGCGATCACACATGTAGTCTTCGTGATCTATCTTGCTGTTTAATAATTCCATCGTAAGGGTCATCCCTAGTTTTTCGCATAATGGTAAGACCCGTTTTAAGCCATCGGCGCAGTGTTGAAGGCCTTGTTCGTCATTCATGCCATCTCGATTGCCAGAAAAACAAATCACATTTTTTGCGCCTGCGTGGAATGCGTCGGTGATTTGTTCGCGATAGGCAGTCTCAAGAACGTCGTGGTATTGCGGTCGATTCCAGGCCAGGGGGATTCCACCGACTTCTTTGCCGTCTGCAGCAATGGCCGTTGGGAACGTAACCATCGCACACGCCATATCGTACTTATCTAGAATGCCGATTTGTTGCGGAGTCAGTAATTCGACCGATTGAAGGCCAAAATGCTGTCCTGCCCTGCAGAGTTCGTCAAGTGGCAGGGAATCATAACACCATTGGCAAACGGAGTGGCGAATTGGATTCGATTCCCCTGCCGAATTTTCGGATTCCAACCTCGAAGCGATAGGCGAAATGAAACATTCGGCAGATTTTAATTCGTTGTGCATGGATCTCTTCATTTCATCGAAATAATGTTACAGGGATTGCGATTCAGTTTGGGAATCAGGCGGCAATTTCTTGAGGACTGGGCGACGGTTGCGGCGGGTTTTTTTAGGCACGAGCTCGCGCATGGATTCCAGTTTTCCAAAACAAAGAAGTCGATCTTCTGGTTCAAGTTCCCGGTCGGATCTCGGGTTAGGGATTACTTTACCATCTCGGTAAAGCGTCAGCGCATTAATATCGCGGTCCTCAAATCCCGAGGCGTTGATTTGTTGACCGATATATTTCGAACCGTCGGGGATATGGATTTCAGTCACTCCATAACCGCGACTGACGGTGAGTCGTTGTCGAATGTCGATTTCAGGAAAGTCGACTTGAGCGCCGATGTAATCAATGATAGCGCCGGCGATATCGAGTTGAAGGCAGCTTTCGATACCCTCGAGTCCGGGAGATGAATTGATTTCCATGATTTGCGGTCCATCCGCACCCTCCAGCATGTCGACCCCGGCGACACGTAAGCCGAGGATCTGGGTAGCCCGAACTGCGGTCTCGCAATAATTTTCATCCAGAATCACTCGTTCGGTTTTACCCCCACGGTGCACATTACTTCTGAATTCCTGTCCTTGAGCGACGCGGCGCATTGCCCCGATCACTTGATCTCCCACCACAAAAGCGCGAATGTCCCGGCCCTTACTCTCGGAAACGAACTTCTGAATTAAGACACTTTGTTTTTGGCTCTGTAGTAATTCAATGATCGCTTCGGCCGATTGTTGGGTTTCGGCCAAGAGAACTCCGATCCCCTGCGTACCTTCTAGGAGCTTGATAATGACGGGAGCCCCGCCGACTCGTTCGATAGCAGGTAAGACATCTTTTTTATCTCGTACGAAGGTTGTTTCGGGAATCCCGAGTTGATGCCGGCTAAGGATTTGGAGGCATCTCAATTTATCTCGAGAATTGGTGACTCCTGCGGCGGTGTTGGCGCAAAAAATGTCCATTTGCTCAAATTGGCGTAGTACTGCCGTTCCAAAATACGTAATCGAAGCTCCGATTCTTGGGAGTACCGCGTCATAATCTGAAAGCGATTTTTGTCGATAATAAAGCGCAGGATTTCCCGCGGCCACATCGATTGAAAACTTCAGCGTATTGAGCACTTTGCAGGTATGCCCACGATCGAGTGCGGCCTCACGCAGTCGACGGGTGGAATAGCAATTGGGGCGGGTTGAGAGGATACCTAGTTTCATGGTTGACTCTTTTTAGATTTCTTTTTTCGCTTTGGTTTGCCACCATAAAAGGACCTGCCTGCATCGACTAGAAATTTTCCGCGAAATGCTTCTCGGCCTAATAACATGCGAAATCCCATTTCTGATCGATCCGCAAGTGTCAGCTCAACGGGCCAGACTTCACCGAGAAGAGACACAACGCTCGAGATGACGGGTCGATTCGTCGTTTTTCCGGATGAGCTTCTGACGATGCGGAACTCTTCGATTTTGGCTTGTGCGGAAACGAATCGCTCGGGAAAACGATGGTAGGGGTGTATTTTGAATCGAGCATAGCGCAGTCCATCCTGTTCAAATTCTTCGATTTCAGTCGCGTGAAGCGATGAAGACCGGGCTCCGGTGTCGACTTTTGCTTTTATTCGTTTGATTCCCAAATCCGGCAGGCCGACCCATTCACGCCAGCCAATAGTAGGTAAATTGGTTTTATGATTCACGTTTAAGGTTTCTTTCGGGTGCGTTGTCGAACTTCGTAAATACTAGTCTTTTTTGTATTTTTTTCGACCGCCATTTAGTGATTTCATAAATCTGAGTCAATAATTTCACAGTGAAATTATTGGTTTAATAATAAATTATGGGGTCTGATTCACAACGTCCGGGAATGGTAAACTATCTCAGAGAAGGTCGTCTGCCCGTTGTCATGGCGTTCGCGTCGTTTCGCAGAGGGGGTGGGATTGTCGGTTTTATTTGAAGGCAAGTACTTATGATCAAACGGATTTTGATTGCTGGTGGGGCAGGATTTTTAGGGTCTCATCTGTGTGAACGCTTAGTCGAAGACGGGCACGACGTGATCTGCCTCGACAATTTTTTCACTAGCCAGAAGTCCAACGTAGCTCATTTGTTGAGTCGGCCTAACTTCGAGCTAATCCGCCACGACGTCATTGATCCAATTTTGTTGGAGGTTGACGAAATTTATAATCTCGCGTGTCCAGCGGCACCGGGGCACTATCAGTACAATCCGATCAAGACGATGAAAATTTCGATTCTCGGGTCGATCAACTTGCTGGGTATGGCAAAGCGATGCAATGCTAAGATTTTCCAGGCGTCGACGAGCGAAGTTTACGGTGATCCGGAAGTTCACCCCCAACCGGAATCTTATCGAGGCTGTGTCAATCCAATTGGTTTAAGGGCTTGTTACGACGAAGGAAAGCGGGCGGCGGAGACGCTCTTCTTTGATTACCATCGAATGAACAAGACGAACATCCGAGTCGCAAGAATTTTCAATACCTACGGCCCAAGAATGCATCCCTTCGACGGTCGTGTGGTTAGTAATTTTATCAGACAGGCGTTGAGTGGGCAGGATATTACAATTTTTGGAGACGGATCGCAAACGCGTTCATTTTGTTATCGAGATGATTTAGTCGAGGGGTTTATTCGTTTGATGGGGGCGCCTAACGAGGTAGTTGGCCCTATCAATCTTGGGAATCCGGGAGAGTATACGATTAAGCAGCTAGCCGAACTTACGATTGAAATGGTCGGCAATAACAACAAGATCATTTATGAATCGCTGCCACCGGATGACCCAACACGGCGGCAACCCGATATCACGTTGGCCCGAGAGCATCTTGAGTGGGAGCCTACGGTTTCACTTCGAGATGGCCTGTCTAAGACTATTGATTGGTTTAAGACCATCAATGCGGATGACTATCGACCTCCAACTCCCAACTTTTGATTGGGTTAGATTGCGGGCATTGCATCGGATTGAATTCACTGCCAGAAGACAAATTTTTAAGAGGACCGTCGATGTTAATTCAGTGGAACCCGCGCCGAGCGGAAGTATCCTTAAAGGCCGTGATTTTTCAAGTCGGTTGCCTCGCGTATTTCTTTTGTTCGGGAGGATCCTCGATTGCCGATGATTGGACGCAATGGCGAGGGAATAATCGAGACGGAGTCTGGCACGAAACTGGCCTGATTACGTCTTTCGATAAATCGGATCTTGAGCCTCTCTGGCGGCAACCCATTGGAACTGGATATTCCAGTCCGACGGTTTCTCAGGGCAAGGTGCTGTTGATGGACTTTGATGAGGCTAATCAAAATGAGTCAGTTCGATGCTTTGATGCGAGAACGGGAAAACTATTATGGAGTCACACTTACCGTTCCGAATACAGGATTAGTTACACCGCAGGGCCCAGGGCCGCGGTGACGATTACTGGAGACCGGGCATTTTGTTTGGGTGCGATGGGGCGGTTGCATTGCTTGAACGTTAAAGACGGATCCGTTCTATGGGAAAAAGATCTCGATCGTGAATATCAAATTTCCAAGGACCGGCGCATGCCGATTTGGGGGATTGCCTCGAGTCCCATTGTCGTTGGTGAAAATTTGATCATTCAACTGGGGGCAAAAGACGCTTCGGTGGTGGCGTTCAATCAAGAGACAGGCGACGAGGTTTGGCGATCGTTAAACGATCGTGGGCAGTATGCCTCTCCTGTGCTTGTCAATCAAAACGGAAAACAGGTTTTGGTTTGCTGGACGGGAGATGGCGTTGCCGGGTTAGACCCCAAGACAGGGGAGCCGTATTGGCAACAACCGTTCCGACCAACGCGAATGCCGATTGGAGTTGCGACTCCTGTTGTGAATGGGAATCGAATTTTTCTAACTTCTTTCTATGACGGTTCGATGATGCTCGAGATGTCCGAGACATCGATGAAGGTAAAGAAGTTATGGCACCTGATCGGTCCTAACGAAAAAAAAACAGTGGCGTTGCACTCGATCATAAGCACGCCGATCTGGATCGGTGACTACATTTACGGGGTGGATAGCTATGGGGAACTGCGCTGTCTTAGGGCCAGTGACGGAGAGCGTATTTGGGAAGATTTAAGCGTGGTTGAACGTCAGCGTTGGGCGACGATCCATTTTGTCTCGAACGGTCCCAATACATGGATGCTCAATGAACAGGGTGAACTGATGATTGGTCAACTTTCCCATGAAGGACTGAACGTTACCTCGCGGGAGACCATTCTCACACCAGACCAAATGAGAACGCCCAACCGGAAGGGTGGAGTTTGTTGGTCGCACCCGGCGTTTGCAAATCGATGTGTTATCCTTCGGAATGACCGTGAGTTGATTTGTATCGACCTTGCTGCTGAAAAAAAGTAGCAAGTGGAGTTGGCGAATAGCACATAAAAAGGAGCAGGGCTTGGCGGATCAATCGACCGTTTACGACTGTATCGTAGTTGGCTACGGCGGGGTGGGTAGCGCATCGCTATTGGCGGCTGCCAAAAAAGGATGGAAAGTATTGGGGATTGATCGATATGGTCCGGCCCATGATCAGGGCAGTTCTCACGGGCAAACGCGAATCATCCGCCGCGCCTATTTTGAACACCCGAACTATGTGCCGTTGGCGAATCGAGCGTTCGAGATGTGGGACGATTTGAACAAACGCCATCGAACATCACTCGATAAGAAGGAGCTACTGACACAGACTGGATTGCTCCAAATGGGCCGCCAGGATAGTGAGTTGATTCAGGGAGTGATTGCTAGTGCTGAAACTCATGACCTGCAAATTGAGCATTTCACACCGGATGAAATTCGCCGGCGATTACCGTTGTTTAAAATTCCCGATAACTTTGTCGGTGTATTTGAGCCAGGCGCGGGTTTTCTGAGAGTTGAGCTTTGTGTCGCAGCGATGATTCAGCAGGCTGTTAAACACGGGGCTGAGTTGAAATCAAACCACTGTGTCGACCGGTGGGACGTTGATGATCAGGGACTAGTGACGGTGGAAACGGATCGAGGGGCCTATCAAGCTCGACGGCTTGTGATAGCGGCGGGAGGTTGGAGCGTGCCTTTGCTGCCTGATTTAAATCTGGGGCTTCAGCTGATTCATAAGCAGCAACAATGGTTTCAATTGGATCGGGTTGACCAGAAACTTGAAAGCCAGTTTCCGTGCTTTCTGCTCGAGCAGGACAACGGAGACTGTTTTTACGGTTTTCCTGAAATCGATTATCTCGGAATGAAAGTCTGTGAACACACAGGTGGTGTACCGGTAACTTGCCCGGCTGAGGTTGATCGTGGGTTGGATGAATCCCAGTTGATGCGGACCCGACAGTTCATGAGAGATCATTGTAATTATGGAAAGAGCCGGTTGGTTCATCACAGTGCGTGTGTCTACACGATGTCACCCGATGGTCATTTTTTCGTTGACCGGTATCCCAATTATTCCAATGTCGTGTTTGCGGCTGGCTTGTCGGGTCACGGGTTCAAATTTACCCCGGTCATCGGGAGTTATCTCGTCGATTTATTGGAAGGGAATCAATCGCCGGAATTTGATTTCCTGAGGATTGGAAACCGTTCCGCTGGTGGATAGGATGAGTGGGTACGAATGTAGAGAGCGATAGTACTGTCATACGGGCCTCTGCTTACTGATTGAATTCACCATTTGTCGTTTTTATTTATCGTCTATAAAAGTGTGCCGCCGGAATTGTATTTCGGGGCGGGTGCTAAAAAGAATTAACTAGATTCAGGATTGAGGTTTGCGTGTCGAAGGATCGGAAATTTGACGTTGTCGTGATTGGGTCGGGCCCTGGTGGAGAGGGTGCTGCGATGCAGCTTACCAAGGCAGGTAAGCGTGTTTTGTTAATCGAACGATTCGACCGGATTGGTGGCGGCTGCACTCATTGGGGGACGATTCCAAGTAAGGCGTTGCGCTATTCGATCAACCGGTTAACCGAAGCATTGAACAATCCACTCCTTCAAGAATGCGGCGTTAACGTTAAACCGAGTGTTGCCGAGTTGACACGAGCCGCGAAAGAGGTGATTTCAAGCCAGGAGACGATGCGTCGAAATTTCTATACGCGCAATGATGTTGAGGTTGCCTTCGGGCACGCTCGATTTGAGGACGCCAACACGATCTCTATTAACGAGGAAGAGCGGGTCACTACCGAAAATGTAGTGATTGCGGTTGGGTCGCGGCCGTATCATCCCGAAGGAGTTGATTTTTCGCATCCACGAATCTTTGACAGTGACACGATACTCAAATTGGATCACAAGCCGCATTCGATCACTGTTTTGGGCGCCGGTGTAATTGGCTGTGAATACGCTTCGATGTTTCGAAATTTATCCATCAAAATAAACCTGGTGAATAGTCGAAGTGAATTGCTGGATTTCTTGGACGATGAAATCAGTGATGCCTTGAGTTATCACATGCGGGAACATGGTGTCGTGATTCGTCACAACGAGAGTTTTAAAAAAATTGAAGCGCTGGATGATGGAGTGATTGCCCACATGAAGAGCGGGAAACATTTTAAAACCGATATTCTGTTGTGGGCGACGGGGCGAACGGGCAATACGCAAGATTTAGGATTGGAGCATCTTGGGCTGGTGGCCGACAGTCGCGGCTATCTCGAGGTTGATGATTGTTTTCAAACCAATTGCGAAAACATATTTGCCGTGGGGGATGTCATTGGATTTCCATCGCTCGCCAGTGCCGCGTACACACAAGGCCGAGCCGCCGGTATGCGAATTCTGGGGATGGATGAATCCCAGTGTAAATTAGCCAGTGAAATTCCTTCTGGGATTTACACGAGTCCTGAAATTAGTTGTATCGGGAAAACAGAGAAAGAACTGACCGAAGAGAAGGTGCCCTATGAAATAGGAGTTGCCAATTTTAAGAGTTTGGCGCGTGCTCAAATCTTGAACCAGCGTGTGGGGATGTTGAAGCTGTTGTTCCATCGAGATACTCTCGAAATCCTTGGGATTCACTGTTTTGGAGCAAGCGCCTCCGAGATTATTCATATTGGCCAGGCAATTATGAATCAGAAAGGTGGAGCCAACACGATCAAGTATTTTACCGAAACAACATTCAATTATCCGACGATGGCGGAAGCGTATCGGGTTGCGGCGCTCAATGGTTTGAATCGCCTATTTTGAGAAACGAGTGTGTCGGATGGGTAAAAAAAAGCCTCTCAGAAATTGAGAGGCCCTTGTTAGTCTTGCAATGTCGATCGTATCGCGCTCCCCCGTTTTACTTGGTGGGTGCTGTGAAATCGGATCCCTTTCGCAATCTGAGCTTGGGATGTGAAGCCCGGGTGATTGGTGGCAGGGGTTTGAGGATCTTATTTGCAGTTGCTGGCTCTACGACAGTTGTGGTTTTAGTGGTCGTTGTGGTGGGTTCGGCGGTTTTCGCGACAGTCCACTTATAAGAAGAAGCGGGACACTCGTAACTTTCTTTCTTAAGTACCTTAACGGTTTTTACTTTGGAAGTTGTTGGTGGGTTGCATTTGTTCCAGGGCATTCGCACGGCTGGAACGCAAATGACTTTTTCTTCAACCTTGAAACAGGTTTTCTTTTCTGTGACGGATTTGACCTCGAGGGTGCAAACTTCGCAGTCGCATTCTGGGCATGCCATGCGTGGCGATTTTCGCAGTCTAATTTTTTTGACACTACAGTTTGCATCACCGCATTCACACTCGGCGGTGGTCAATGCGACCTCTTGAGCATTGCTAAAGTTTGTGCCTAAGAGTACGGCGGCTGCGATTGCCAAAGCAGTGCATAGTTTAGTTCCGTATTTCATTTTGATCACTTATGTATTGTTTTGGATTTTACTGTTGGCTTGGACAGACTGGGTCGTTGATTAGAAGTCGACCATTAATCGGACACCAGCAATTTGGTAGTTTCCTTGCCCGGCTGCTTGAGCACCGGAGTGAATGTCGCCGAGAATGTAATTGAACTGCATTCGGGCGTGAGAGTTCCAGTACCAATTCATGCCGAATGTATACGAGTCGGCATCTCCTCCAAGTACGTTATCGTCATTGAGATCCGCGTGGGAATATCGAAATGCGACTTCCCAAGCACCAATGCCTTTTTGACGGCATCCATCGCAGTCCCGGACCATAAAGAAATTTTCGAATGGCTTTAGGCGGCCCAGTGTTCCAGTTTTACGATCCCAAGGGTGGTGCTCTCCGGTGAGGACATAAGCAACCTGAGTGTAGAGACCATTGAAAGTCACGTTCGGGCCAAATGTCGAGCGTCGTTCAACCTTGGTTTGCAGGTACTCTGATGTCCAGCTAAAGGCGCCAATGTTGACGACAGATTCCAGGCCGAAGACAGAGTTTCTGTCGGCTCCAGCGATTCTATCTGTGTTTAGCCAGCGACTGTCGGTACGTGCTTCTGGACGCGTGCGATAACGAGCTTGGTTATTCGTAGGTGAGTTGCCATCGGGAACTCCGAAAGAGGTACTGGCGGCTAAGTGGATGTAACCTCTTCCGTCAGAGGCTTCGTCGTACCAGGCAGTTCTGGCGAGTCTACTTGCAAATTCTGGTTGGTAGTGATCGCCTTTGTAACCGGATTTACTTTGCGTAAGTTCTTGATTCCACACTCCGAATCGCCAGTTCCACCCTAAATCGTCAGAGTATCCGTTGCTGGAGATTCCCATTCTTCGAGCATCCTCATTGATCGCTTCGATGATGAAAGGACGTTCGATGAAGATGTTGTAACGGCTACTGTTTAAATGGTCTAATCCGTAAGGACGCTTTTGATTTCCAATAAGAACAGTGCGGAATAGAGGCAGATCCTTGAATCCAAGAAAGGCGTCACGGTAAGAGGTTGCTACACCTCCTGCGAACTCCCACTCGAATTTGTAGAGCATATTGTCACTAAGATCGCCGGAAACCCCCAACCGCATTCGTCGAAAATTAAAGCGATCCTGCGGATTGCCACCTGCCTCCAAAGGAAACAGAGATTTATCTACATTGGGAAATGCCCAATAGTCGGTATGGATTCGGCCAAAAAGTTTTATCTTTGGTGTCTTATGCCCGTGAGTAACATATCCCGGAGCCGCCGCTTCGAGTTTGTCAATTGACTCTTCCTGTGCGGCTAGCCCTAATTCAAACTTAGAAAGTCGCTGAGTCCAGTCACTTTCATTGGAAGGGATCTCAGAGCTTGAAGATTCGGTTTTCAGTTTATTCGCGACGTCGATTTCGAGTTCTTTAAGACGAGCTTCGAGCATGGCAATCTTTTTCTTTGCCTCGTCTTCTTCTTGGCTGCCAAAGCTGCCAAAGCTGTAAACCGCGCCGACCGTTGTCAGTCCCGATGCCGCCGTCTGCTGAGCTGGAACAGTCTGCCCCATTGCTAAGTTGCAAAGCCAGCATGCAATCAAAAGTGCTGAAATAGAGAATTTGGCTAGCATTAGTCTAGTTCCGTTGACGTCTAGTAATCGTTACTACATAGACAATCGGAATAGCATTGAAAGTTTGCGTAGAGATTTTCACCACTACAATCAAATTTATCAAAATCTTAAGAAAGGTTTCCCAACGATCGCTCGGCATAATCGGTAAATCTTACCTAGTCTTCGCAGCGGTTAAGATTCATTTGCCGCTTGCCGCGGAATGGATGTTAGCTAGAAGGAAAATCCGGAGAGGCGCATTTACCAGCGTCGCGTCTGGTCCAAGGTTTGATCGCTTGAACGAATGCGGTCACTGGCTATCGCGTAAGATTTCTGCCGTTCGGCGGGCGATTTGTTCGATCGTCTGCTGCGAGAGTTGGATTTCACTGGAAGCACGAACGTCTGTTGGGGGCGCTTCCCTATCAGTCGATTTTTCAACGCTTGGGTGGCTCGAGAATGCAGTTTGTTGGATCGAGGATTTCGACCATGAGGATTTGAATGAAGCGAAGTCGGCAATATTGTAAGACGCGTCTTTTGCTTCTGAACGCGGGTCGGAAAACCCCCAATCTTTTCTCATCGCAAGTAATTCGCGGCCCTTTTGAAGTGGGAGATACTCAATGCCTCCCAGTTGTTTTGCAAGGATAAGGATTCGGCAATAGGCATCGAGTATTTCTGTGAGCCAATAAGCTGTTTCCAGATCCGATTCAAAACTCACAGTCCCGTGATTGGCCAATACGATAATGTTGGTCTTATCCACAAACGGAAGGATGGTTTCGGCGAAATTCTGACTGCCTGGGGTCTCGTAAGCGGAGATTGGGATCTCACCAAGAAAAATATCTGGTTCGGGCAAGACGCAGTTTGGGATGGGTTCGTGGGCGACAGCGAATGCAGTGGCATGAGGTGGATGGCAATGAACGATACTGGAAATATCGTCCCGGTGTTTGTAGATTTCGATGTGGAGTAGTACTTCGCTAGTTCGCTTCAACCTTCCGTCGATTTGTTTGCCTGTCATATCAACGGTGCAGATATCGTCTGGAGTCATGAACCCCTTGCAGTGGCGAGTAGGCGTGCACAAGACTCGGTTGTCGTCAAATCGAATCGAGATATTTCCTTCGTTGGCAGCGGCAAAGCCTTTTGCATAAATTCGTTTGCCGATATCACAAATTAGCTGTTTTTTCGCTTCAATGTCAGTCATGAAAATACCGCTTAATGTAGAATAGGAATCGAGTCGAAATGTACGCCAAGGGTGAGTTGCCGCGAGCATTTGGAGTAATTGAGGGGTCGTTAACGTTGTGAGATTTCGACGCAACGATCTTTAATCATAACGTCGCCTTCGATGATCTTATTGATAACGTCTGGATAGAGTTGACACTCTTTTGCGAAAATGCGTTTGGCCAAAGTCTTGGCGGTATCGGCAATTTCTACGGGGACGGTTTCTTGAGCGATGATGGGACCGTGGTCATATTGATCATCAACGTAGTGAACGCTGCAACCGCTTATTTTGCATCCATAGTCGATCACGGCCTGATGTACTTTCTGCCCGTAAAATCCTTGTCCACAGAACGCCGGGATTAGACTTGGGTGAATGTTGATGACCCGATTTTCATAGGCGGGCGGAATGGTTAACCGACGAAGAAATCCGCCCATCACCACCAGATCAATGTTCGCGGTTTCGATCGCTGAAAAAATCGCATCGCTGAACTCGGCGACGTCTTTGAAGTCCTTGTGACTGACAACAAGATGAGGGATGTTGGCTTCTGAGGCAAATACTAACCCCCCCGCTGCAACATTGTTAGAGATCACTAATTCAATGTCAGCGCTAAGTTTTTGCTCAGTCCGCCAATGAATCAAGTTTTTCAGTGTGGTTCCGCTTCCGGAAATTAACACTGCGATCTTATTCCCATCAGGCATCAACTTCCCCCGTCACCTTGATGAAGATCTGTAGTTTCCCATCGCCCACATTGCATTCTTTAACGGCGAAGGCACCTGAGGGTTCCTGGTCACCCAAGTGGGTTGCGAGCGTTTCCCCCATGAGATAATCGGAGTTTTCCAAGATCGCTTGTTTCAAATCATCCGATTCGGTGACCAGATTCAATTCAATGCTATCGGATCGTTCAAGGTCTAGTTCTTTACGGCGATCCTGAACGAGCCGATTAACGTCGCGCGCGAGTCCAGAGCGAATAAGCTCGGGAGTCAGCTCAGTGGCGAGAACGATTACGGCCTGAGGTCCTTGGGCGGCTGCCCAGCCCTCGTTGGCCTGCAGGCGTACTTCAACATCGTCTTGATCGAGTGTGATCAATTGGTCCTCGATGGTAAGCGAAGATTGATTCGTTTGAGTCAGTTCAGCCAGCATGGCTGCTCCATCGGCCTCTTGAAACGCTGCTTTGAGTTTTGGCATCAATTTTCCAACGCGGGGTCCGAGGCGTTTGAAATTGGGAACTACCTGGTAAGTAACAAATTCGCCTGCATCAGTCGTGTAGGTCACTTGGTTAACATTGAGTTCCGTTTTTAGCAATTCGCCATGCGTCTCAAGCCACGCCTGATCAAGTGGTTCGTTGAGCACCACGGTCACGCCTGAGAGTGGTTGACGTACTTTCAACTGTGCGTTCATTCTGGCAGAGAGTCCAGACGAGGCAATCTCACGAAGCAGGCCCATCCGCCGTGATAGATCTGCATCGATCATCATTGGGTCAGGTGTTGGGAAGTCACATAAATGAACGCTCTCAGTCGCACGGCCCTCAAACACACTACTCAGATTTTGCCAGATAGTTTCCGCCATAAACGGAACAAACGGAGCGACCATTTTGGCCGTCGTCGTGAGACATTCGTACAGCGTCCAGTAGGCATCGAGTTTTTCCGGAGCCGATTTGTCTTTTGACCAGAATCGATCCCTACTGCGACGCACGTACCAATTACTGAGGGCGTCAACAAAAGCGGTGACTTCGGTGCAGGCTCGGTAATTGTCATATTGATCCATGGATTCAATAACCACAGAAAGCGTGCGGTGGAGTTCGCTTAAAATCCAACGATCTAATTCACTTCGTTGGTCAACCGGTCGATAGCCGTGGCCGTCTGAGAAATTGTCGGCCGCTAATTGGCCAGGATTTGTGAGCGAAGCTGGAGAAAATCCATCGAGATTGGCATACTGAATGAAGAATCCGTTATAGACATTCCAGAGTCGCAGCAGGAATTCGGGAATACTCTCTTTGATCTGACGCTCGCTGTATTGGATTGAGGTCCACGGCGGTTGCTTGGCAAAGAAGTACCAGCGCAATGCGTCGGCTCCGTACTGGTCGAAAATTTCCTGAGGTGCGCGGTAGTTGCGAAGGCTTTTCGACATCTTTCCAACGGTTTGCGTTGTTTTTGTCGGCGCTGACTTCGCTTCTTCTGGCGTCAGGTAGATGTTTTTTTCTTTGTCCTGCCACCACTCCGAGAGCATCAAGCCAAGCACGATGCAGTTTTTGAACGGATGTGGATAGGGAATCGTTTTGTGCGTCTCCGACGCTTGATCACCAAAGAGCATCGTACTGATCGCTAATTGGCTATAAAACCATCCGCGAGTTTGGTCGAGAGCTTCGCTGATGAAGTCAGCCGGAAACTGTGATTCGAATTTTTCTTTTCCTTGATGCGGATACCCCCACTGGGCAAACGGCATCGCTCCGCTGTCGTACCAGCAATCGATTACTTCAGGGACGCGGTGCATTGTAGACCCTGCCTCGAACGGGGAATCGTAGGAGATGTGGTCGATGTAGGGTTTGTGAACCTTGAGGTCGTCGGGTAGTTCTGGATTGGCAGCCTTGGCTGATTCCCAGACTTCCATTCCGGTGGCACCTGGTTTCAACATCAGTTCGTCCCAGCTGCCTACAGCTTCAAATTTCCCAGTGCTCTCGCACGTCCAGATTGGCAGCGGCGTTCCCCAGTATCGTTCTCTTGAGAGCGCCCAATCAACATTAGACTCGAGGAAATTACCGAATCGCCCTTCTTTAATGTGTTCGGGCTGCCAGTTAATCTCACGATTGTTAGCGAGCATTTGGTCTTTGAATTGCGTGGTCCGGATAAACCAGCTTTCTCGAGGATACTGAATTAGCGGATCATCATCGGCTCTCCAACAAAATGGATACTCGTGCTGATATTGTTCCTGATGGTAGAGCTTTCCGTTATCTTTTATTTGACGCGTGATGGGTTTGTCTGCGTCTTTTACCCATTGCCCTTCGTAGTCAGGGGCTTCGGCGGTAAATTTTCCGTTGGGAGCGACGGCGCAAATCATTTTGGGCCCCTGCCCTGGTTTGTAACGATCCTGCTCTGCGACAAGCAGTTCATAATCGACTTCGCCAAAGGCGGGAGCTTCGTGAACGGCGCCGCTTCCACTGTCCGTGGTCACGAAATTCGCAGCGGTCACGCGCCATGCGAGGTGTTCTTCTGTTCCGTCCAGCAGTTCGCCAGTCAGATCGGCTTGAGTTTTATAGTAGTAATCGAAAGGGGGAACATACCGTTCACCGACCAGTTCGGAACCCATTTCAACCGATTTGACTTCCAATTCACGTTTAACCTTAAGGCTCATTTTCTCGACAAGGTCTTTTGCAAAAATGATATTTTGCTCCAGCTCCGGGTCGTAAACGGTAACGTATTCGATTTTCTCATTGACCGCCGCAAATTGGTTGCTCGGCAAAGTCCAGGGTGTCGTGGTCCACACTAGCAAGCTTGTGTTTTCACGGTTGACCAGTGGAAACAGTACGTAGACTGAAGGGTCCATGACTGTCTTGTAACCTTGACCGACTTCACCGCTACTGAGTGCGGTTCCGCCTTGCGCCCACCACCAGATGATTTTGTGACCCTTGTAGAGTAGGTCTCGATCAAAGAGGTTTTTGAGTGACCACCAAACGGATTCGACGTAACTTTGGTGATAGGTTACGTACGCGTCGTCCAATTTAACCCAAAAACCGAGTCGCTCGGTGAGCTTTTCCCAATCTTGCATGTACTGCCAAACCGATTTTTGGCATTTCTGAATGAAAGGCTCCACCCCGAATTCTTCAATTTCCTCTTTGGAATGAATTCCCATCTCTTTGCAAACTTCAACCTCGACGGGGAGGCCATGCGTATCCCAGCCCGCTTTACGTTCGCAATAATAGCCACGCATTGTTTTGTAACGAGGGAATAAATCTTTAATCGCTCGGGTAAGGCAATGGCCGGGGTGGGGTTTTCCATTAGCTGTTGGAGGGCCTTCGTAAAATACGTAACGCGGCCCCTCAGTTCGTTGAGCGAGAGATTTGTCGTAGATTTCGCTTTCACGCCAAAAGTCTAATATTGCCTCTTCTTGTTTAGGGAAACTGGGTTTGTTTTCGAAGGGGCGGAACATGCTGGAATCCTTCAGCGGAGTAGACATATCTCAAAGCTCACAAGCGAATAATACAGTTCGACGTTGGAAATAAAACGCGGATCTGGTCGTGACAAATGTCAGGATGATATTTCGAGGAAACTCGCCTCGACCCATGAGCCGCGCTACTCATAGTATCCCCAAAGGAGCGTCATGTGTAAATGACGGACTCTGCCAAAGCGAGTCGGAGGGGGTTGTCGTCTTGCGCAGTCATCGTAGAGAAATGTGGCGTCAGATCAGTAATCCAACACATTATCACCTCGCTATTTCCGATCTTGCGTTTCGCAGTCCATCATTGACCGAGTGTTCTGCCGGAATTGAATTCCCAAAGCGAGGGAGCCCTGCAGTTGAAGTTAACGCTTCTTTTTCTCGGCATCTTTCTTGCTTTCCGCCGATTTTTTAGGAGGAGTCGCTGCCGGATTCGTTAGATGGCCAAATTCTTTTTCAAATTCGGTGCCGTATTGATCGTCTGCCAGATCGTACTCACCCTTGATTTCTTCTTCGAAATCGTCATCAAAATCTTCATCAAAATCGTCTTCGTCGATCTCATCGATGATTTCAATTTCAAGATTATCAATTGGTTCGGCGGAAACATCCTCAATTGAATCGTCAACCGCATCGTCCTCGGACGTGGTTTTGTCATCGCCGGGAGCGTCCAGTGGATCTACAAGATCGTCATCTACCATTTTTTCTCTGCCTCATTGTCATGTGAAATTGAAACTCGCTCAATTTCGGTTCAATATTCACCGTTACTCATCGCATCGATAAAGAAATCAACCAATTGCGTATCGATAAAGGGTATGTAGACGCCGACGGATGTCAACCGACATCGGCAAATGTTCGTTAAAATAGTCAAACAACGCGAGAGATTCGAGTTTTTGAGCCTGTCCTTCGATCAATATTTCGTAGACAACCTCGGTTTCCCCTGGTCTGTAACTCGGCTGAATTGTTCTTCGAGAGAGTGCCGAAGTTAGCGGCTAGATGTACGCCTTTTGATTTAATCCCCGAATAGGAATGAAAAACGGGGACGCTCATTGGTGCCGCGACACCGGGTTTAAACCGAGTATTGGGTTCCGAACGAAAAACAGGGCCAGTAATCATTACTGGCCCTGTCCAACACGGGGTGAGAAAGTCGTTTTTGAGTGACTTTCCGCCACTTAAAAAAATAGGCCAGATTAGAAAGTGAGAGGCCGGTAACGGATTTTATCAATTCTAAAATTGATAAAATAAAACGGTTAAAACGATTTTAATGAAAACACAGTTTCTCGGCGTATCGCTAACGGGAGAGCACAAGAATAGGAATCGACAACAGTCGAATGCTGCGGATGTACAGAGACTATGGTTAGTTACTTAATATTACAGTGCGGCATCGTTTGTGAACTAAGTCGTGTATTCCGAATTGAATCGAACGTATTCCGGGGTCAGGTCACTGGTCCAGTGCCTTGCGGAACCTGCCCCACCTCCGATGGTTAATTCAATGAAGGTTTCAAACTGGTTCTTCAAATCTTGGCTGATTCGTCTCGCATCGAAATCGACGGGCTGCCCATTTTCAAAAACAAGATAGCCGTTGAGTTTTAGACTGGTCATCGAGACATCCATCTCAACACCTGCGTAACCAGCCGCGGAAACAATGCGTCCCCAGTTTGGGTCTGCGCCCGTGATCGCTGTTTTCACCAACGCACTCGCTGCGACGGTTCTCGCCACAGAATCGGCCTCTTGATCGTTGGTTGCACCGGTAATGTCGATGGTGATCAAGTGACTTGCCCCTTCGCCATCGGCGGGGATTTGTTTGGCAAGTTCAATGCAGTTTTCGGTGACTGCATTTTCAAATGCAAGAATTGATTCCTCGGAATTGAGTTCGACATCCGAGCTTCCATTGCAGATCATAATCAAGGCATCGTTGGTGCTGGTGTGGCCCTCGACGCTGATTCGATTAAACGACTTTTCAACGGCGCGGTTTAAAATTTGCTGAGCCCTGTTTGAGCTGATTTTCACATCTGACAGGATGATGGCGAGCATGGTCGCCATTTTCGGTCCGATCATTCCCGCCCCTTTGGCAATTCCGGCAATTCGGATCTCCCCAGATTCAGTGGAAACCACAGATCCAACTGTTTTTGGGCCTTTGTCAGTCGTCAGGATTGCCAGAGACGCACGCTCAAAATGATCTTGTGAACTGCCCTGTTCTGAGATTGCCTGTTCGATCCCTTGAACAATTTCCGGCATGGGGAGGTGTTGCCCGATAACACCAGTTGAAAGCACCAGCACTTGGTTTTCTTCGGTTTTCAAATACTGGGAAGCGACCGCGGCGATCGCCTGGTTGTCGTCCATTCCTTGCTGACCTGTGCAGGCGTTGGCATTGCCTGAATTAATGATCAGTGCCTTGAAGTGATTGGTAGGTGTCAGTTGTTGATCCCACTCAATACTTGCTGCCCTGACAACATTTTGTGTGTAGACCCCCACCGCGACACAGGGTGTCTTCGAAGAAATAACTGCCAGGTCGAGTTTGCCAGAGGCTTTAATGCCGCAGGCGACTCCAGTGAATTCAAAACCGTTGGGAAGTCCCATCTCAATGTTCCGAGTAAGTGATTTTTGTTTATTAGTGGTGTGTTAAACTGACCGATGACAATGGTGAGTTATATCAGCTAGGTATCATTGACCGAGGCCGAAGCGCTCTTGTTTCAAACGAGGCCGGTGGTCTCGGGTAAATCCAACATCAAATTGAAATTTTGAACCGCAGCTCCGGAAGCACCTTTGATGAGGTTGTCGAGAACGCTCACGATGACCGCCATCTCTCCGCATTGAGCAATTGAAATGTCGCAAAAATTGGTGTGGGTAACGTCTTTCGTGTGCGGCAAGGTGTCTGTGATCCGAACGAACGTCTCCTGGTGATAAGTCTCTTTCAAGGCGTGTTGAAGTGCACGCGCATCGATTCCCGGCTTTGGGTTCACGTAAATCGTCGAAAGAATTCCGCGGTCCATTGGAATCAAATGTGGCGTAAAGGTGGCCGTAATCGTTTGATTGCAAAGGCGCTCAATGATCTGATTGATTTCGGGCATGTGCCGATGACTGCCAACCCCATAGGCAGCGACCGATTCATTGCATTCTGGATAATGGAATTTAAGATTGGGTTTTCTACCAGCACCGGAGACACCTGTTTTCGAATCGACAATAATGGGTGTGGTTTCGATGAGGTTTTGACTTAGCAGTGGCGCCAATGGAAGTAACGCAGAGCTTGGAAAACAGCCTGGGTTGGCGACTAGTTCTGCGTTTTTAATTTCGGATCGAAACAGTTCTGGGATCCCATAGGGGACGGTTCCAACTCGTGAGGCATCCGGGTGCTCAACGCCGTACCATGTCTCAAAAGTGGCGGCATCATTGAGTCGGTAGTCTGCGCTAAAATCAACGACTTTGATGCCGCGTTCAAGGAGCTGTTTGACAATTTCTGCCGATGCGGCATGCGGAAGACAGCAAAATGCAAAATCAACCTGTTCTGCAAACGAGTCGATTTCAAACAAAGAGAAATTAAGATCCAGTCGCTCACGAATTTGGGGGTGCACTTCCGCCAGCGTTGGACAGGACTCATCTCTTGACGTTAATTGTGTGATGCAAACATCGGGATGCCGCAACAGAATTTTGATGAGTTCCAATGCGGTATATCCGGTGCCACCTACAATGCCAACTCTAATCATCGTGCTAAGTTTTCTTGAAATCTGTTGAAGTATCAAACACAAATGTTATCGGATTAAGAGTCGGGGGAACATCCCGGAGATTCTGAAATATGCCGTGAGGTTAAGTCGGTCTCCCGGTGAGTTTGACGGGGTTAGCTTGAAATAGTCACCGATGTTTTGGCGACTCATCAAGGACCTAACGCCGTGTGGATTGGGTATCAACGGTCGAAGGCCGGAGAGATTTTAAACCGGTAGGTTATTTCTTTGGCTGCTTGAGTTCGGGGTCAGAAACAGCGAGCGGAACCTGATAATTTCCAAGTTTTGCGTAAATCCGAACGGTGATCGGCTGCCCAATGATCTTGGGTACGGTAGCACGGTAGTCGTTTAACTTTTGGTTTGTCTGGTTATGTTGCTGATGGGTCGCAGCCAGTTTGTTTCTCTGGGTTGCGAAATTTGGACCGGGATGAACGCTGCTGTAGCCCTGATGCATCGCTTGTGACTGTTTTCTCATGTTTTCCATGGTAGCTGCGAGATTCTCGAGCATCTTGGGGGATTGGACAGGCGTGATATTTCCATTGAAGTCTCTCATCACCAAATTACTTTTGAGAGTCAATTTTGAACGGAGGTCGCCGGCAACTTGGATCCACATGAATCCAGTTTTATCACTTCGCTTCAACCAGACTTTGGCTGGCATATTCTTTTCAACGCGCGAATTAGGAATGGCAGTTTCAACACCTTTGATGCGTAGCGGGAGAACGTCGACGACGATCGTTTCGGGCGCTGGCATGGCCGGAATCAAAAGTTCTAACTCATTGGAAAATGATTCTTTGTCGAGCCGTAGGTCTGGGATTTTGATCGGAGTTCGGAGGAAAACAATTGTTCCCTGGTCTTCGGGGAGTTTTAATTTTAATAAACAGTTTCGCAGGTTGCTCGCTAACTTCGCTGCGGTTTTGTCGGTTGAGGCTTCGGCGAGCCATTGAAACAGAAATTCATTTTCTGATTTCCGGAAGGTTGCGATTGGAAGTGGCCGCTGTTTCGCACTTTTACGAACCGTCACATTCCATTTTTGTTTATCGTCGTTGGATCGTTCAAGTTCGAAAACAGGCTTGCTGCGGGCAACGCCTTCCTCACAAATGATTTCGACCCCCAGCAAGTACTGTCGTTTAATGACGAGGTCGGCAAGTTTTTTCTCTTTTGTGTTTTCGATTGCAGGCAAGCTGACCTGCTCTGGGAAATTAGCAAACGGGGTTTTTGCGGCGACTGGTTGACTAGGTTTCGTCGTCGCGACAACCGGTTGCGATTGCTTCATGGGGGAAGTATCGCCAATGATCTCTTTGGACTGTTGAATCCAAGATCGGTAGGATTTCATTTCGTTTGCCGTATCCCGGCCACCTTTTTGTAATGCCAGCTTAATTTCGGTTGGGCTCATTTTCGCCATTTGGTCGATGGTCTTGACGTCACCTTGGTTGAGAACTTCTTGCGTTTTTTCAGCAATTCCGCTGATGATGGTTAAGTCGGTTTTTGGCTCTGGCTTTACGACCACTGGCGGAGTTGTTTTGGGCGGAGTCTTATCCCCGACGGGAGGCGTTGGGTTGTCAACCTTGGGGTTGGGGTTGGGGTTTACCGGCGGAACGTTTGTGTCTTGGGCGTCTCGTAGGTTTTTCGAATTGTTTTCGTCAAGATTGTCAAGGAATTTTTGCATTTCCTTGTCCGTTGTGGGCGGCTCCCCCTCCTGGCCAGTACCTTCTGGTGGGGTGGTCTCCAGTGACGCAACGGATGGAACTAAATTGGCCGTAACTGTTGTGGTTGACTTGGAGAAATTTAACGCGGTAATGGCACCGAAAACGGAAGCCACAATCAAAAACAAGCCAAGCACGCAGGATGTCGCGATAACTGCGACCGGATTGTCCCGCCAAAGGCGACCTAGCCCCCTGGGTTCTTTGAGCAGAGGAGGGGCTTCTGGTTCTATTTCAATTTTTTTCATCTTGCGAGGGGCGAGTGCCGTGCTCGCGATGGGTTGGTCAAACCCGCCGAAATCCATGGGCTCCGGGGCAGCATTGATCTGAATGAGGCTCAGCAGGGCGCCCGAAACGTTCTTGGTCGACTCCGGAGAGGCGTCGTGCAACTGCGTTAGCAGACCCGACAATTCTACTCCTAAATCGGTTTCCTCGAGATTTGATTCTTTCAGCAGTGACTGTCCGATGGCCGCCATCGCGGAAAAATCCTGTGCGGCTGTTGATTGTTCCTTGGTACCAGAAAGTTGTCTTCGGAGAGGGGATAATGGAAGGTTTTGGATTTTAAGATTTTGCTGGGCATCGAGTATCAAATCCTCTCTGCCGATCCAGCCGTGCACGACATCCAATTGGTGAGCATGCTGCAGACCATCGATTGCCTGCTGTATGATTTTCGCGATGAGCAGTTCATCGAACTCAATGCCTGTCGATTTTTCCAGCGTTTGCCCTTCGATATGCTCGGTAACCAGAAAGTACCTGCCCCCTTCCTGGTCGATGTCGAAGACGTGGGTCAGATGTGGGTGATCCAACTGAGCGGCGAGGCTCGCTTTCTGAATGAAGCGATCGCAGTTTTTTTGGTCTTCTGTGAGCTCGGCCGGGAGAATTTGAATGTCAACTTTTCGAGCCAATGAAGTATGGATCGCAAGCAAGCGATCTCCTAATTCGTCTCGATGAATGCGTTCGAGGAGACGGTAGCTCCCGACATCCAGCCTCGTCCGCCCGGTCATTAGAAATTTGGCCTGCCAGGTCGTGATCAGCTCTTCACGGATGAACAGTTGGGCAACAGCCTCCGGGGTTTCGGTGGGGTGGTTGTTGAGCAGTTCTTGGAGTTGGCTTAGTTCAACGATCCCACTTTGTTTTAAGGCTTTTATGAAGTCATTTTTTGTGATCTTCGACATAACGCTACCAAAGAAGGATTTTACCGTGCCCGACAAGGATATTCTTGCACTCGCTTGGTGCAACTTCAACCATGGAATTGAGAATGCGGCGGAATCGGGAGTGGATTTTTCCGTTTAGCCCGTTTAAGCATGAAAATTCGATTCGAACCGCCCGAGGCAGGCGACCATTTGATTTTGGCCACCATATCAATCGAATCAAGTGTGCATTTGGGTTAGATGGAATGTATCGCTTGGTGCAGATCGCTTTCTTGGCTACGCCAATCGAAGAAGTCTGCGATAATGCCGGTCGATTTCTGTGACACACGCTTCCACCGAAAAGTTGGCGATCGCCATCGCTCTTAGTTGGCAGCCGATTGCATTTAATTTTTGTTTTGAAGTCGAGAGTTCGATAACTTTTTCTGCGATTTCCATTGGACTCTCTGGCGGAACCAATAAATTATCGAATTCAGGAGATGTCAATATCTCCGGCGTTCCACCGACGTGGGTTGCGATCATAGGGAGACCGCTGGCGGCTGATTCCAGCAAGACGCGTCCCAGTGGTTCCTGGCGAGCGGGGTGAATCAAGATCGTTGACTGTCGCATTAGGTCGGCAATATCATCGCGGATGCCAAGCCAGGATACTTGGTTTCCGAATTCAGAATTTTCTGCTTGGTGTATTAATTTCCGTTCGTATTCGATCGCCTCCTGTTTCTGTGAGTAACGTTGCCCAACGATCGCGAGTTGAGCGGTGGGGATTTCCAGAGCAACCTGAAGAAATGCGTCGATTAAAGAATCGACTCCTTTGCGAATTCCAATTTGTCCCACGAATAATAATTTGGGATGAATTGGTGTCGAAGGTAAGTTCTGCGTTTCCGGTTGACTAGCAGGTTTCTCGGTAGGATAGAAGATCGTACTGTCTACACCATTGTGGACGACAGAAGTCCTGGACGAATCGAGGCCGCGCTCGCAGTGGTATGTTTTGGTGGCTTGAGAGACAGCAATCAGCCGGTCGATTTGGTTAAGGTCGGACATTGCCGTCTTGCTGACCTTTAGAATGTCGCGGAGATATCCAAGGCTTGGGATGGCCAGCGACCGACAAACCGGTCCGCAGATTCGACTTGTTGAAAGGCTGTTGCAATGAACCAGATCGCAGCCTGTCCTGTTAGAGAGAGTTGCGAATTCTTCGCGGATTTCTATCTGGGATTTCTTAACACGATTTTTGTCGTGCATGCAAAAGTCGACCACGTCGACTTGGGCTTCGCGTAGTCGATCGGCAAAGGGTGACTGTTGGGGGACCGCCGCTGTGAATTCCCAGCCACATGTCCGCAGGCCATCGACGAGGGTAAGAAACGAATTCTCACCGCCGTTGACAGATCCGAATTCGCTGGCCACGAGAATCTTGTTTTTCAAAACTTTACCCCAGATTCATCGGCGCGGCTTGTAAGGCATCGGTCGGCGTTGCCGTGAATGGTCACCGTTTGGGCAGGCTCCACGGACGATCGATCACGATTGGCCTTGGCGTTAATCGACCTGCCAAGTTTCGCCTGAGTGGAACAGATTTTGCAGCTCCCCTGCCCCTTTTTCGGAAACAGCCTCGTCGACTTGGGAGTTGATCATTTCGTCGTAAGTCGGTCGGTCTATATCCCGGAATACGCCAATCGGTTCTGGGAATTCTGGATGTCGCATTCGGCTCAACAAAAACGCAAGCTGTGAGTTGGGGGCTTTTTCATCGTGAAATAGGAGATCATCTTGGGCTACGTTGGCGAGTTCGACGACCTCGGGGTTAAATCCGTTGAGTTGAATTCCTTTGGTACCGCCGGCGTAGATCAGCGGTTTATCATGCTCGAGTAAGAGCGTAGTTTCCGCTTTTGTGTTCTTGTTCTTAGCGTAATCCCAAGTGCCGTCGTTGAAGACATTGCAGTTTTGATAAACTTCTAAAAAAGAAGTTCCCTTGTGGGCTGCTGCACGCTTCATCATCGCGACGAGGTGTTTGATGTTGGTGTCAATTGACCGAGCCACGAAAGTTGCTTCGGCGGCAATGGCAACGGAGATTGGGTTAAGCGGGTGGTCGATTGAACCGCGGGGAGTACTTTTAGTAACTGTGCCCACCTTTGAAGTGGGTGAGTACTGCCCCTTGGTCAGTCCGTAAATTGCGTTGTTAAAGAGGATGATGTTAACGTCAACATTTCGTCGCACGATATGCATAAAATGATTTCCACCAATGCTCAACGCATCGCCATCGCCGGTGATTACCCAGATGTCAAGTTCTGGACGGGTTGATTTGAGACCTGTTGCGAAAGCGGGGGCACGTCCATGAATGCTGTGCAGGCCATAAGTGTTCATGTAATAAGGGAATCGACTGGAGCAGCCGATTCCCGAAATGAATACGGTGTTTTCTCGCGTGGATCCAATTTCAGGAAGCACTTTTTTCATCTGTGCGAGAATTGAATAATCGCCGCAACCTGGGCACCATCGCACGTCTTGGTCCGAGGCAAAGTCAGCTGGTTTCAGGACAGGTAGTTCAGTACTCATTGTTCAATACTTTGAATTGGTAATAAGAAGTCAGGGTTGGACGGCGTTCAAGTCGTAAGGAATTAGCTGACGACCTCTCCGGTGGCGGCCTTGATGCCGTCGACAATTTCATTGACGTGGAAAGGTTTGCCTTGGATTTTATTAATGCCCACCACATCTACAAGAAACTGTTGACGGATCAACGCGGACATTTGTCCGGTATTGAGTTCGGGCACAATGATATGATCGTATTGCTCCATCAGTGATTCGAGGTTTCTCGGAAACGGATTGACCCATCGCAGGTGGACGTGTCCTACGCTCATGCCCTCGGCGAGGCAGGTTTGGACTGCCGTATGGCAGGCACCATAGGTTCCTCCCCAACTGATCACAAGGGTTCCTGTGTCGCTGCCCTCAAGTTCGGCTTCTTCGACGAAATCGGCGACCAATTCAACTTTTTTAGCACGTGTTTCAACCATGTGTTGGTGGTTTGCAGGATCGTAACTCACATTGCCGGTGCCATCTTCTTTTTCGAGTCCCCCAACGCGATGCATCAAATCGGGGGTGCCTGGCAAAGCCCAGGGGCGCGCTAGGTTTTCGTCACGTTTGTAAGGCAGGAACTCATCATCACCGTTGAATTGGGTGGGGTGGCTGACTTCGATTTTGGGTAACTTATCGATTTCAGGGATTTTCCAAGGTTCTGCCCCGTTGGCGATATAGCCGTCAGAGAGAATGATAACCGGCGTCATATAGCGGGTAGCGACTTGCCAGGCTTCAATTGCGGTCTGGAAACAATCGCTTGGGCTTCGGGCCGCAATGATGGGTAAGGGTGATTCACCATTTCGACCGTACATCGCCATCATCAAGTCAGATTGTTCCGTTTTGGTCGGCAGGCCGGTGCTGGGACCTCCTCGCTGGACATCGATAATGATCATGGGAAGTTCGAGGATCAGGCCGAGGCCCATGCCCTCTCCCTTGAGCGCGATGCCTGGGCCGCTGCTGGTGGTGACGGCCATGCTTCCGCCGAATGCCGCGCCGACTGCCGAGCAGACCGCCGCGATTTCATCTTCGGCTTGAAAAGTCCTGACGCCAAAGTTTTTATGTTTGCTTAGTTCGTGAAGGATATCGCTGGCAGGTGTGATCGGGTAGGAACCAAGGAATAATTCTTTACCGCTTAACTTCGATGCCGCAATCAAGCCCCAGGCGAGTGCCTGGTTGCCCATCACGTTTCGGTAAGTGCCCGGTTTTAATTCAGCTTTGGGGACTTGGTAGGTGGAGGCAAAGTCCTCGGTTGTTTCCCCGTAGTGCCAGCCGGCCTTGAGTGCTAAACGATTGGCTTCGGCGATTTCGGGCTTGGACGAAAACTTGTTCTCGATAAAACGCAATGTCGGATCGACGTCTCTTCCGTAAAGCCAAAATACCAATCCCATTGCAAAAAAGTTTTTACAGCGGTCGGCTAACTTGACCGAGAGTCCTGTGGGTTCGACGGCTCCCCGAGTCATGGTTGTCATGGGAACTCGGATCGTTCGATAGTTTTCAATCGTACCGTCTTCCAGCGGGTTGTCTGCCAGTTTTGCGAGTTTCAAATCTTTCGCGTTAAAACTATCAGAGTTGACGATCAGAATCCCTGTGGACTTTAGGTCGGAGAGATTGGTGACCAAGGCTGCCGGGTTCATGCAAACGAGGGCGTCGAGTCCATCGCCGGGGGTGAAGATTTCTTCTGCAGAAAACTGAACTTGAAAACCGCTAACACCCGCTCTGGTTCCTCGTGGCGCGCGGATCTCTGCAGGGAAATCGGGATACGTGGCGACGTCATTCCCGGACAAAGCGGACGTGTTGGTGAGTTGGGTTCCCAACAACTGCATGCCGTCTCCTGAGTCACCGGCGAGTCGTACGGTAACACCGGACACGGATTCGGAAGGTTTTTGCGTGGGCGGAAACTGTTCGTTGGCACTTATCATTCGAAACTCGTAACAAACTCAGACGGTAGTCGGATCGTGTTGCAAAATCACATTGATTTTGTCACTGTAATTTAGTCGTTTTCTATCGATATCGGTACCTAAAATGTACCAGCCGATCGGGTTCTTGACGATAACGATCCGATTGGCAAATGTTTCCTCTGTTTTGGCGTCGGCTCAAGGGAGACGCTCACGGAGCCTTTCGTTCCCCGTTCAAATAGTGAACGGAATTATCAAGGAGACAGAGTTTCCCAGATATTACCGGTTTTCGAAAGGGGAAAACATCTGTTAGAATCCGCGTCACAGCCGATTTTTGGCAATTAAAATATCAACCAAACACATTAACAACTAAACACTTAACTGAGGTTAATCTACCGCGATGGAAAGATCACTCGTATTACTTAAGCCCGACTGCGTTCAAAGGCGGCTCGTGGGCACCATCATCTCTCGATTCGAGGAAAAAGCCATCAACATCATTGCGATGAAGTTGATCCAGGTGACCCCCGAATTATCCAAGCAGCACTACGCTGAACACGTGGAAAAGCCGTTTTATCCCGGTCTTGAAGAATTTATCACCGGGGCGCCTGTAGTGGCGTTGGTGCTTGAAGGGCTCGAAGTCATTCGGGTCGTTCGTGAGATGCTGGGGGCAACCAACGGATTGAAAGCTGCTTCGGGAACGATTCGAGGCGATTTTAGTAGCAGTCGTCAAATGAATCTCGTTCATGCCTCTGATGGACCTGAAGCGTCAGCTCGAGAAATTAATCTCTATTTTGGTGATGATGAGATTTGTGAGTACACGCCAACGCTGACACCATGGCTCAAGGCTGGTGACGAATAGTCGCGAAAAACGACGGAGATCCATCAAACCCGTAGTGTAATCTGCGGGTTTTTTTATGCGCTAAATCGGGGCGGTTGGGTGTTTTCTCTCATTTCGAGAGTCTCAAAGCATCGTCCTGCAGGGGAGTGAGTGTCCCTTGGGCAGCGCTGTACAGATCCGGTGGAGTCATTTTTTGTAAGCGTGCAAACAAACAATTCGGTTGAAAGGGTTGAGTCATGCGGTGGGTGCTTCAATCTTGAGTGAACGAGCTCGGATTAATTTGACGGTCTAGGTGGTTGTCGATAGTCTGGATACATGAATGCTCTTAATCGAATTTTAATCGCTGGCCTTGGTTTTGCTCTTCTGGGGTGTAATGGGAATTCTGAGCCGATCAAGAAATCCGATGCTCCTGAGGAGGTAATCGAAAAAGTATCGCTCTCTCCTGAACAGGCAAGCATCAAAGGGATCACCGATTCTGAGACCTTGATTCAGTCCTTGTCCGGGAAAAAGAGTTTACTCGGGCGCTCCCTGTTAGATTCCGATTTCGATACGTCGGCGTTTGTGGTCGAGACGATGCAATGTCGTGGACTTGAGGATGTTGATTTTCAGAGTCTAATTGAGAAGACCGCCGCCGAGGGATCCAACTCGTCCCCGGTACGACAGGATTTGGCAACAGAGGTTTTTTGGCCAATTTCGGAGGCGCCGCAATCTTTGAGCTTTCGGGAAATCTGGAAACCTTTATTGCGTCAAAACAAATTCGAGAACGCTCAGTTCGGAGTGCTCTCGGGGCAACTGTTGCCCGACGGTGACTTTGAAATGGCGACAAAATTTGAAGGGCGCATGCGTGCAGCAGACGGTGCACTTTTCGGTGTGATTGGTTATCAGACTTGGGTATGGCATCGATCCGGAGCGGACGATTGGAAAATAGCTCAGTGGAAACAAGAGGAGCTAAAAGTAATCGCCTCGGCGTCCCCTTTGTTTGAAGACGTCACCAAGCAGGCGATTACCGATCCCAAAACTTTAGCAAAGCTATCGACGGCGTCTCATGAGAATTTAATCATTCAGCGTTGTGATGAACTGGAGGAATCCGTGCGTCAGGCCGATGCATCTGGCGGTCAGTCGCGGAAGCAAAGGCAGGAAATGGTGGCGAATTTCGCAGCCCGCGCGGAATACAAGGGTTGCAATGACTGGACTTCAGTGGGGCAGTACCCCGCGGTCAGTTCGGTGGATTTTAATCAAGACGGATATGATGATTTATTCGTAACCGATCGGTGGCAGCCTCCGCAGATGTTGCGCAACAACGGTGACGGTACGTTTACCGATGTGACGTGCGAGGTTGGGCTTGAGCTAGAAGAGATGGTGACCTGCGGCTACTTCTTTGATTACGACAATGACGGCGATTCTGATTTAATGCTTGGGCTGTCACTCGTGCCAAGCTTGTTTTATGAAAATCAAAATGGAAAATTTATTCCTCACGAGGAGATCAATCGGGTGTTGAAAGACACCCGTTGCGTGAATGCGATTTCGGTAGCCGATATTAATCGTGATGGGCTGTTGGATATGTATCTTAGTACTTACGCGACCGGAACCGGCCCCATTGAAGATTGGATCGGGTTTATCACGACGGAAAAAGAGCAACTAAAAACGCGGCTGAAAATTGAACGGGCTGATAAATTTGTGGATCGGGGTGGACCTCCCAACATTCTTCTCATGAATCGTGGAGGAGGATTTGAGTGGACGAAGATTTCCGATGAACTGAAGCAGTATCGAGGCTCTTATCAAAGCTCTTGGGTTGATTACGACAGCGACGGAGATCCGGACCTCTATATCTGTAATGACTTTTCTCCCGATGTGTTTTTGCGAAATGACACCGCACAAGGAAGTTTCAAACCTGAATTCGTCGACGTCACTTCGGACATCATTCCAACCATGGATATGGGGTTCGGGATGGGGTGCTCCTGGGGCGATTTCAATAATGACGGCGATCTTGATTTATATGTTTCCAATATGTATTCCAAGGCAGGCAATCGAATTGTGGATCAGGTCGAAGGATCAGATCCAAGGCTTAAGGTGTCGGCCCATGGCAATTTCTTGTTTGAGAACGAGGGTGGGGAGTTTCGGCAAATTGCCGGGCCTGATGAAGATCAACAGCATGTCGCGCGGGTCGGTTGGTCTTTCGGTGGGCAGTTTGCTGATTTTGACAATGACGGGGAGCTCGATCTTTACGTTCCCAGCGGTTGTTACTCGGCGCCAGCAGAGGTCAAAACCAAAATCGATTTGTGAAGTTGTCTTTGGCGCGAAGCAGTTCGCTTCGGTGTAGGACGTGACTCAGAATTTTCAATGGCCGAACAATGGGGGTCGCCTGAGTCGACACGAACTATCTTTTTTGAATGGACGGACCAGCCTCCAGAAGGCGAAAGGCATCTCAACAGTAATTCATTGAGTGGTCAGGAGAGAAATCGAATTTTCTTTCGTAAAGACGGTAATTATCGAGACCTTTCGCTCATTTCCGGTGTGGATTTCATGTCCGACGGCCGAAGCTTTGTGCTGTTTGACTATGATCGTGATGGCTGGCTTGACCTTGGTGTTGCCAGTTCGAACCATCCGCGTTTTCGAATCGTAAGGAATAAGATTGGCGATCAAGCTGAGATCGATAATCAGTTTCTCGAAATTTCACTCGTCGGTGGACAAACATCAACTTTGCCTAGCGACGAGTGGAGTTCGCGAGACGCCTTTGGGGCAATGGTGAAAGTAACGACGCCAGGAAGCGAACGTCTATTCCAGCTCTCATGCGGCGAAGGGCTTTCGGGTGTCAACGCCCAAAGAATCCATGTCGGTTTGGGAAGTGTTGAGTCAGTTGACCGAATTGAAGTGTTGTGGCCCAGTGGGAAAAATACGGTTCTTGAAAATGTTGAGGCCGGAAAGCGAATTACGGTTTACGAGAATCCCGAGATGGAAGAGAATTAAGTTCGGATTTTTCGTTCGGTAGTTTTTATCACCGAGTTTGCAACCGAAAAGAGGCAAATGCCAATTGCTGGTGCATTCTGGATCAACTGACTCACGAGAATTCGGAGAAGATGTCGCTTAAATCGTCTCCGGAAATGGCTCGTTGGAAAGTTGACGTTCGAGCGTTTGATCAGTTGCGTTAAGATAGAAGAAAAGAAGATGGAAGAAAAGAAGATGGAAGAAAAGAAGATGGAAGAAAAGAAGATGGAAGAAAAGA